>NZ_JBMDIY010000001.1:0-326718 GCF_057808895.1 Flavobacterium sp. FG68
ACCTAGAAAGACTGCACCAAAAACAGTTGTGTTACCATTACACCATAGACCAGCAATGCTGTTAAGCGGGTGCAAAATTAAACCTTTATTTAAATTGTGCAAATTTTTAAGCAAACTTTTTTGCATAAAAAAAAGCCTCTCGATTTGAGAGGCTTTTTACGTTGGTCTACTAGGACTCGAACCTAGAAAGACTGCACCAAAAACAGTTGTGTTACCATTACACCATAGACCAGCAGTGCTGTTAAGCGAGTGCAAATTTAAGGTTTTATTTAGTTTGCGCAAACTTTTTTGTCAAAAAAAATATTTTTTTTCATTCTTTTTCATTTTAAAGCCGTTCAAATTTTTCAAAGTTACTTATACACAACACATTAATATTTACAAATAGTTATTATAGAATTTTTTGTTAATGCTCGTTTCTTTACATAAAAAAACATTTTCTTTGTAGGATTGAAAAACATACAAAATTATAACACCTAAATATGGCACAATTCAATTTCAATAAATGGAATACAATTATTGGTTGGTTTGCATTTGCAATCGCTTTAATTACCTACACATTAACTGTCGAACCTACAATGAGCTTTTGGGATTGCGGCGAATATATTGCCACAGCAGCTAAACTAGAAGTTGGCCACCCGCCGGGAGCACCTTTATTCCAAATGATGGGAGCTTTCTTTGCCATGTTTGCTATTGATGCTCAGCATGTAGCCGTAATGGTAAATATGATGTCTGTTTTTTCTAGTGCCTTTACAATTTTATTCATGTTTTGGTCTTCTTCTATGATTTTAAAGAAAATCGTAGCGCGTTTTGCCGAAATCGATCAAAATAATTCTATTGTAATTTTAGGAAGTTCTTTTGTTGGAGCTTTAGCTTATACTTTCTCTGACAGTTTTTGGTTTAATGCTGTCGAGGCCGAAGTTTATGCAATGGCGTCTTTATTAATTGCATTACTATTCTGGCTTGGATTACGCTGGGAACAAGATATGGACAAACCAAAAGGGAATAAATGGTTATTAATCATTTCTTTGGTTGTTGGTCTATCTTTTGGAGTTCACTTTATGGCGTTATTAACGATTCCGTCAATTGGATTCTTATATTATTTTAAGCATTACGAAAAAGTTACCATTAAAAATTTCCTTATTGCCAATGTAGTTGTAATAGGAATTTTGTTGTTTATCTTCAAATTACTTTTGCCTTTAACGATGGCTTTTTTCGGTAAAACTGAAATTTTCATGGTAAACAGTTTGGGATTACCTTTTAATTCCGGAACTATTTTTGTGACTTTATTATTAATTGCTTTTTTCTATTTCGGATTAAAATTCACTAAACAAAAAGGATTGATTTTTTACAATACTATTATCCTTTGTACTTTATTTATATTAATTGGTTTCTCTACCTGGATGATGCTTCCTGTTCGTGCAAATGCCAATACGGTAATTAACGAAAACAAACCATCAGATGCTGCCGAGGTTTTAGCCTACTACAATCGTGAACAATACGGTGTAAATCCATTATTTTATGGCCCTCAATATACCGAAGTTTTCGCCGGTCTTGATGCTAACACTCCCTATTTAGACAAAAAACCTAACTACGAAAGAGACAATAAAACTGGTAAATATATTATTACCAACAATTATAAAAACGCAGAACAAAACAGCGACGACAATCAAAAAGCAATTCTGCCAAGAATGTGGAGTACCGAAACCGGACACATTCAAAACTACATTAGCTTTACAAATCCTCCTAAATTCCGAATCAATCCAGACTATAATTATGAGGATGATTTAGGGAAATATGGAATTGATGCAAGTCAATTAACCGAAGAAGAATACAACAAAGCAACTGGACAGCTTCGTAATGAAGTAGAAAAAACAATATCTGAATTCAGAAATGCTTATGCTCAAAAGCAAATTGACAACGAAGGTTATGTTAAGTTCTTAAAAAGCTACGGAGAATATCTTATCATCGAAAAACCAACTACTGGTGATAATTTCAGTTTTATGTTCGAATACCAATTTGGATATATGTACTGGAGATATTTAATGTGGAATTTTGTTGGACGTCAAAGCGATGTTCAGGGGAAATACGACAATTTAGACGGAAACTGGATTAGCGGAATCAAAGCGCTGGACTCTGTTCATTTGGGTTCTCAGGATAAATTACCATCTGATGTTTTAAACAACAAAGGACGTAATGTTTACTATTTCCTTCCTTTCATTTTAGGATTAATTGGAATAATGTATCATGCTAATAAAGACCTTAAAAGTTTTTATGTGCTTTTAGCTTTATTTTTATTTACCGGAATTGCCTTAAAAATCTATTTGAACGAAAGACCTTTTGAACCTCGTGAAAGAGATTATGCACTGGTTGGATCTTTCTATGTCTTTGCCATCTGGATTGGTTTTGGAGTTTATTCTTTATATGAAAGTATTCAGAAATATATCGCTCCAAAAATTGCCGGGCCAGCTATTATTGCAGTAAGTTTATTGGCTGCGCCGGTTTTAATGGCTTCTCAAAACTGGGATGATCACGACAGATCAAACAGATATACTGCTGTTGCAATGGCAAAAGCATATTTAAGTTCGTGTGATAAGGATGCTATTTTATTTACTATTGGTGACAACGATACATTCCCGCTTTGGTATGCTCAGGAAATTGAGCATTTTAGAACCGATGTTAAGATTGTAAATACAAGTCTTTTCATGACAGATTGGTATATCGACCAAATGAAAGCAAAATCATATGAATCTGATCCTTTACCAATATCATTTACACATGATCAATATGTTGGGGATAAGTTAGATTATGTAGCTCATATTCCGAAGATTGAAACACGCTGGAACATCAAAGATTTCCTTGATTTTATTAAAAATCCAAAGTCAACTGTAGGTTTACAAAACGGACAGACAATTCACTTTTATCCAACAAATAAAATTAGAGTGAATGTTGACAAAAACATCATTCTTAAAAACAAAGTTGTAAATCCTAAATATAATGATTCAATTGTTCCTTATATGGATATTGACATTAAAGGAAGTGCTCTTTACAAAAACAGATTAATGATGCTGGATATTTTAGCTAATAATAACTGGAAACGTCCAATTTATTTTAGCGGAGGTGCTTTTGATGATGAAGATTATTTATGGTTAAAAGACTATCTGCAATTAGACGGTATGGTTTATAAATTAGTTCCTGTTAGAAACGTGCCTTCTAAAGATGGCGGGCCAATGGATATGGGACAAATTGATGCCGATAAAATGTATGATATCGTAATGAAATGGGACTGGGGTAACAGCGAAAGCGAAAAAATCTATCACGATCCTGAAACCAGAAGAAACAGTATCACATACCGTACTAACTTGTCTCGTTTAGTAGACGAACTTATTGCCGAAGGTAAAATTGACAAAGCTAAAAACGTAATTAATTTAGCAATGACAAAAATGCCATTGGATAAATTTGGTTATTATTCTTTAGTGGAGCCATTTGCAGGCGGATATTATAAAGTAGGAGAAACAGCTAAAGCGCATGATTTATTAGATAAACTAGTAAATAAATACAAAGAAAATCTAAACTATTACGCTACTCTGCCTCCAACTGACCAAACTGATTTAGCAATGGATATTATTACAGATATTGAGCGTTACAGAAGTTTACTTCATGTTATGAGAGAAAATAAAGACAAAGCTTTCTACGAAAAACATAAAACAGTATTTAATACGTATGTAAATGTTTTTGAACGTTTTGGACGCGAAAAAGAATAATAATATACGAAAAATATATTGATTAAAAAAATGCAGTGCTTCTTGATAAAAAGCGCTGCATTTTTTATTTTTACGTAGATATAAATAAAATCAAAATGAGCTTTTATTGGGTAAAAACTAATTCATTTATTAAAAAGGTGTTTTCTAAATATTGTTGGGATATTCCAAACAACGAAAAGAAAATATACTTAACGTTTGATGACGGCCCAACCCCAGAGATTACAGACTGGGTTTTATCTGAACTTAAAAAGTTTGATGCAAAAGCTACTTTCTTCTGTATTGGAAAAAATATTAAAGCCAATTTATCTTTATTCGAAAAATTAATCACAGATGGACATTGTATTGGAAACCATACAATGAACCACGTAAATGGCTGGAAAATACATACGAATGAGTATATCGAAAATGTAAATAACTGCGCTAAGATTTTAGAAGAAGAAATAAAACCGAACAATTTAATATTTCGTCCGCCTTACGGGAAAATTAAAAAAGCGCAATCAAAGATTTTACGCAAACTTGGCTATAAAATAATAATGTGGGATGTTTTAAGTGCGGATTTCGACCAAAGTATAACTCCTGAAAAATGCCTTGAAAACGTTACTAAAAATGTAAAATCGGGAAGCGTAATTGTATTCCATGACAGCATAAAAGCATCGCCAAATTTAAAATTTGCTTTACCAAAAACGCTGCATTTTTTAAAAGAGAATGGATATAAGTTTGATATTATTCATTAGAAAACCCGAACAATATCTTATTTCTGAAGTATTTTATACGTCGAATTGATCCTGAACAATTCCGATAAGTGTATTTGCATCAAGTTCTCCAGATTGTCTCCAGATCATTTGTCCTTCTTTATAAATCATTAAAGTCGGAAGTCCTTTAATTCGTAATGCTTCGGCCAGTTCCTGATTTTTATCAACATCAATTTTAATTACCTTCGCTTTGTCTCCAAGCGCAGCCGCAACATCCTTTATTACCGGATGCATCAATACTGATGATTCGTTCCAATCTGTGTAGAAGTCAATTAACACTGGAACCTGAGCATTTATAAGTTCTCCAAATTTTGACATAAAACCAAAAATTTAATTCTTTTAATCTATTAAAAAGATATAATTAATACAAATGTAGCATTTTTAACGAATTAAGCCACATTCTTACCTTTTTTTAGTTCAATAACCGTGATTTCAGGCATAATTCCAACTCGTCCAGGATAAGCATGAAAACCAAATCCGCGGTTCACATAAACATATCTTCCGGCTTCTTCATAAAGTCCTGCCCATTGTTTATAAATGTATTGCGCCAGACTCCATTTAAAATATCCCGGAATTTCAATTCCAAACTGCATTCCGTGCGTATGACCAGATAAAGTTAGATGAAAGTTTTTAGGATCTTTTTTCACTTCATATTCCCAATGGCTTGGATCGTGGCTCATTAAAACTTTAAAATCAGTTTCCTGAAGTCCTTGCGAAGCTTTTTTCAAATCTCCGGCCTTCTTAAAATTCTGTCCCCAGTTTTCAACACCAACTAAAGCAATTTTATCTGCACCTTTTTGAATGTATTTATTTTCATTTAACATCAAATCAAAACCTATTTTACCATAAAGATTTTTGATTTCTGCAAAGTTCTCATCTTTTTCTTTTTCAGAAGGCCAAGTCACATATTCGCCATAATCATGATTTCCTAAAACAGCATATTTTCCGTACTTGTAATCTTTAATTCTGCTGAAAGTTTCCAGCCACGGATGCATTTCTTTTGCGTGAGTATTTACAATATCTCCAGTAAACAAAATCATATCAGATTCCTGTTCATTAATCAAATCAATTGCATAATTAATTTTATCAGGATTATCAAAACTTCCGCTGTGAACATCAGAAATCTGTGTTATTTTAAAACCATCAAATTCATCTGGAAGATCCGGAAAAAATATAGTCTGTTTGAATACTTTAAAATTATATTTCCCTTCGAAAATTCCGTAAATCAAAGATAAAAAAGGAACCGCAGCTAATCCTAAAGCAATCTGACTGACAAACTTACGTCTGTCCGGCATCATTTCTTTTCTAGGCGCATTATACATGCAATAGTTTAATATACTGGCTCCGATTCTAAAAATATCTTCTCCAAACATTACAAGTGTAAGCACAATTTTAGGAACATAAACCAATAACATTAATCCCATTGTAAACATGGTTTGTTTGGTCTGCCCAACAGAACGGTCAAATTGCGTAAAAGAATATATTATGAAAACTAAAAGCAGTACACTAATAATTTGATAGCTGATCAATACCCATCTTAATTTGATTAAAGTACGAAAGGCTTGATACGAATAGAACTCAATAAATAGAAAAAGAGCACATAGAATTACAAAACGAAGGATCATTTATTTACAGTTTTAAGCAAAGTAACAAAGAATGAATATTCTATCGCTTTTTATTATCAAAAATTTAACTCAAATAATAGCAAAAGCCGATAGATTTCTCTATCAGCTTTTGCAACCAAATTATTTAAAACCTTTAGTCTACAACAAAGTTTATTCAATAAACCTTTATCGCATTATTTTTGAGCTTTTGCCGCTTCTGGCTTAGCTTCTGCTTTTTTAGCTTTTTTATCAGCTTTTTTCTCTTTTTTAGCAGCTTTTGCTTCTTTTGCTGGAGTTTCTTTTACTGGAGTTGTTTGAGCATTTACCATTGCAGTTGTTCCTAAAACTGCTACCGCTAATAAAATTAATTTTTTCATGATTGTTGATTTTTGTGATTACTACTTCTTTATTTATAGCTCAAAGATAGAATCACTAAATGAAGACAAAATGAAGATTGAACCAATCTGAAAAAATTAACTTTTAATTGTGTTTTTGCATCTCCGGAAACAATAAAGTAAATGTCGTTCCTTCGTTTATAAGAGAATTAACTTTAATTTCTATATGATGAAAAACAGCAATACTCTTAGCAATGGCAAGGCCTAACCCCTGCCCTTCCTGATCTGAGCTTACTCTGGCAAAGCGGTTGAAAATATTTTCGATTTGCGATTCGTTTAGACCAATACCAGAATCAGTAATGGAAATAAAATATTGATTTTGCAAAAACCCATCAGAAACAATAATACTTCCGTCCGGCTTATTATACTTTATGGCATTCGTTACTAAATTATAGATTAAAATATGAATTAAAGTTTTGTTTCCTCTAAAAACAAAATCATGGTCCATTTTTTTAACGAAGGCAATTCCTTTATCATCAATACGATCCTGCAAATCTTCCTGCAAATCCTTTATTATTTCCTGAAAACTGATATTTTCATTGGCTTCGTATTGATTGTTTTCAATTCGGGAAATCAGCAGTAAATTATTGATGATTTTTTTCAGCATATCAAGCGTTTTCAATGAACCTGCGATTTTATCCACCGCATTATCATCTAAAGAATCATTTTGCAATAAATTTTCCAGCTTGTTTTTCAATAAAGCAATTGGAGTTAAAAGCTCGTGCGAAACATTAGAAATAAACTGTTTTTCTTTTTTAAAAAGTTCTGCAATACGATTCATCATTTGGTTTAAAACCAAATCTAATTCCCTAAAATCTCTCGATTTTGCATTTATGGGTGTATGATCAAAAACCTCCGGTTCATTGACCCGCCTTATTTTAGTATCGATAATTTTATAAAAAGGTTTCAGTAAATATTCGATATAAAAAGTATCGGCCAAAAAAGTAACCAAAAGAATAACGACCAAAACTACAATTATAAAAAGCTTTATAATAAAAGTCAAGTCTTTTACTTCGCTTAAACTGCTCCCAATTTCGAGTTGATATTCTTCATTTTGATAACTAAAATGATGCTGCAGAATTCGGTATTCATTTTCTTCACCTTCAATAATTCTATATTCATTACTGAAAGAAGTTTTCTTTTGATGCGGTTTTATAGGAACTCTGGAAAGAACCAAAAATTCGCTGTGAAGTGTAGAAAACTGCGAATAGGTTTCCGTCGAATCATCTGCATTTTCGATAAAATCATTAATTTCCTGTTGATTTAAATGATCAATGAATTTCTGTTTCTTTTCGATTAATCCATTATTAATATGTCTGTAAACCACATTTTCGACCAAAATAGGAAGCATGAGCCATAAAACCAAAATCACCAACAATCTTGTTAGTGCATTAAATATGGCCAATTGATGTTTTATCTTCACAAAAATCTATTTATTCATTAATACGATAACCAACATTTCTAACGGTTTCAAACCAATCAATCGAAGTATGTTTGTCTAATTTTTTTCGAAGGTTACGAACGTGTACGTCTATAAAATTAGAATCGGAGTTTACCTCCAGAATATCGCCCCAAATATGTTCTGTCAATTGCAGTCTTGTAATTACCCGGTTTTTATTCAGAACTAAATATTGAAAAATATCAAATTCTTTTTTAGTCAAACTTAAAGGCACATCATTAAAACTCACTTTATAATCCTGAAGCTGCAGTAAAAATCCGTGAATACTTAAATTGTTTAAAGTAAAACCATGAATCCTGCGAATTACAGCAAATAATCTTGCTGCTAATTCGGTCAATGCGAAAGGTTTAGTCAAATAATCATCGGCACCAAGATGAAGCCCGTTAATCCTGTCGTCTAATTCTCCACGCGCCGTCAGCACAATTACCGCAATTTTTGATTTTGTTTTTCGAATAGTTTGTAAAACCTCAAAACCATCTCCGTCCGGCAGACCAAGATCAAGCAGCATCGCATCATAATCATTGCTTGCAAATTCTTCAAGAGCATCGGCACAGCTATTGGCAATTTTACAAATATAACCCGCATTGCACAAAAAGTCATAAACCTCTACTGCAAGTTCTTTATTATCTTCAACAATTAAAACATTCATAAAAAAGGCATTTAAACGCAACTAAAATTAATCAATTATCAAAAGTCCGGTTACGTGTTATTAAAAAATTAACGAATAAAAAAAGCTGACAAATTTCTTCATCAGCTTTCTTCAATCGCATTCATCATAATCATTATTCCTGTTTTGCCTCCGTTACAATGCTTCGAAAACAAAACGAGAGTAATTCTTATTTTTTCACGGTTGCAGCTTCGTCTTTTGGAGCTTGAGCTTTTGCCTTTTTGTTTCCTTTATGATGGTGTTTTGTCGCTTTAACTTCTTTTGCAGGCGCTGCCTGAGCTGGAGTTGTTTGAGCATTTACCATTGCAGTTGTTCCTAAAACTGCTACCGCTAATAAAATTAATTTTTTCATGATTTTAAATTTTTAAATTAACCAACCTTTTTTTCTAAATTATCTTTTTGTTTATTTTTTTGTTTTTGCTGTTTCTGCTTTTGGAGCTTCACTTTTTACTGATTTTGTTTTTTTATCAGTTTTGCTTTTCGGGTGTTTTGTTGCTTTTACTTCTTTTGCAGGAACTGTTTTACCATCTTTTGCAGGAAACGCATGAACCATTGCGCTTGTTCCTAAAACTGCTGTTAATACCATCAATAAATTTCTCATGATTTCTAAGATTTAAATTAATTACCTTTTATTTTACAGATCAAAATTACCCCCATAACATGAAGACAAAATGAAGAAATCCCTGAATAAAAAAAATTAACTTGACATTAACGCTTTGCTCGTTTTTCCACCATATAAGTTATATAAGTTCATTTAATATATAGGACGCAACTAATCGTTATGTATTAAAATGCGGAGACGCACTGCAGTGTGCCTCTACGGGTACGTCTTTGCTAAAATGAACTTATATAACTTATATGGTGGAAAAAAAAACTCGTTAGTCTAATTTTTGAGGACCCAATTGTTTATTTTTACAGACTAATAATTTTTATATGTCAACTCAAAAACGCCTTTTTCTTCTAGATGCTTATGCATTAATTTTTCGCGGCTATTATGCCTTTATAAAAAACCCGAGAATAAACTCAAAAGGAATGGACACATCTGCAATTATGGGTTTTATGAACTCACTTTTAGATGTTATTAAAAGAGAAAAACCAGATCATCTTGCTGTTGCTTTTGACAAAGGCGGAAGTCATGTAAGAACGGAAATGTTCGTAGAATATAAAGCCAATCGTGATGAAACGCCTGAGGCGATTAAAATTGCAGTTCCCTATATTCAGGAATTATTAAGAGCCATGCATATCCCGATTATTGAAATCGAAGGTTGTGAAGCCGATGATTTAATTGGAACTATTGCCAAACAAGCCGAAAAACAAAATTATAAGGTTTTCATGGTAACGCCGGATAAGGATTTTGCGCAATTGGTTTCTGAAAATATTTTCATGTACAAGCCTGCCCGTATGGGTAACGGAATCGAAATTTGGGGAATTCCCGAAGTTTTGGCAAAATTTGAAATCGAAAGACCTGAACAAGTTATAGACTTTCTAGGAATGATGGGCGACGCCGTGGATAATATTCCGGGATTGCCTGGAGTTGGTGAAGTTACCGCTAAAAAGTTCCTAAAAGAATTTGGTACAATGGAAAACCTTTTAGACAATACACATTTACTAAAAGGAAAAATGAAGGAGAATATCGAAGCGAATAAAGATAAAGGTATTTTGTCTAAAAAACTGGCAACGATTATCTGCGATTGCGATGTTGTTTTTAATGAAGATGATTACGAACTTTCTCGCCCTGATATTGAAAAAACAGATGCTATTTTTCAGGAACTGGAATTTAGAAGAATGGCGGAACAGTTTGATAACTTATTTAAAGTGGGTGGCGGAAATGAATTAGCAAATAGTGCTCCGGCAGCCGATCCTAAATTATACAAAAAACCACAGCCAAAGAACGAAGACCAATTTGATCTTTTTGGCGGAGGCGGAATTACTCTTGATGAAAGTGCAGAAGCTGCAAGAAATTCATTTTACAATACTTTAGAAAATACTGAGCATTTTTACCAAATCATTCAGGGCGATTTGGGTATTAAAATGCTTTTACAGAATTTACAAAAGCAGACTTCAGTTTGTTTTGATACCGAAACTACAGGAATCGATGCGTTGCATGCAGAACTTGTGGGAATGTCTTTCTCTTACGAAAAAGGAAAAGCATTTTATGTTCCGTTTCCGGAAAGTCAGGAAGAAGCAAAAGCTTTAGTAGACAAATTTGTTCCGTTTTTTGAAAATGAAAACATCGAAAAAATTGGACAGAACTTAAAATACGATTTAAAAATTCTTGCTAATTACGGAGTTACGGTAAAAGGAAAACTTTTTGATACCATGATTGCGCATTATTTGATTAATCCGGATATGCGTCATAATATGGATATTTTGGCCGAAACGTACTTAAAATACTCACCAAAATCAATTGAAACCTTAATTGGTAAAAAAGGAAAAAATCAGCTTTCGATGCGCGATGTTCCTTTAGAAGATATTAAAGAATATGCTGCAGAAGATGCTGATGTTACTTTACAATTAAAAGAAATCTTTACTACAGAATTAGACAAAACAGAAACTAAAAAGCTGTTTGATGAAATCGAGATTCCGTTAGTAAGTGTTTTAGCTGCGATGGAAACAGAAGGAATTCGCCTTGATGTTGATTTCTTAAAACAAATGTCTGGAGAGATGGAGATTGAAATCAAATCTTTAGAAGAACAAATTTACGAAACTGCGGGCGAGAAATTTAATCTTGCGTCTCCAAAACAATTAGGAGATATTTTATTTGATAAACTTAAAATTGGCGGAGCAAAGCAAAAGAAAACCAAAACGGGTCAATATGCAACCGGAGAGGAAGTTTTGACTTATTTAGCAAACGACAATCCTATTGTAAAACAAATTTTGGACTGGCGTCAAATGGTGAAATTACAAAGCACTTATATTTTGGCTTTGCCGGAACAAGTTGATAAAAAAACATTACGAGTTCATACCGATTATATGCAGACTGTTGCCGCAACTGGACGTTTGAGTTCTAATAATCCGAATTTACAAAACATTCCGATTCGTACGGAAAGAGGACGTCAGATTCGTAAAGCTTTCGTGGCGCGCGATGAAAACCACACTTTAATCTCTGCCGATTACTCGCAAATTGAATTAAGAATTATTGCTGCTTTAAGCGGTGAAGAAAATATGATTGCAGCGTTCCAAAACGGTGAAGATATTCACAGAGCAACCGCAGCAAAAGTTTTTGATGTAGCGCTTGAAGAAGTTTCACGCGAACAAAGAAGTAATGCTAAAACGGTAAACTTTGGAATTATATATGGTGTTTCTGCTTTCGGATTAAGTAATCAGACTTCATTATCTCGCGGTGAAAGTGCAGCTTTGATTGATGCTTATTACAAAACGTATCCGAGATTAAAATCATATATGCAGGATCAGGTTGATTTTGCGCGTGAAAACGGTTATGTACAAACTATTTTAGGTCGTCGCCGTTATTTAAAAGATATTAATTCTGCGAATGCCGTTGTGAGAAGTGCTGCCGAACGAAATGCTGTAAATGCACCAATTCAAGGAAGTGCTGCCGATGTGATTAAAATTGCCATGATTAACATTCATAAAAAATTACAAGACGAAAACTGGAAATCCAGAATGCTGCTGCAAGTTCATGATGAGCTTGTGTTTGATGTGCACAACGACGAATTAGAAAAAATCCAGCCAATGATTAAACACGAAATGGAAAATGCTTTCAAAATGGCGGTTCCTTTAGAAGTCGAATTAGGTTTGGGTAAAGATTGGCTAGAAGCGCATTAATGCCATTTTAGATTTTTGATTGTTGATTTTAGATTTATGAATCAAGAACAATCAACACAATCTTGTCATTGCGAGGAAGGAGAAATCTTCGCGAGAAGCTCGACAAAGATTGGATCCTCATTGCGGAGTTACTTGCGGAGATTTCTCCTTCGTCGAAATGACACTAAACATAAAAAAAGGACTGTTCTTTCGAACAGTCCTTTTTTTATGGATTATATTTTTTACAATTAAGCCTTTCTTGTAGACTCTCTTTCTTTCAATTTTGTTTTGATGATGATCGTTTCGTAATCAGAAGTTTCACCTTCTGGTTCTTCCAGTCTTTCGATTAGTTTTTTGGCAGCAACTTCACCAATTTCAATTCCGTGCTGGCTTACTGTTGTTAAACTTGGAGACAAACGTCTTGAAGCCAAGATTCCATCAGCAAAACCAATTATCGAAATATCTTCCGGAACTTTGTATCCTTTTTTCAAACTTACTCTTAAAGCCGCAACTGAATCATTTTCATCTAAAGCAAAAATCGCATCAACTTTATTGTCAAAAATAGCGTCAATCTTAGCTTTCATATCATCTTCAGAATCGGTACGAAGAATAATTTTTTCGTTTACCGGAATATTATTGTCTTTTAAAGCTTTTAAATAGCCATCAGCTCTTAATTTTCCAACACTTAAATTATCTACAGAAGAAATTAAGGCGATATTTTTACAGCCTAAATTAATTAAATGCTGCGTTGAGTTTAAAGCCGAATCAAAATCATCTACTACAACTTTATCACATTCTACTTCATCAGCAATTCTGTCAAACATTACAATTGGCGTTCCGTCATTAATAATAGCCGAAAAGTGATTGTAATCTTGCAGCTTTTGTGCTTCTTCAGAAACCGAAAGAATAAATCCGTCGATAGTTCCGTTGCTTAACATTTCAAGCGTATGAATTTCTTTCTCTAAAGATTCGTTCGAAATACACGTAATTACATTATATCCTTTTTTATCGGCAACCTTTTCGATGCCGCTAAAAACCTTTGCAAAAAAGGAGTTTAATATATTAGGTATAATTACACCAATTGTTTTGGTTTTTCGATTCTTCAAGTTCAGACCAATAACATTCGGTTTATAATTTTTGAGTTTGGCATACTCTTTAATCTTCACCTTCGTCTGCTCACTTATTTCCGGGCTGTCGTTTAGTGCTTTAGACACTGTAGACACAGAAACACCTAGTTCCTTCGCAATTTGTTTTAGAGTTGCTTTAGCTTTCATCTAATAAAAGTTTATGTAATTAATACAAATATAGTAGAATTACCGAAAATAAAACAAAAAACCCCTACCACTATTTGAAATAATAGTATCTATTCGAAATAATTCTAAAAAAGAAGAAATTTCTGAAACCGCATGTCTAAAAATTTCGTTAATAAACTTAATAGAATGTTATTAACTTAATAAAAGCCTAGATTATGAAAAACGAAGTTAAAATTCAGGAAGTCAACCCTTCCCTGGATAGCAGAAGGAGCTTTCTGAAGCTCAGTGGACTAACATTAGTTACCGCAGGTTTGGTTTTAGCTGGTTGCAGCGACAATGATAACGATGACAATATGGAGGATAATTCCTTACCTGGAGTCAAAAATGGTGTTTTTGACTTAGGCTCAGGAGACTTTGGTGTTCTAACTTATGCGTACGCCTTAGAGCAGTTAGAAGCCGATTTTTACACTAAAGTGGTAAATGCCTCCAACTTTAATACTGTATTTAATGACACAGAACGTCAGGTCCTTACAGATCTTTACCATCACGAAGTAGTTCACAGAGATTTTTTTAAAGCCGCTTTAACCGGAGCGCTTCCAGATCCTGGTTCTCAATTACTTCCTTCTTTAGCCTTTAGTTATGGTGCTTTAAATTTTAATAGCCGTACCGAAGTTTTAGCTACCGCAAAAGCACTTGAAGATACTGGTGTTGCTGCTTATAATGGAGCAGGCAGACTTATTAAAAGCCCTGATTATTTATTATTAGCCGGAAAAATTGTTTCTGTAGAAGCCAGACACGCTTCTGCCATTAGAAGTTTGATCAACCCGAATTCAAAAGATTTTGCCGGAGATGATATTATAAGCACTTCAACCGGATTAGACGTTGCAAAAGATCCGTCAAAAATCCTACCAGTTGCTGCAGGATTTATTACCACAAAATTCACGGCAAACTATTTACCTTAATCTTAACTAGCTAAAAATTAGAAATTATGAATATTTTAAAATTTATAGAAACCTTTACTGATGACAGCTTAATGAAAAGCACTGGTTCCAGAAGAGACAGTTTTACGCAGTTTGGGAATATCGGAAAAAACCTGGCAATGGCATCAATTCCTTTTGGATTAGCTGCTTTTACTAATAAAGCTTTTGCAAAAGACATAACGGCAACACCAGCGACACCAATTGGAGCTTTGCAGTTTGCATTGACTCTGGAATATCTGGAAAACGAATTTTACGCCATGGCATTAGATTCAGGGGTTATTCCGGCTTCTGAAAACGGCGGACGCGATTTAAAAGTTTTTCAGCAAATCGCTGCGCACGAAGCAGATCATGTTTCGTTTTTAATTGCGGGACTTGGCGGAACAATGAGTGCTAATTTTGTTCCAAAGCCTACTTTTGACTTTACTGTAGGCGGAGCATTTGATCCTTTTAATGATTATCCTACCTTTTTGGCATTGGCACAAGCCTTTGAAGATACAGGTGTAAGAGCCTATAAAGGTCAGGCCGCTAACTTAATATCTACACCAGATTTACTGACAGCAGCATTACAAATTCACTCAGTTGAAGCCAGACACGCTTCTGAAGTTAGAAGACTGCGAGGTTTAAAAGGCTGGATCTCTAATGCTGAAAGAGGTGCCGGAATGCCGGCAGCAACGCAGGCTGTTTATGATGGCGAAGGAGTAACGATGCAAGCAGGCTTCAATACAGCCTCAGCATTTGGTGCTGCCGCAGGATCAGAAGCTTATGATGAACCGTTAACGACACAACAAGTGGTCGATATCGCCAATATATTTATTGTTTAGTTAAAAATAAGGTTAATTTTGAACCGTCCTCGCGTTATTGTGAGGACGGTTTTTTTATGGTTTTAAAAATAAAAACTGAAAGCCTGATTTTCAGGATATAAAATATTCTTTTCAGGTATTTGGTTTTAAAATAATTAATTGTACTTTTGCATCCCCTTTATTGGGGATGGAATGTTTAATTAAAATAATATTATGGACGCATTAAGCTACAAGACAATTTCAGCTAGCAAAGCCACTGTAACTAAAGAGTGGATTGTTGTTGATGCAGAAGGTCATAACTTAGGTCGTCTTGCTTCAAAGGTTGCGATGATCTTAAGAGGTAAGTACAAGCCAAGTTACACACCGCACGTTGACTGTGGAGATAACGTAATTGTTATCAACTCAGAAAAAATTAACCTTACAGGTACAAAAATGAATGACAAAATTTACATGCGTCATACAGGTTACCCAGGAGGACAAAGAACTTTAACTGCTAAAGTATTGCAATCTAAAAACCCTGCATTATTAGTAGAAAAAGCTGTAAAAGGAATGTTACCTAAAAACAAATTAGGAGCTGAACTTTTTAGAAATCTAAATGTTGTTGTAGGTGCTGAGCATACTCACGGAGCTCAAAAACCTAGAACTGTTAACCTAAACGATCTTAAGTAATGGGAGTTATTCACAAAATCGGTAGAAGAAAAACCGCTGTTGCACGTGTATATGTTTCTGAAGGAACAGGTAAAATCACTGTAAACAAAAAAGAATTCGCAACTTACTTTCCAACTGCAACTTTACAATACAAAGTATTACAACCATTATCTATGACAGAAAATGCTAGTAACTTTGATGTAAAAGTAAACGTTTACGGAGGTGGTTCAACTGGTCAGGCAGAAGCTGTAAGAATGGCATTAGCACGTGTAATGTGTGAAGTGAACATCGAAAACAGAGCTATCCTAAAACCAGAAGGTTTATTAACAAGAGACCCTAGAATGGTTGAACGTAAGAAATTCGGTCAGAAGAAAGCTCGTAAGAGATTCCAATTCTCTAAACGTTAATATTACCTGTCTTGTTCAGATGGGACAAGACATTATCAATTATTTATTGAAATTAAAAAACACAGTTATTGTTGCTCTCCTATCGAGGTAGGATATAGTTTAGCATCTAAATGTATAAAGCCAGAGAAATCGCCATTTATACATTGCTAATCAACAGAACGTAAACTAGTACAAAAATGGCAAACAAAATAGAAGTAAAAGAATTACTAGAAGCAGGTGTTCACTTCGGACACATGACTAGAAAATGGGATCCAAACATGGCTCCTTACATTTATATGGAGCGTAATGGTATTCACATTATCAATCTATATAAAACTGCAGCTAAAATTGAAGAAGCTAACGAAGCTTTGAAAAAAATCGCTGCATCAGGTAGAAAAATTTTATTCGTAGCTACCAAAAAACAAGCTAAAGACATCGTTGCTGATAAAGCAAAGGCTGCAAACATGCCTTACATCACTGAAAGATGGCCTGGTGGAATGCTAACTAACTTCGTAACTATCAGAAAGGCAGTTAAAAAAATGTCTTCTATTGATAAAATGAAGAAAGATGGTACTTTCATGACGTTATCTAAAAAAGAGCGTTTGCAAGTTGATCGTCTACGTGCTAAATTAGAGAAAAACTTAGGTTCAATCGCTGATATGTCTAGACTACCTGCAGCATTGTTCGTAGTAGATATCAAAGCTGAACACATCGCAATAAAAGAAGCACAAAAATTAAACATTCCAGTTTTCGCAATGGTTGATACGAATTCTGACCCAAGAGAGGTTGATTACGTTATTCCTGCAAATGATGATGCTTCTAAATCAATTGACAAAATTTTATCTTTAGTGACTACTGCAGTTATCGAAGGTCTTTCTGACAGAGGTTCTGAAAAAGAAGTTGAAGTAGCTGAAGAAGCTGCTCCTGCTGCTGAGGCTGAAGCTGCTCCTGCAACTGAAGAATAAATCAAATTTAAATTCCAAATTTTAAATTCTAAAATCCAAACCACAAATTAAAAACGTTATGTTGATAATTTAATAAAATTGGAGTTTAGAATTTAAAAGATGGAATTTTTACTTTTAACATTAAAATTCAAAATATTATGGCAACAATTACTGCTGCAGACGTAAATAAATTAAGACAATCTACAGGTGCCGGAATGATGGACTGTAAAAAAGCTTTAGTTGAAGCTGATGGAGATTTCGATAAAGCTATACAAGTCCTTAGAGAAAAAGGACAAAAAGTTGCTGCTAACCGTTCTGACCGTGAGTCTTCTGAAGGAGCTGCTGTTTCTTTTGTTAATGCTGACAACACTAAAGGAGCGATCATCACTTTAAACTGCGAAACTGATTTCGTAGGTAAAAATGAGGCTTTCGTAACTTTAGCTAAAGATTTAGTAGAAAGAGCTATTAACTTCTCTTCTAAAGAAGAATTCTTAGCTTCAGATTTCAACGGAATTACTGTTGCTGAAAAATTAATCGAGCAAACTGGTGTTATCGGTGAAAAAATCGAAATCGGTGGTTTTGAAATTTTAGAAGGTGCTTTTGTTGGATCTTATGTTCACGTTAACAAAATTGCTGCATTAACTGCAATTTCTGCTGCAATTCCTAACGCTGACGTTTTAACTAAAGATGTTTCTATGCAAGTTGCTTCTATGGGAGCTGATACATTATCTTACAAAGATTTTGATCCTGCTTTCGTTGAATCTGAACTTGCTGCTCGTATTGCTGTAATCGAAAAAGATAATGAAGAAGCAAAACGTTTAGGAAAAACTTTAAAAAATGTTCCTAAATACATTTCTTACTCTCAATTAACTCCAGAAGTTTTAAAACAAGCTGAAGAAGATGCTAAAGCTGAATTAAAAGCTGAAGGTAAACCAGAGCAAATTTGGGACAAAATTATCCCAGGAAAAGTACAGCGTTTTATCTCTGACAACACTACATTAGATCAAGAGAAAGCTTTGTTAGATCAAAACTTTATCAAAGATGATAGTAAAAAAGTTGGTGATTACGTTAAAGGATACAACGTTGAAATTACAGGTTTCAAAAGAGTTACTTTAGGTTAATATATTATTATTTCAATATAAAAAGCCCGAATATTAATTTATTCGGGTTTTTTTATTTTCAGTTTTTAGCTCTCAACTGGAAAATTTCTCGCACGCATCAAAGCGTCAGATTTTGGAGCATGTCCTCTAAAATGCTCATACATACTTTCATTATCTACACTATTCCCAACACTTAAAACAATGTCATAAAGACGTTCGGCAACTTTTTTATCATAAGGCCCATCAGCTTCCAGAAAAGCTTCATAAGCGTCTGCATTTATTACGTCGGCCCATAAATAACTGTAATATCCCGCTGCATATCCGTCACTTGAAAAAATATGGGCAAATTGCGGAATTCTATGTCGCATTACAATCTCTGACGGCATATTAATTTCTGCCAAAACATCTTTCTCAAATTGATGTGGATCTACAGTTTCAGTTGTTAAATGCAGTTTCATATCTACAAAAGAACTCGAAATCGTTTCGACAGTTGCAAAACCTTCATTAAAATTCGCCGCTTTTTCTATTCTTTCTACCAAAGATTCAGACAATGGCTGATTTGTTTTATAATGAAGTGCAAACTTATTCAGCACTTCTGGAGTTGCCAGCCAATGTTCCAGTAATTGCGAAGGAAACTCAACATAATCTCTCGCAACCGAAGTTCCTGACAAACTAGGATAAGTAACATTTGAACATAAACCGTGCAAAGCGTGCCCAAATTCATGGAATAAAGTTGTCGCATCATCCCACGAAATCAATACAGGATCATCACTATTTCCTTTTATAAAATTGCAGTTATTCGATACTATAGGCAGTATACTTTGTTTTATTTTCTGCTGATCTCTATGCGAATTCATCCACGCTCCAGAACGCTTGCCAACACGTGCATAAGGATCAAAATACCACAATCCGATTAATTTACCTGTATTCTTATTATTCACTTCCCAAACGCGAACATCAGGATGATAAACCGGAACATCAAATAATTGTTTAAATCCTAAATTAAATAATTCACCCGCAACCCAAAACATGGCTTCACGTAAATTTTCTAACTGAAGATATTGTTTTATCTCATTTTGGTCTAAATCATATTTTGCTTTGCGCACTTTTTCTGCATAATAACGATAATCCCAAGGTTGAATTTTAAAATTTCCGCCTTCGTTATTTACCATTTCCTGCATTGCAGCAACATCATTTTTTACTTTTTCAACAGCTGGCTTCCATACCGATTCCATTAAATCTAAAGTCTTCTGTGGGTCTTTAGCCATTTTATTAGACAAACTCCACTCAGCAAAATTCTTAAAGCCTAATATTTTGGCTTTCTTCGCACGTAATTGTAAAATTGAAACCAGCGTTTCATTAGTATCATTTTGATTCTTGTTATCACCACGTTTTACAAAAATATCAAATGCTTTTTCTCGTAAATCTCTTCGATTTGAAAAAGTCAAAAACGGTTCTATTGAAGATCTTGTGTTGCCAATACTAGCTAAACTATTCAGCTTTCTTTCTTTCGCTTCAGCAATGGCTGCGTTTTTAAATTCCTCAGGCAAACCATCCAAATCATTTTCAGATTTTAATTCTAAAAACTGATCATTTTCTTCTGCTAATAATTTTTGGCTGAAAAGAGTAAAAAGCCCGGCAAGTTCCTGATTAATTTTGGCTACTTCCTTTTTATCTTCTTCATTTAACTCCGCCCCTTCTCGAACAAAATCGGTATAATAAAGCCAAAGCAAACGCTGTTGTTCAGCATTTAAATTTTTACTTTCGGCACTTTTATATAGTTTTTCAATTCTTAGAAACAGCTTATCGTTTTGATATAGTTTATCACTAATCTCTGCCAATTTTGGAGACATTTCTGTATCAACCACATTAAATTCAGGACTGCTTAAATTGGATCTGTAAATTCCGTAAACGGCATGAATTCTGTCCAGTTTTTCGCCAGAAAGCTCTAAAGCAACAATTGTATTATCAAAAGTAGGTTCTTCAACATTGTTTGCAATTGCATCAATCTCCTCTAATTTTTCCTGAATAGCAAACTCAATTGCGGGTTTAAAATCAGAGATTTTATATTTTGTAAAATCCGGAACTCCGCCATAAGCACCAGACCATTCCTGAAGTAACGGATTATTTAAATCTATTTGTGTTTTCATAATAAAATGCATTAATAATTTTCTGCTTAAATAGTTTCCAAAAAAAATAAGCAGCAACTCAAAATTAACCAATCAAAAGCAAACTTCAAACGAACTCATTAATCCATTTCGAACATTTGAAGAAATAGTTTAAATTTGAATCATTATAACCAAAATAACATGTTTAAAACCCGAAAAGAAATTGTTTTTGTAGTTCTATCAGGAATATTTATAACCAATGCCGTTGTGGCTGAACTTATTGGAGGAAAATTAATTCAGATTGGTCCTTTTGTAATGAGTATAGGGATTTTACCCTGGCCGATTGTTTTTCTAACTACTGATTTGATTAATGAATACTTTGGCGAAAAAGGAGTAAAAAAACTCTCTTTTATAACTGCTTGTTTAATTTCTTATGCATTTTTAATCTTATTTATGGCGATTGTAATTCCAGCAGCAAAAGGAATCAGTCCAGTTAATGATGAGCAGTTTCATGCCGTTTTTGGACAAAGTATGTGGATTATCTTCGGAAGTATTGTTGCTTTTATGGTATCACAGTTAATCGATGTTTGGATTTTTTGGTTTTTCAAAAAAAGAACCGGAGAAAAGAAAATATGGTTACGAGCAACTGGTTCTACTGTAATTTCTCAATTATTTGACTCTTTTATTGTACTGGGAATTGCTTTCTGGCTTCCCGGAAAAATCGATTTTAAAACTTTTATCACTTCTGGGCTAACAGGTTACATTTTCAAACTTTCGGTTGCGGTTGTATTAACTCCTTTAATTTACCTTGGACATCATTTGATAAAAAAATATTTGGAACAAGATCTTACTATCAAAGATTAAAGCTAACTTGTAGTTATGAAAAAGACAATTGCCACGCTATTTCTTTCAATTACCTGTTTTTTGATGGGCTGTGGCAACGATGAAAAAAAGCAGCCGAAACGAAAAACAATTTATCCTGTCGATAAATTAAATCCGGCTTCTGCAAAAACATTCAAAAAAACACCATTAAAAACTATCGGGATATCTAAAGATCTTGCTCATAATTCTGCAACTAACAAACGAAATCATTTTTCATCAAAAAAGGAAAGCCAAAGCAGACCACAAATTCAAAATCAACAAGTTGAGACAGAAAACGCTAACATAAGCTGGAATGAAGAAGAAAACAAATCTTTGGTAACATTTGGCAATCTAAAAAAAATACTTTCTCTCAGTAAAATTGGACAGACTTTAAATCAGAAACAATTAACTGAAAATTTTGAAATCCCTAAAGAAGCCGTAAAACTTGTAAAAAGTATTACAAAAACTTCTGAAGATGAAATAGCCATAAAATGGCGGTCGACCTGGTTTATTGAAAAAGTTTCAGATGGTAAATTCAAAGATGGTCTTATGAAAATTACTTTTAAAGCTAATAAATTATATACATCAGGAACAACAATTGGCATTAAGTACGACAAAAAAATCCATAATGAATTGATCATAATTGGTCGTTCTGCTTATATTCCGGGAGTAAAAGGATATAGCTGGCAAATAGGAAAATAATGAAAAACGAAGATCAAGTAAGATGCGGCTGGTGCTCAGCCAGTGATTTATACAAAAAATATCATGACGAAGAATGGGGAGTTCCTGTTTATGATGATGCATCTTTATTTGAGTTTTTAATTTTAGAAACTTTTCAGGCTGGATTAAGCTGGATTACCATTTTAAATAAAAGAGAGAATTTCAGAAATGCCTTCGATCATTTCGATTATAAAAAAATTGCCAATTATTCTGAAGATAAAATTGAAGAATTATTGCAGAATACCGGAATCATCCGAAATAAACTTAAAGTTAAAGCAACTATTTCAAACGCTCAGGCTTTTATGAAAGTTCAGGAAGAATTTGGAAGTTTTTCAGAGTATATATGGAAATTCACCGATGGAAAACCTATCGACAATAATCCCAAAACTTTAAAAGACGTTCCGGCAACTACTCCTCTTTCAGATGCAATCAGCAAAGATTTAAAAAAACGCGGATTCAAATTCGTAGGCTCAACCGTTATTTACGCTCACATGCAGGCAACCGGAATGGTAAATGATCATATCAAAGACTGCTGGACGAGAAAAAAATAGTTTCCAGTCGTTAGTCGCAGTTTTCAGTGACAGTTTTCAGTTTTTTTGAACCTGAAACTTGAAACCTGAAACTTTTAAACAAAAATTACATATATTTGCTTCACACTTTAGGGGTGTCTACAACTTGTAGGCTGAGATTTTACCCTCTGAACCTGATCTAGTTCATACTAGCGTAGGGAAAAGTAAGATGACTTCTGCATGCATATTTTTATGCGTTCTTGTAGCCATTCCTAGAGTAAAGATGCACCATAGTGTATCTGTAAAAAACTCTAAACTCAGAAGGAATGGAACTAAAAATCAATCAACAAACCAAACATTTCAATGCTGAATCGCTAAGCGTTCAATCATTGCTCGATCTCGAAATTCCGCACAAACAAAACGGAATTGCCGTTGCTATTAATAATACCGTTGTTCCAAAAACCAAATGGAACGAATTCCTTGTACAAGAAACTGACGAAATTTTGATTATTTCTGCCACGCAGGGAGGCTGAAATTCCAATATAAAAATTTCAAATTCCAATTATATACTGGACGTAGACTCTACAGAAACAAATGCGTTAAAAAACATAATCCATATCAACTTGAAACTTTAAACTTCAAACCTGAAACAAAAAACACGATGACAACAGAAGAACAAATATCCAGAACCCCATTTCCGAATTCTAAAAAAGTTTACATTGATGGCGAAATTCACCCGATAAAAGTAGCGATGCGTGAGATTCATCTTAGCGACACGAAACTTTCAAACGGTGGGATCGAAAAAAATCCTCCAGTAACTGTTTATGATACTTCTGGTCCATACACAGATCCAAATATTGAAATTGATATTCGAAAAGGTTTACCACGCTTACGCGAAAGTTGGATTCTTAATCGAAATGATGTTGAAATTCTAGGCGAAATCACATCAGATTATGGTCAAAGCCGATTGAAAGATGAAAACCTGAATCATCTTCGTTTTGAATATTTGCATCAGCCAAAACGTGCTAAAAAAGGCGCAAACGTAACGCAATTGTATTACGCCAAAAAAGGAATAATTACTCCGGAAATGGAATATATTGCGATTCGCGAAAATCAGCGTATTGAGCTTTTAAACGAACAAACGAAAGCTATGCAATGCCAGCACGGCGGTCATAGTTTTGGAGCCAATACACCAAAAAGTAAAATCACTCCGGAATTCGTTCGCGCAGAAGTGGCTTGCGGAAGAGCTATAATCCCAAACAATATCAACCATCCTGAAAGCGAACCTATGATTGTGGGTCGTAATTTCTTGGTGAAAATTAATGCCAATATTGGTAACAGTGCTGTGACTTCAAGCATTGAAGAAGAAGTAGAAAAAGCTGTATGGGCTTGCCGCTGGGGCGCTGACACCATTATGGATTTGTCCACAGGAAAAAATATTCACGAAACCAGAGAATGGATTATTCGAAATTCACCAGTTCCAATTGGTACCGTTCCAATTTATCAGGCTTTGGAAAAAGTAAAAGGAATTGCCGAAGATTTAACTTGGGAAATTTTCCGTGATACTTTAATCGAGCAGGCAGAACAAGGTGTTTCTTATTTTACAATTCACGCAGGGGTTTTACTTCGATACATTCATTTAACTGCAAATCGTGTCACAGGAATCGTTTCGCGCGGTGGCTCCATTATGGCAAAATGGTGTTTATTTCATCATAAAGAAAACTTCTTGTACACGCACTTTGAAGAAATCTGCGAAATCATGAAACAATATGATGTAGCTTTTTCTTTAGGAGATGGTTTACGTCCGGGCTCCATTGCCGATGCCAATGATGCTGCACAATTTGCAGAATTAGAAACTTTAGGCGAATTAACCAAAATTGCATGGAAACACGATGTTCAGGTTTTCATTGAAGGTCCGGGACATGTACCAATGCACATGATTAAAGAAAATATGGACAAACAATTAGAGCATTGTCATGAAGCCCCATTTTATACTTTAGGGCCTTTAACGACAGATATTGCACCGGGTTACGATCATATCACATCGGCAATTGGAGCGGCAATGATTGGCTGGTATGGCTGCGCTATGTTGTGTTATGTAACACCAAAAGAACATCTTGGTTTACCAAACAAAAAAGACGTAAAAGATGGTGTGATCACTTATAAAATTTCGGCTCATGCTGCCGATTTGGCAAAAGGTCATCCAGGAGCACAATATCGAGATAATGCATTGAGCAAAGCCCGTTTTGAATTCCGTTGGGAAGATCAGTTTAATCTAGCTTTAGATCCAGATACCGCAAGAGAATTTCACGATGAAACGCTTCCAGCAGACGGTGCAAAAGTGGCGCATTTCTGTTCTATGTGCGGCCCAAAATTCTGTTCTATGAAAATATCTCAGGAAATTAGAGATGTTGCTGCCGCAGAACAAGGAATGAAAGAGAAATCAGAGGAGTTTATTGAGCAAGGGAAAGAGATTTATATTTAGAGTTTTAGAAAATAGAAGAAAGAGAAAAGATATGATTGTTATTTCTAATCCTTTTGCTATTGCAGATGAAATCAGGATAATTCATTCTTTATTTGAAGAAGGATTTCCTTTGCTTCATATTCGGAAACCTGATTTTTCTGAGTTGGAAATGGCGCAGTTTATTCATCAAATTAAGTTGGAATTTAGAGATCGAATTGCTTTGCACAGTCATCATTTATTGGCAGAGGATTTTGGAATTATCAGAATTCATTTTTCTAAAAAAGAAAGAAACCGCATTCATGATTTTCCTGCAAGGTTTCCAAAACCTTGCAGGTATAGTTTTTCTACATCAACACATTCAATTGAAGATTTTAATTCTTTAGAAAATGATTTTGATTACGCTTTTCTAAGTCCGGTTTTTAAAAGTATTTCAAAGGAAAATTATGCCCCAAAAACTGATCTTTTTGAAGCATTAAAATCTAGAACAAATTATAAAACAAAAGTGATTGCTTTAGGCGGAATTGATCCTCACAACATTCAAAAAACAATGGAAAATGGATTTGATGATATCGCTCTTTTAGGAACAATTTGGAATAACGAAAACCCGATAAAACAATTTAAATTATGTCAGCAAATCGTCCTTTCGTACTTACAATAGCAGGTTTAGATCCGTCTGGTGGAGCTGGTATTTTGGCAGATATTAAAACATTTGAACAGCATAAAGTAACTGGTTTTGCTATTACAACAACCAATACGATTCAAACCGAAAATAAATTTTATGAAATACAGTGGACTGATTTGAGTTTTGTTATCCGTTCTATCGAAACGTTATTTCTAAATTATAAAATCAGTGCTGTTAAAATTGGAATTGTTTCTTCTTTGTATGATTTAAACCGAATTGTTTCGACTATAAAAATGCTGTCTCCTTCCACTAAAATTGTCTGGGATCCGGTTCTTCGATCGACAACAAAATTTGAATTTATGGCGATTAAAGATTATTCTGATTTACATAAAATCTTGTCTAAAATTGATTTGATTACGCCGAATTACAATGAAATTGAGATTTTATTTCCTGGGTTTATTTCAAAGAATCTTCGGCCGCAAAATGAGATTCCAACCAATATTTTATTAAAAGGCGGACATAACGAATCAGCAATAGGAACTGATCTTTTATTTCTTGAAAATGAAGTTTTGGATTTGCTTCCAACTAATAAAAAATGCTTTGAAAAACACGGTTCCGGCTGTGTGCTTTCTTCTGCAATTGCTTCCAATTTGGCCTTAAATCAAAATACAACAGAAGCCTGCAAAAATGCTAAAATATATATCGAAAACTACCTGAGTTCAAGTTCAACATTAATTGGATATCACTATGTATAACAAGCTGCAATACATTTCACAAGGCGAAACCGGCAAAGAACAATTGTACAATATTCATCAGGCTCTGGATGCTGGCTGTAAATGGGTACAAATGCGTTTTAAAAATCAAACCAGTAAAGAAACATTTGCTTTAGCAGAGAAAGTAAAACCTTTATGCGAAGAGTATCTGGCTAATTTTATTATAAATGATGACCTGCATCTCGCTGAGCAGATTGCTGCAGATGGCGTTCATTTAGGATTAACCGATATGAAAATCGATGAAGCGAGAGCCATTTTAGGAGCAACAAAAATTATTGGTGGAACGGCTAATACTTTTGAAGACATTCAAAATCATGTCAAAAATGGCTGTGATTATATTGGTTTAGGCCCTTTTCGATTTACGATTACAAAAGAAAAACTAAGTCCAATTTTAGGCTTATCAGGATATTTCGAGATTCTCCAAAAAATGAAAAAGGATAAAATCGAGGTTCCTGTTTATGCTATTGGAGGTATTACATTAAAAGATGTGAGTCCGTTAATGGAAACCGGAATTCACGGAATTGCTGTTTCTGGAATCATCACAGAAAGTGCAGAGAAAAAAATACTAATTAAACAATTAAAGGAAAAATTACATGCAAACGTCATTGTTTAATATTGGGGACAAAAGCTTCAAATCCCGTTTGTTTTTAGGAACTGGGAAATTTGGTTCAAATAAAGAAATGGAAGAAGCGATTTTAGCTTCAGAAAGTGAATTGGTAACCGTTGCTTTAAAACGCATTGATTTAGAAACTGAAACCGATGCTATTCTTTCGCATTTACAACATCCAAATATCAATTTATTACCAAATACTTCCGGAGCAAGAAATGCAAAAGAGGCTGTTTTTGCGGCTCAATTAGCTCGCGAAGCTTTAGAAACAAATTGGATAAAACTAGAAATTCATCCAGATCCAAAGTATTTAATGCCAGATCCTATTGAAACTTTAAAGGCTACGGAAGAATTGGCTAAACTAGGTTTTTTTGTTCTTCCTTACATTCACGCTGATCCTGTTTTGTGCAAACATTTAGAAAGTGCGGGAACAACTGCGGTAATGCCTTTGGGGTCTCCAATTGGAAGTAATAAAGGTTTAAAAACAATTGATTTTCTAAAAATTATAATTGAACAAAGCAATGTTCCTGTTATTGTAGACGCCGGAATTGGGGCTCCATCTGACGCTGCAAAAGCAATGGAAATTGGTGCCGATGCTGTTTTGGTTAATACCGCAATTGCCGTTGCCGGAAATCCAAAATTAATGGCCGAAGCTTTCAAAGAAGCTGTTATAGCAGGAAGAAAAGCCTTTGAAGCTCGAATTGCTAATCAGCAAAATTATGCTGTGGCTTCAAGTCCTTTGACTTCATTTCTTTATGACTAATTTATTCTCTCGCAGATTTTGGAGATTAAGCAGATTTATTCAATTAAAATATATTATAAGTATAGAAAAAGATAATCTGTTCAATCTCCAAAATCTGCGAGAGAAATAAAAGTAAGAATTTTCATTAAATTTGATTCAAAAAAAATCAAATAATATTTATGTCAGAAAATGAAATTTCATATAAAGTCAGAGGAGCAATTTTTAAAGTTTATAACACACTTGGGCCTGGATTATTAGAGTCCGTGTACGAAAGTGCCCTTTATTATCAATTAAAGAAAGATGGATTAACAGTCATTAAACAAATTGATTTACCAGTTAGATATGATGATATTTATCTAGATATAATGTTCAGACTGGATATTTTAGTAGAAGACAAAGTGATTATAGAATTAAAATCAGTTGAAGAGATAAAATCTATTCACTTTAAACAATTAAATACTTATTTAAAATTGACTAATAAAAAACTCGGATTATTAGTCAATTTCAACTGTTCTAATATTCTTGAAAATATCCATCGTGTAGTTAATAAAATTTAATCTGTACGATCTGCAAAATCTGCGGGAAACAAAATAAAAAATGAACACATTCAAATCAATTTTTGAGCAATATAATTGGGATACTATTCAATCGAAAATATACCAAACTACATCAAAAGATGTCGAACGAACTTTGGCTAAAACCAAACTCAATCTCGATGATTTTTTGATTTTGATCTCCCCTATTGCTCAAAATTATTTAGAAGAAATGGCGCAGAAATGCCATGAAATCACCAAAAAACGTTTTGGGAAAACGATCCAAATGTATGCGCCGTTGTATTTAAGCAACGAATGTCAAAACATCTGTACCTACTGCGGTTTTAGTTTAGACAATAAAATCAAACGAAAAACACTTTCTGATGCTGAAATAAAACTCGAAGTTGAAGCCTTAAAAAATACAGGTTTTGATCACGTTTTATTGGTTACAGGCGAAGCAAATTATACCGTTAATATCAATTATTTCTTAAATGCAATTGCTTTAATTCGAGAAGAATTTTCGATTATTTCAGTTGAAGTACAGCCGCTTTCTACAGAAGATTATAAACGTTTGCATAACGCCGGAGTATACTCGGTTTTGGTTTATCAGGAAACGTATCATCAGGAAGTTTACAAAAAATATCATACAAAAGGGAAGAAATCAAATTTTGATTATAGGCTTGAAACTCCTGATAGAATTGGCACTGCAGGAATTCATAAAATAGGTTTAGGCGTTTTATTAGGTTTAGAAGACTGGCGAACCGACAGCTTTTTCAACGCTTTGCATTTAGATTATCTTCAAAAAAAATATTGGCAGACAAAATATTCTGTTTCCTTTCCACGCCTCCGCCCCGCCGAAGGAATTATCGAACCCAATTTTATTATGGATGATAAAGATTTGACACAATTAATCTGCGCTTATCGTTTGTGGAATGAAGATTTAGAAATTTCAATTTCAACCAGAGAAAATGAAAAATTCAGGAACAATATAATTCCAATTGGAGTTACCAGTATGAGTGCGGGATCTAAAACAAATCCAGGTGGTTATGTAGTTGATCCGCAGTCTTTGGAACAATTCGAAATCAGCGATGAACGTTCGGCAGAAGAAATTTCAAAAATCATAAAAAATGCAGGTTATGAACCCGTTTGGAAAGATTGGGACAAAAGTTTTATTTCAGATTTCAGAGTTTAGATTTCAGATTTTTTCGCACTACTATCTAAAATCTAAAATCAACAATCTAAAATTTACAAAATGAGTATTATCAAAGAATTCCTCCGTTACAACAGACAAACCATACTTCCAGAAATTGGCGATGAAGGTCAGGAAAAACTAAAAAAAGCTAGAGTTTTAGTAATTGGCGCAGGTGGTTTAGGCTGTCCGATTTTACAATATATTGCAACTGCGGGAGTTGGTTTTATTGGAATCATGGATTTTGATACGATCGAAATTCATAATCTGCACAGACAGATTTTATATACCGAAAATGAAATTGGGCAATTTAAAGCAATTGTGGCTAAAGATGTAGTTTCAAAACTGAATCCCTTAATTGAAGTCGAGGCCATTCAGGAAAAATTAACTTCTCAAAATGCATCAAAAATTATACAGCAATATGATATTATTGTGGATGGGTCAGATAATTTTACGACACGTTATTTAGTAAACGACACTTGCGTTGAATTAAACAAACCTTTAGTTTACGGAAGTATTTTAAAATTTGAAGGACAAATTGCAGTTTTCAATCATAACGGAAGTAAAAACCTGCGGGATTTATTTCCAGAAATGCCTGATCCGAAAGATATTCCGAATTGTGATTTAAACGGTGTTTTGGGGACTTTACCCGGAATTATTGGAAATATGATGGCACACGAAACGCTTAAATTAATTTTAGAATTACCAGTTTTAAAAAACGAATTGGTTCTTTTTAATACGCTGAACTGGAATTTTACAAAACTGAATTTCTAGAAAACAAGCGCATCTCCAACTTTAATATTCCCAGAATTCAGACTCACGATATTGGTTCCGAACAAAACGGAATTATTTACATTTCTGTATTTGCTTAAGGTTTTTAAAGGCTCTTTTTTTAATTTGCCATTTTCCGGATCATTATTAACCATAATGCACCTTCCGCAAGGTTTTACATTTTTAAATTGAACTTCTCCAATCTTAAAAGTATTAAAATTGTCTTCTTCATGTTCGTTTTGACTGCTGATTACAATATTGGGGCGAAACCTTTTTACTGTAATTTTTTCATCGAGTTTGTCATTTAAAAAATCCAGGCTTTTTGATCCAATTAATAAATATGGATACCCGTCGGCCAGACTTACATTAAAAGTTTCTTTTAGTTTTGAACTTTCATGTTTACGGTCTCCAATTTTTATGATTTTGACCAATTTACATTCAAAACCTAAATGCTGACTAAACCATTTTGAAGTTTCGTGATTTACCTCAACAACTTCGCTTTTATCTTCCCAAACATCGACTTCCAGAGAATTTTGTAAATGTTCGTTGATAGAAAATTCATGTTTTTGATCCTTAAAAGTAATACTGATTTTTCCATCTGAAATTTGTGGATAAAACTGACTCATAATGCGATGTTCTCTTTGCGTTATCATTTGATTTTCAGCATCGATTAACATCCATCTTCGGTCATTTTCAAATCCCATTTCTTCAGCCAGAGCAGATTGAACACTAATTCCTGCTAAGCTTTTTATCGGATAAATATAAATTTCTTTTACAACATGAACTGCACTCATTTTTATTTGCTTTTTAAAATGGACATAAATTCGTCACGATCAATTTCGCGACATCCTAAACTATCTAAATGCGGATTATAAACCTGACAATCTAATAATTTATAATTCTCTTTTTTTAAATGATTTACCAAATATATAAATCCGACTTTAGAGGCATTTGATACTTTAGAAAACATACTTTCGCCACAAAAAACATGTCCCAAATCTATTCCGTATAAACCGCCTACTAAAACTTCATCCTGCCAAACCTCAACAGATTTTGCAATTCCTTGTTTATTAAGTTCGCAATAAGATTCGATCATTTCATCAGAGATCCAGGTTCCGTCCTGACCGTCTCGCAATATTTTTTGACAGTTTAAAATTACTTCTTTAAAACGTGTATTAAAAGTAACCGTAAATATATTCCTGTTCAGAATGTTACGCATACTTTTAGAGACAATTAACTCATCCAGAAACAAAACCATACGCGGATCCGGAGCCCACCAAAGAATCGATTCGCCTTCGTTAAACCACGGAAATATTCCGTTGTTGTACGCCAGTTTTAATCGTTCCGGACTCAAATCACCGCCAACGGCCAGAATGCCTTCATCATCGGCTTCTGAAACGGGTGGAAAATATAATCTGTCAAATAGGAAATACATCTTTTTAAATAATCAATTTTTAAATTCCAAAATCCAATAAATTGAAATTTCAATACTGAAATTCCAAATTCCAAACTTCAGCAATCTTATATTTCTCCCTTCGGTTGAAATGACAAAGCTTGTGCTTAAACTTTATACAAAAAATTCCAAATCCCAAATTCATGCTAATGAATTGGAATTTGGAATTTATGTTTTGAAATTTAAACTTTCTTAGAACGGTAAATCGTCTGGTTCGTCTTCGTTTAAATTTGTAGCTGGAGCAAAAGCTTCTGCAGCAGGAACTGACGGTGTTTGTGCAGGTCCTTCTGGTGCCATTCTTTCGATTCTCCAACCTTGAATACTATTGAAATATCTAGTTTCTCCTTGTGGATTAACCCATTCTCTTCCTCTTAAATTGATAGAAACTTTTACTGCCTCTCCTTGTTTATAGCTGCTCAATAAATCGCATTTATCTTGTGTAAATTCGATTAAAATGTGTTGTGGATACTGCTCATCTGTAGTAACTACTAATTCTCTTTTTTTGAATGAAGCACTAACTTGCTGTTCAGGATTAACCACTTTTACTTTTCCTATAACTTCCATCTTCGTCTATAATTAATTATTGTTTCTATTCTTATTTTTTAGCTAAAAGCACTTTCCAAGCCGATTCTATATCATCATTATTCAGATATTTTTTGGCTTCTAAGTGCACCTTTTCCTGATCATCTGAGCTTAAAACTCCTTTCACAGAAAAATTTTCCTTCACAAATATACTAACTTCTTCGCTTGTAGGCAAGGCTTCGATATTTCCTAATTTTCCGAGGTCATTCCCATTAAACACAGGACTTTCCTTGATAAAATTAGGTATTACGTCAACACCAACACCTAAAGTTGTCAGCGGTTTTGGTACTTCAAAAAGTCCTTGATTCGATCTTGAATACCAATTTCCCCCAAGTCTTGAAACCAAATCTATTTTATGCTGATCGATTGCTCCGTTTTCATCTAAAATTGATTCGTGAATATGCATTTTTACTACTTCACATAAAATCAGGTTCCCTGCTCCTCCTTCTGTTCCTAACGGAATAATCTGCGTTATCTTGCATTCAAACTGAACCGGAGATTCTTTTACGCGGTATGGTTTTACCAAATCTGACGGAATCTGTGTTAAACCTGCTTTAATAAATTCGTTTACACCTTCTCCATATTCTGTACTTGCTAACGAAGTCTGCTGTACCAAATCGTAATTTACGACATTTATAACAACTTCCTTTGTTGCTTCGGCATTAATTAAAGTATGTTTTACTGTATTGTCGCGTACACGTCTTGAAGGCGAAAAAACCAGAATTGGCGGATTAGCACTAAAAACATTAAAGAAACTAAATGGCGACAAATTCGGAATTCCTTTTTCGCTTATTGTACTTGCAAAAGCAATTGGTCTCGGCCCTACCGAACTTTGCAGATAGGCGTGCAGCTGCGGCGTTGTAATTTCTTTTGGATTGATGCTAATCATAATTTTCTAGTTTAACCGAACCTCATTTCGGTTGTACAAAAGTAGAGAAATCGTTCAATTCATGGAAATAGTTTTAGAAGATAAAACCAAAAAAACTTTTAAAGCCCTGCAAAATATAAAATGTGTTAATTTCGTTATATTTATACCTCAAAAATTAATTTATGCGTTTTTCTGAAAGTAGAAATACAACTCGCTGGGTCATCATTATTATTTCCTTTTCAATCATTACTTTGATTCTTTGGAATACTTATACTTTTTTCCAAATTTTTAAAAATGAAGAACGTCTGAAAATGAACCTTTTTGCGAATGCGCAAATTACAATCGTTAATGCAGACGAAAATACCGATGTCGATCTTCCGCTTCAAATTTTCAGCAACAACACTTCAATTCCTGCTGTAGTAATGCTTTATGGTAATGTTGTAAGTTCTAAAAACGTTCCTGATGATATTCTTAATGACAAGAAAAAATTAAAAAATTTCCTGAAAAATTTAAAAAATGAAAATGAACCCATAACGTTTGAATATGCTCCGGGAAAATATCAACATTTGTATTATGGTAATTCAGAATTACTAAATAAACTAAAATATTATCCCATTGCCTTATTACTGATTATATTTTTATTTGTTGCTTTAATATATAATTTTTACAAAAGCACCAAAATGGCGACACAGAACAAGTTGTGGGCGGGAATGGCAAAAGAAACGGCACATCAAATTGGAACGCCGCTTTCCTCATTAATTGGCTGGGTTGAGATTTTAAAAACCGAAGAAATTGATCCATCTATAACATTGGAAATAGAAAAAGATATTGATCGATTACAAACCATTACGGATCGTTTTTCTAAAATTGGTTCTATTCCTGTTTTAGAACCGTATGATATTGTCAGCGAAACTTTAAATACTTATGAATATTTACAATCTCGTTTTTCTAAACAGGTTTCGTTCTCATATCATGCTCCTGAAAAACTTATTTTTGCTTTAATTAATCCAACACTTCACAGCTGGACAATTGAAAACCTGATCAAAAATGCGATTGACGCCATGAAAGGAAAAGGAACTTTGGAACTTTCGATTGAGCAGGATTCACATCATGTAAAAATACATGTGAAAGATTCTGGAAGCGGAATTCAAAAAAAACAATTCAAGACTATTTTTGAGCCTGGTTTTACAACAAAAAAACGCGGCTGGGGATTAGGACTTTCTTTAACGAAAAGAATTGTTGAAGAATATCACAACGGAAGTATTAAGGTTTTGCATTCTGAAATTGGAAAAGGGACTACTTTTCAAATCAGTTATAAAATAGTTGAACCTCTTTAAAAAATAGAAATAAAAAAACACCAACTCATAATTTGAATTGGTGTTTTTTTTATTTCTGGTTTTATTATGTCAGGTTGAGCGAAGTCGAAACCTTTTCAACCAAGCTTAGGACTTCGACTTCGCTCAGTCTGACAGATGTTTAAAGATTTGCCTGAATGTCTTTTGCTAAAGCTTCAAATTCATCTTTTGAAAGAGATACTTTATTTTGAAAACGCATTTCATCCATATGGTTTAACGGAATCAAATGTACGTGTGCATGAGGAACTTCTAAACCTACAACTGCAATTCCGATTCTTTTGCAAGGAACCGTTTTTTCAAGTGCAGCCGCTACTTTTTTAGAAAATTTCATCAAACCTAAATACAGTTCGTCATCCATATCAAAAATCTTATCGATTTCTTGTTTTGGAATACAAAGTGTGTGTCCTTTAGTATTTGGATTTACATCTAAAAACGCTAAAAAATTATCATCTTCAGCAATTTTATATGCAGGAATTTCTCCGTTTACTATTTTTGTGAATATGCTGCTCATTGTTTTATTTTTAAAATCTTAATAGTGTGATTGCTTCGTTCCTCGCAATGACTTAGTCTCTTGAGATTTCCAGAATTTCAAATTTCAAAACACCGTTTGGTACCGTAATTTCCGCTACTTCACCAACCGATTTTCCTAATAAACCTTTTCCAATAGGAGAAGTTACAGAAATTTTTCCTGTTTTTAAATCTGCTTCACTTTCTGCAACAAGTGTATATTTCATTTCCATTCCGTTGCTTTGGTTTTTAATTTTTACATTAGAAAGCACCAAAACTTTCGAAACATCTAATTGTGATTCGTCGATTAATCTTGCGTTAGAATATACTTCTTCTAATTTAGCAATTCTCATTTCTAATAAACCCTGCGCCTCTTTTGCAGCATCATATTCGGCGTTTTCAGATAAATCGCCTTTGTCTCTTGCCTCTGCTATATCTTGAGATGCCTTAGGACGCATTACACTTTTTAAATGCTCTAATTCATCTTTCAATTTTTTTAATCCCTCTGCGGTATAATAAGATACTTTACTCATAACTTCATCGTTTACATAAATAGAAAAAATCCCATCGGGACGGGATTTTGTATTACAAATATACTATTATTTTTAATAGTACATAATTATATGTTAATCATATAAAAATCAAATCTAAATAAATTATTTTTGTTTAACTAATTCTTATTAAAATAATGAAAAAAATCTGGCTCTTACTTCTTTTCGTTTCTGTGCTTATCGCATGCAGCGACAGCGAACGCAGTAATAAAAATCCTTACATACCTAATTACAGTGTTAATTTGTCTGTAGACATGAACCTGCCGGCTTATTCAAATCTTAAATTTGTAAGTAACGGTGTTATTGTTCCTAATTACGGGGCAAAAGGAATTATTATTTTTAATGCAGGAAGTGGCTATAATGCATTTGATGCAGCGTGTCCCAATCAGGAATTAACTTCTTGCGCTGCAATGACAATTGACGGTATAAATGCCGTGTGTTCGTGTGATAAAACTTCTTACAGTTTGTTTACCGGACTTGGAGGAAAAGAATATCCGCTAAAACAATATAAAGTACAAGTAACCGGAACTGTGATTCACGTTTACAACTAGAAATAAAAAAAGCCTGAAAGTTTAATTTCAGGCTTTTTTATTTTTTAGAATTTCAATGTCAATCCGGCTAAGAAATTAATTCCTGCCTGCGGATAGTAATAGGGATAAATATCCCACATTGCTCCGTTTGAAACATATTTTTTGTCTAAAATATTATTTACCAAACCTGTTATTGTAATTGATTTAAAGATTGATTTTGGTTTTATTTCATAAGAAACATTCAAATCGTTTACAAAATAGTCAGCCAGTTTAGCTTCTGGCAATTCGATATTATTCATGTATTGTTCACCCACATATTTTTGCAATAAAGAAATATGCAAGCTCTTGATTGGACTGTATACAATTATATTTCCGGCAATAACTTCTGGAGAATAAGCAATTTTAGTTGTTCCGTAATATTGTCCTTCAACTGCAAGATCCACATTTTTATTACTGCTAAGCGTGAAATTCGGTCTAAGAATAAATTTTTCTGAAAGCGAAATTGTTGCATCAAATTCAAATCCTAAACGGTAGCTTTTTTCGGTATTGGCCCGAATTGGCGCTCCAACATCGTCTAATCTTCCGGTTAAAATTAATTGATCTTTGTAACCCATATAGTAGAAATTCGAATTCAACTGGAATTTCTCTGAATTAAATCTCCAGCCTAATTCAAAATCGTTTAGTTTTTCCGGTTTTACATTTCCGCCTTCATAATCAGTTCTGTTTGGTTCACGATTAGCACGAGCGTATGAAAAATACAAGGTGTTTTTTTGATTGATTTCGAAATTCAAACCAGCTTTTGGATTAAAGAAATTGAAAGTATCATCAACTAACCCAGTTTCAGGACTATCTGCTTTATATTCTACTCTTCTATATTGTAAATCACCATAAAAGCTTAATTTTTCTGTAAACTGATAATTTGCTTTTGCGAAGATATTTCCATCTGTTTTTGTAGAAAAATCATCGTAATAATGATCTCCCAATTCTGACTGTGAAGCGTTTCTTGCCCAAATTACTTTTCCGTAATGATCGCCTTCGTATTTGTTCCAGCCGCCGCCAAGAATAACATCTAGTTTTTCATCTTTATATTTTGCTGAAAATGTAGTTCCGTAAAAATCATTATCTAACCATTTTTGACGTACTAAATCTGTTGTTGTAATAGCTCCAACAGGATTTAAATTATATTCAGCCATATCGGCATCTTCTTTATAATTTTCATAGTAACCCTGCCCTTTTGTATAATGCAAAGCCAAATTAGTACTCCATTTATCAGAGAAAGATTCGCTCCAGTGTAACTGATAATGATCTTGTTTATAATTATCAGTTTCATTGTCATAAAAACGCACATTTCCTGCTTCATCTGTATACATTCCCGCAGAGTTAAAAGTACGGTCTGAATTTAAAGTTGCAGCATCGATTCCGTTCCAGGATTGGTATGTTTTTTCTGTTCCGCCAAAAACCAAAGCTTTGATTAAAGTTGTTTTTCCAACATAAGTTCCTTGCAGGAAATAAGATTTCAAGTCAGAACTCGCTCTGTCAACATAACCATCAGATTTAATTCTTGACAAACGTCCTGCCAATTCAAAATGATCATTTAGCAGACCTGTGCTGAATTTTACTGTTTCTTTTTGAGAATTAAAACTTCCAAACGAGCCTGAGACTTCTCCAGTTGGTTTAGATGCGTAACTATCTGTCAGCATATTTAAACTTGCTCCAAAAGCTCCAGAACCATTTGTAGAAGTTCCTACTCCACGCTGTAATTGTAAACTTTCTACAGAAGAAGCAAAATCGGGCATGTTTACCCAAAAAGTCCCCTGACTTTCAGCGTCGTTATACGGAATTCCGTTTATGGTTACGTTTACTCTTGTAGCATCGCTTCCGCGGACTCTGATTCCGGTATAACCAATTCCTCCTCCTGCATCAGAAGTTGTAACAACAGATGGAAGGTAATTCATTAAAACAGGAATATCCTGTCCAAGATTTCTAAATTTAATTTCCTTTTTGTCCATATTACTAAACGTAACCGGAGTTTTAGTCGTAACACGAACTGCCGAAACTAAAACATTATCAAGCTGATTTACTTGAGTCGAGTCTTGTTCCTGTCCGAAAGTGAATAGAGAATAGAATAAAGAGAATAGAATAAAGAAAATAGATTTGGTTCTGGCTGCATTTTGAACCTTAGAACCTTTGTAGCTTTGTGCATTAGCACCTAAAAAAAAAGTTTTCATTCGTAAAGAATTACGAATAAAAGGGGGAATTATTCTTTTGTTAAATTAATAAATGTGTTTCACGACAAAACAAAGTATTCACACTGAAATTGTCGTTTTTTCCCTTAGCAACATTACTCGCTCAGGTTCTTTGGGTATGATCTCAGCTCGTTATTTAGAGCACCCCTTTGAGACAATGCAAATTTAGTGTTAAAATATTTAAAACTCCAAAAAAGAAATTCCAAATTCCAAAAAACTCACTTTTCAAGTTAGTGTCTTTGGAATTTGGACTCGAGCGATAGCGAACAGGCGAAGCAATTTAAAAAATTGGGATTTTACTCCAAGTTAGGTTTTCTCCTTGATTTTTTTATTTCAGAAACATTCTTTTTGTCTTTAATCCTTTTTTTGATTACCGATTTTGGAATCTTTGTCGCTTTTCGAATCTTCGGAACATATAATCCCTTTTTAATTATTTCCAAAAACCGTTTTATAACTATTTCTTTATTTTTAAGCTGACTTCTGTCTTCGTCGCAATTTAAAATTAAGATATTTTCGGTTGTTAAACGAGCAGCAATATTAGTTTGTAAAAGCAGCTTTTCATCTTCAGGCAAAGCTTGTGATGCATTTAAATCAAAAGACAAAACCACTTTTGATGAAACTTTATTTACATTTTGTCCGCCCGCACCACTGCTTCTAACGGCTTTAAAACTTAACTCTGATATGATTTTCTCGCTATCCATTATTGTGGCTGATGTGCCGGTTTTAGTAAATCATTTACGGTTTTCACCGGATTAAAAGTAATTAACGGAACTGCCACAAAAACAGTTAACCAATTTGCCATTGATCCATTCCATAATCCCGGAAGTTCATAACTTTTTACCGGTTTTCCTTCAACGCTTTTCTCAACGATAAATCCTGATTTTTGATCTACAAATTGTTTCAGGTCAAATTTTTCGCCTTTATAATTCTTAATTCCACAAACTAAATCAACTGGATTAAAATGTGTTGCTTCTTCTAAAATTTCAAGCTGTTTTTTATTCCCCAAATCAACTTGAGAAGTTTCTACAATTTGCAGAGAAGTTTCTCCTTTTTCATTCATCACCCAAAACGGCCCACCGCCCGGTTCTCCTTCATTTTTTACCATCCCGCAAACTCTGATAGGTCTGTCTAATAAATCTTTAATTTTAGCAATTTTATTTTCAAAAGTAAATTTATTAAAATCTTTAGTCATTTTAATGTTTAGCTTTTGCACTAAAAAATCTACAATTTCCTGAATATTATTTTCATATATTTCATTCTTTTCAATGGCACTTAAATAACCAAATACTTTTTGTTGTACGGCAATTAAAATACCTCCTAAAGCTTTTTTGTACAATGTAATTTGATCAATATGATTTTGAATTACATTATCGATATTTTTAATAAAAATGATATCTGAATCCAGATTATTTAAATTCTCAATTAAAGCACCGTGTCCGCCTGGTCTAAAAACTAGATTGCCATCTGCACTTCTAACAATTTTGTTTTTCGCATCAACATTAATAGAATCTGTGCTTTTATTTTGATACGAATAATTTATATTAATTTTTGTTCCTGAAGGTTTTTCTATTTTCTCTCTAACCTCATCAACTGCTTTTTCAAACAAATCCTGATGAATTTCTGAAACTGTGAAATGTAAATTTGAAACACTTTTTGATGTAGCATAATGCACACATTCATTTAAATGTTCTTCAATTGGATTTGCAATGTGCGTTTTATATAAATGGAAAGGTAAAACTGCTTTTGGCTTGTTTGCTGAATTGTAATAATCCGGAGACAATAGCAATTTTATAAAATAATAATTTTTATAATCTCTTTCTAAAATCTCAAAATCAGGATAAAGTTCTTTAAGCTTTTCATGAACTGTTTCAAAAAAGGGAAACTTATCCATTCCGATAATAAAAATAGCAAGTTCTTTATCGTTTTTTCTGTTGATATAAGCGTTTATAGTTTCTTTTTCGATATCAAAATCATTCAAAAAAGCACTTAAAAACTTATACATTCTTGTTGCAGCGCCAGATGCGGGAACAAATTTTTTAATTTTTAATTTTTCTTTCTGCTTATCAAAAAAAGAAGCTTTTTCTTCAAAATCAGTTTCAGACAAACTTAAGATTCCGTTGTTTATGGTTGCCGGACTAATCAGATTACTTTTTGCTATTCCTTTCTTAAATATTTTTAATTGCTTTAAGATATTTTCGAAAGGGATTCCGTGATTATAAATTTCAACAAAATCTTGAGATGAAAGTCCTTTTTCTTTAAAATTATTTAAAGCATCCACAATAGCGGTTGCTTTTGCTAAACGGCTTTCTTTATCGCCTGAAAGTGTTATAAAAGGTTTTTTAGTATCTATTAAAGTTTGTTTAAAGACAGAGAATACTGTTTCTCTTCCTTCCGGAGTATCTCTAATATCATCTTTCTCCCAAGGAACATCAATATCCGTCAGGAAAAATAAATCGTAATCATGTTCAAGTGCAGCTTCATTTAAAAGAGGGTCGCAAAAACCATAATATACTTCCGAAAAAACTTTGGTAACCATTAAATTGGTATCGCAAAACAAGTATTTATTTGCTGCAGCAAGTTTTTCATTTTCTAATGCTGTCTGCCCGTAAGCAATAGGCATCATATCATCAGCAGTACAAATATGCTGATTTTCTTCCCATTTTTCCTGCAGATAATCGCGCGCAAATTCAGGAACCCATTCGGTTTCATAATAATCTGCAAGCTGTTTTGCTAAAGTTGTTTTACCTGTACTTTCAGGGCCAAATAAAGCAATTTTTATTATTGTTGTTTTTTGCTGTCTAAGATCTTTTTCCATTCTAAATAAGCTGAAATAGCCAAAATTGTAAAAATTAAATATTGAAGTGACAGCATCCCTAAGCCGCGATAAGCATAAAGAGGTACTACAATAATATCACCGATAATCCACAATGTCCAGTTTTCGATTTTTTTCTTTGCCATATACCACATTCCTGCAAAAAAGATTCCAGACGATATCATATCGACATAATTGTCATTGTGTATTTCGTAATTGAAATATTTATAAATCCCGAAAACTACGAAAATGGTCACGAAAAACAACAAAACCCCGATTATTTTTTCATTAAAATTTGTTCTTGTAATTGGCAGGTTATCTTCAACCGTTCCGCCTTTTGCCCAAACATACCAGCCATAAATACTCATAATCGAGAAATAGGCGTTGATAATCATATCACCAATATAACCGGCAACATATAAAAGATATACTGAAATTACGGTGGCAATTAATCCTGTTGGATAAACCCAGATATTTTCTTTTTTAGCAAACCAAACACTTAAAATTCCAAAAACAAAGACCAAAAACTCTAAAGCGATATGCCATAAAGGAGTATTTTTATAACTATTAAGAAAAAAGTCAATCATTTTTGCGGTATTTGTGGCTGTTAAATTTTATTTATAAATCAAAAAAATGACTGTCGTTTTCAAAAGCAGTTCCAATAACTACTAAATCTGCACCGGCATTATATGCCTTTTTAATTCCGTGCAAATCTACAATTCCTCCTCCAACAATTACAGGAATTTCTATGTTTTGAGCAATTAATGAGATCATTTCCAGGGGCACTGCTTTTTTTGCACCGCTTCCTGCTTCTAAATAAATTAATTTGTTTCCGAGCATTTCACCAGCTTGAGCTGTTGCCAAAGCTAAATCAAAATTTTCGCGGTTTAATGGTTCTGTTTTACTAACGCGCGCAACTGCGGTTTCATTGCCGCTCTCGATTAAAATATATCCCGTTGAAATAACTTCAAGCTTTGTTCTTTTGAGAATTGGCGCTGCCTGAACCTGATATTCAATTAAATAATCCGGATTTCGGCCAGATAATAGAGACAAGAACAAAATAGCATCTGCTTGTGGAGAAATCTGCGACGGATCGCCGGGGAAAATTATAACAGGCAGATTTGTTTTTTGTTTTAACTGCGTAATTAAATCTTCTAAAATGGTACTTTGAACAATACTTCCGCCCACAAAAATATGTGTTGCAGGTGATTGGTTTATTTTAAGTAATAAATGATCTAAATTTTCCCAAACAATTTTATCAGGATCTAAAAGAATAGCCAATAGTTTTTGCCCGTTTTTCTTAGCATCCAAAATTTGTTGGTGAATCGTGAGTATTTTTTGCTCCATAACGGCAGTAAAAGTAAAAAGTTTTTAACGTAGAAGAACTATTTTGAATGAATTATATTTGTAAAGTCTCTGTTAACATCCAAAGAAAACAAATATGATTGCGACTGAATTATTAGAAAAATATGGCGCCTTGAAAAAGTCTTTTGAAAAAAGTGAAATCATTTTTGAAGAAGGAAACCTGCCAACGCATTATTATCAGATAATTTCGGGCGAAATTAAAATGAGTAATTACAATGATGACGGACGCGAATTTATTCAGGGCATCTTTTATAAAGATCAATCTTTTGGAGAACCGCCTTTATTTTTAAATCAAAAATATCCTGCTAATTCTATTGCGGTTGAAGACAGCGAGATTCTGCTGCTGCCAAAATCAATTTTTTTGAAACTACTGGAAGAAAATCCTGTAATAAGCATTAAAATAATCGAAAATCTGGCGCAGCGTTTATATTACAAATCGGTTATGGCTGCCGAAATTTCTACACATGAACCAGAACATAGAGTATTGAAATTAATTGATCACGGAATTGCTTATTTCAATTTTAAAAAAGATGCAAATGGTTATTTAATCAATTTTACCAGACAACAAATTGGCGACTTAACCGGTTTGCGCGTTGAAACTGTTATTCGAGCTATTAAAGCTTTGGAAAAAAAAGGCGAATTAAAGATTATTAATCGAAAAGTATACCGATAAAATAATTCCTATTTTATGATTTTAATCATAAAACACAGCAGTAAAGTGGATGTAACTTTGTAGTGTAAAAATCTCAATATCATGACACTATATCAAACAACATTCGAAAATTTCAATAAAAATTATATTGGTTCTGCAACAATGGCTGTAATTGGCCAAAGCTGTTTAGGTGCGGCTGCAGCAATGTATATTCTTTCTCACGGAACTTCTATTGGTCAAATGATCCAATTGGCCATTATTGTATTGGCTTGTATCTTTGTAAACACTTCAATTTTGGCACAAATGAAACATAGGGTTGTTTTTAACCTTTTAATTTTGAGTACATTTCTAAGTGTATTGTTTATTCTTTTAAATACCTTTATTCTGTGAAAAAGCAAATTGAAAATAGAGCCGATATTTCTTTCTTAGTACATCAGTTCTATGCTAAAATAAGAGCCGATAAAGAAATCGGCTTTTATTTTAATACGATGATTCAGGATTGGGATATGCATCTGGAAAAACTGACTGATTTTTGGGAAACAAATTTGTTTGCCGTAAGAAAATACAAAGGAAATCCACACGCTGTTCACAATGAAGTTGACGCACATTTTGGTGATAAAATTACGGCAAATGAATTCGGAATCTGGCTTAATCATTGGGCTCAGACATTAGACGAGCATTTTGAAGGTGAAAATGTGGAAACATTAAAAAGACGCGCCCGTAAAATGAGCACTTTTTTATATGTAAGTATGTTTGAGCATCGAAAAAAAGAAAGTGAAGTTTAAGTCATTGCGAGGAACGAAGCAATCGCACTATGATTAATTTAGCAAATGAGATTACTTCGTTCCTCGCAATGACCAAACTTTGTGATTATTTCTCAAAAGCATATACCAAAGTAAAATTCCCTTCGAAATTATCTGATTTGATTTCTTCATAATGCACATCAAAATCTTTTATTAAATCATCAAAATGAAGGCTTGCCTGTACGTGAGATTCATTTAAAGAGAAATCTCCAACTCTGATATGATCTTTAAAACTAATTCCTTTTTCGTTTCTAATTTTAAAGATTGCTTCTTTTGCGCCCCAGATAACGGTAAGTTTTTTAACGTAATCTCCTAAAACATTTGGATTTAAATACTCAAATTCAGTATCGACAAATTTATCAGCAATGCGAAGGATTTTTTCACGTTGTAATTCCATGTCAATTCCTACAGTTTCATGAGATATAATTATGGCCGCAAAATGATATGAGTGTGTAATTGAAATATAATTATGACAATCAAAATAAGGTTTTCCGAATTCGTCATAATGCAAATCTTTATCTGTAAAGCCCATTTCCTGAATCAGCATGCGAACACTTAAAAAAGCGCGCTGATGCATTTGCGATTTCATTCCGTCCAGTCTCTTTTGTGTTTTTTCTTTCAACACAACTTTGCTCAATAACTCTTCTAAGGATTCGGTTATTTCCCAAATTAAGATTTTAGTCGTTTCATTAAATTGTATGGTTTGAAATAAAGGCATTCGTGTTTTTCGTTACGGTTATTATTTTTAACCATATAAGTCATGTAAGAAAATATAACTTTTGGGTCAAAAAATGTATTAAGTAAATATAAGCAATTCGCAGCAAAGGTAATAGTTTCAGAATCTTTTTTAAATGAACTTACATTACTTATATGGTTAAAAACGATTCATAAACTAACATTCTAGAGATTAAGATTTTAAAGATTTCACAAATCTTACAGAAAGTAGTAAAAATAAAAAGGTATTCCGTAAATTTGCAAAAATTTTACAATTATACAAATATACTATAAATGAGTACTACAACTACGCCTTTTGTGGCTTTCAAGGTAAAAGACATTTCTCTAGCGGCTTGGGGAAGAAAAGAAATTGAACTAGCTGAGGCTGAAATGCCAGGTTTAATGGCGCTTCGTGCTGAATACAAAGACGAACAACCTCTTAAAGGTGCTCGTATTGCTGGATGTTTACATATGACGATTCAAACTGCAGTTTTAATCGAAACTTTAATCGCTCTTGGTGCAGAAGTTACTTGGTCTTCTTGTAACATTTTCTCTACTCAGGATCAGGCTGCTGCGGCTATTGCTGCTGCGGGAATTCAGGTTTATGCCTGGAAAGGTCTTGACGAAGAATCATTTGACTGGTGTATTGAGCAAACTTTATTCTTTGGTGAAGACAGAAAACCATTGAACATGATTCTTGATGATGGTGGAGATTTAACTAATATGGTTATTGATCGTTTCCCGGAATTAGTTCCTGGAATTAAAGGTCTTTCTGAAGAAACTACAACTGGTGTTCACAGACTTTACGAAAGAGTAAAAGCTGGAACTTTACCAATGCCTGCAATCAACATTAATGACTCTGTTACTAAATCTAAATTTGATAACAAATACGGATGTAAAGAATCTGCTGTAGATGCTGTACGTCGTGCAACTGACTTAATGTTAGCTGGGAAAAGAGTTATCGTTTGTGGATATGGTGATGTTGGAAAAGGAACTGCTGCTTCTTTTAGAGGTGCTGGATCTATTGTAACTGTTACTGAAATTGACCCAATTTGTGCTTTACAAGCTGCAATGGACGGTTATGAAGTTAAAAAATTAAACACTGTAATTGCTAATGCTGATATCATCATTACAACTACAGGAAATAAAGATATCGTTCTTGGAGAGCACTTCGAGCAAATGAAAGATAAAACTGTTGTTTGTAACATTGGTCACTTCGATAACGAAATTGATATGGCTTGGTTAAACAAAAACCACGGTGCATCAAAAATCGAAATCAAACCTCAGGTTGACAAATACAACATCAACGGAAAAGATATCATTATCTTGGCTGAAGGTCGTTTAGTAAACCTTGGTTGTGCTACAGGTCACCCAAGTTTTGTAATGAGTAACTCATTTACAAACCAGACTTTGGCTCAAATCGAATTATGGAACAACAGCGCAGCTTACAAAAATGAAGTTTATATGTTACCAAAACATTTAGATGAAAAAGTTGCTGCTTTACACTTAGCTAAATTAGGCGTTGAACTAGAAGTTTTACGTGACGATCAGGCTGCTTATATTGGTGTTCCGGTTGAAGGTCCATTCAAACCAGAATACTACAGATATTAATCTATTTTAGATTTCTGAGTTTAGATTTTAGATTATATAAACCCTTGCAGAAATGTGAGGGTTTTTTATTTTGCCATAATGTGGTTTCAAAATATAACTATATTTTTGAAAACCAAAATCAAATTATGAGAACACTTCTGATTGCCTTAACAATCATACTATTGCCCCTTTTTGTAGCTGCGCAAAATTTTGATCCTTCAAAATATGGACCTCAAAAACAAGACTTATTATTTCCTGGAGCGAATCAGAATCCAAAACTTCCACAACTGGAAACCGTTAAACCTCTTTCAAGAAATGATGTAGAAAAAACAAAAGCAAAATTAGCAAGAGAAGAGCAAAAACTAATCAAGCTTGCAGAAAAAACATGGCAAATAGAACTCGACCTAAGGCCAAAACGGGAAAGTTTAAAAAACCTTGAAAATACTTCGAAGAACAATAATGATCCTGATTATCAAAAAAATATTGAAAAATTAAAAAAGGAAATAGCTATATCTCAAAATAAACTAGATGACGCGAAAAGTAAGCAGGATTTTAGAGCTGAAAAAGTACTTGAATTAGAAATAATGCTGGAAGAATTCAAATTTACGAGAAAGGGTTCTTAAAAATATTTCAACCCCGACAGGTTTTTAAAACCTTGTCGGGTTTTCTTTTTAATTTAAATTAATTAGGCGAATTCTCGTGTTTCTTTTAAATATAAATATACATTTGATTCACCAAAAACAAATCCTAATTTAAATCATGAAAACACGTTTTATTCTATTACTATTATTACTACTTCCATTTTTTGTTTCTGCACAATTTAGCAATATGCAATCGCAAGCAAGAAGTATGCATACACAAATGAATATGCAAAATCAAAAATGGGCAAGCGAAAGGGCTGCTTCAAATCAGCAATGGCAAATGAGAAATATGATGTCACATCAAGTTTCTAAAATTGAAGCTGCTGAACATAAGCTAGCTAAGGAAGAAAAAAACAAACAAAAATTAGAAAAGAAGACAGAAAAACTAGAAGCTGATTTAAAAACAAATCAAGATCAATTAGCTAATCTTAAAAATAATTCAGAAAACAATGCTGACGTTCAAAAAGAGATTGAAAAATCTGAAGAAAAAGTAAACGAAAGCAGAACAAAAATAGAATCTAGTTCAAAAAAAGTAGAAGACTTAAAAAAAGAAGTAGAAAAATACAAAACCGAAAAAGAAGAATTACAGAAAAAACAAGAAGAAGAGAAAAAATTAAAAGAAGAAGAAAAAGCTAAAAAAGAAAAGGAAAAGGAAGAAAAGAAAGATAAATAAATCAAGCATTCTTTTTTAATATCTAAAATCAATTTATAGATAAAAGCAACTGGATATTATTTCAAAAACTAATCTTAAACCAAAAAATTATGAGAACTTATTTTCTTTTAATAGTATTAATGTTACTGCCGATTTTCGCTTCTGCACAATATAATAATAACCAACAATTACAACAAAGTAGATCTTTTGAGAGACAAATGAATACCCAAAATCAAAAATGGGCAAGTGAACGCGACAGAGCAGACCGTCAATGGGGTCAGCAAGCAATGAATAGACAATTAATGAATAAGAATGCAGCAGCAGATAAAAAAATTACCAGTGAAGAAAATAATAAAAAGAAACTTGAAGAAAAAACTGCAAAACTAGATTCTGATTTAAAAGTGCAAAAAGATAAATTAACAGCGCTTGAAAATTCGAAAAATAGTGCAGACAGCCAAAAAAATATAGAGAAAACTAAAGAACAAATAAGCAAAACTGAAGAAAAGCTTAATAAGGTAAAAAGTGAACTGGAAACAAGTTCTAAAAAACTTGACGACTTAAAAAAAGAAAAAGAAATTTCTTTAACAAAACAAGCAGATCTCGAAAAAAAGGAAAAAGAAGAAGCAGAAAGAAAGAAAAAACAAGAAGAAATAAATCAGGCTCTTTTAAAAAGCATAAAATCTAATAAATAATTTTTTAGCTTTTAGATAAGAACATTTCAAATCCGACAGGTTTTTAAAACCTGTCGGGTTTTCTATTTTTAATCTAAAATTTTAAGTTTAAATTTGAAATTAAAGAACTCTCCAAAATAAAATTCTTAAAAATATGATCGAAAAAGTTTTATGTGATATACATGGTTCAAAAGAAATGTCTTTCACGTGTATTCACATTGCAATGGCAATAGACTCAAAAGAAAAAGTAGGTTTCTTCTATTCAGAAGCCGAAAAAGATCTTCCACAAATTGCATGGTGCGGAGAATGTGAACAATATCTTTTAGATAATGACGAAGAATGGACAGAAGTTTTTCAAACTAAAGCCGATTTTAAAATGTTGTGTATTGATTGCTTTGATGAAGCAAAAAACAAGGAATTAGAAATTCACTTACGATAAATAAATTCATGAAAAAAATTATTATCCTACATATATTCCTAATCCTAAGTTTTTCAGCATTCGCTCAAAATAATGATATCTGGTTTTCATTTCCCAATAAAGACACAACGCTTATCGGATTTAAAGATAAAAATGGCATTGTCAAAATACCACCAAAATTTACTACTGGTTTTACAACTGCCCGTAAATTTGAAAATATTATTGCCGCTAGTGAAGAAAAAGATGGGAAATGGAAAAGCTATTATTTAACCAAAACAGGAAAAATAGTTGGTCGTGACAGTTTATATAGTTTTGACAATGGTCCCGATTGTGAAAATGAAGGTTTAATACGATTTGCAGATCGCAAAACTGATAAAATGGGAATGTTTAATGGCAACGGAAAAATTGTAATTCCTGCAGAATACAGTAATATAACCAAAGCCATAAATGGAATGTTCATAGGATTAAAAGACGCGAAGAAAGTAATTGATGGCGAACATTTTTTCTGGACTGGCGGAAAAGAATTCTTAATAGATACAAGCAATAAAATCTTAATCGAAAATTTTGCTTACAATGATGATTTAAATTTTTACTCTTTGGAAAAATCAAAAGAGACAAACAAAGATCCAACAAGAGAAAATTTTCTTGGGGTGGACGGACAATATTATTCGTTTGTAAATTTTGATAAAGAATTTAAATATTGGCTGCAGAACACGTTACTTTCTGATCTATCCAAAAACAATTTAGAAAAACATTCTTTTGATAAAATCTCGTATTGGAAAGAACCAGATGGTTGGATAAACTCATCAAAAACTAAATTCATCAATCAAAATTATATCTATTTAAAATCTAAACTTAAGGAACTCAAAAATCCAAAAACAGATTACTTTGTTTCTACTGACGGATTAAATCAGTTTATTTTTGAATCAAGCGAATACGAAATATACTTCAACAATTGTAATGAATCAAAAGATTGGATATATCCAGTTAAAAACATTGTGATCAATCCAAAAAATAAACTTGAACACGGACAAGATCATTTTGAATTTTTAAGAACTGAAAACGGATATAAATTGATAAGTGTTTCTACCAAAAAAGAAGAATTAAAGTAAATTGATCTAATACTCAGACATTTATTTTTAATTAAAAATCTTAAAACTTTTAATAATCACTAACTTATTAACTCAAACAAATAAATTTTGTTAATATATTAATCTTTCATAATTGTTTTTCGAAATAAAACATTCAAAAACTTTTATATCTTCGGCACCAAATTCAAAAAAAGATATAAATCTATTAATTCATAGTTGAATCCCTTTTATAATGAAAAAAACAGAATGTACTAATTGTGATAATAAAAATGTACCAATTAATGAAACAATTACAATTGATGAAAAAGATTTTTGTAACTCCTGTTTTGAAACTAATTTCCCCGACGATAAAAGTCTTAGTGGGAAAAAAGTAGAAAAAAAATATGATCCCACAATCTGTTCTGCTTGTTCTAAAGACTTTGAAGAAATAGAATTAAATAAAATTGGAGTATACCCTCATTGCAATGATTGCGAAACAGCAGTCAATAATCGAGTTTTCCCTACCTGGGTAAAAGCGTTCTTTATTGGTATTATGGCTATTGTTCTATTTTCATTTTATTGGAATTGGCAATATTTCGACGCTTATAATAAATTTCAAGAATCAATTGGTTCTTTTGAAAAAGGAGATTTTGCCAATGCATCAAACTTAATGCAAAAAGCAAGTACAGAAGTTCCTGAAGTAGAAGACCTCAAAACGCTTGCTGATTTTTATAGTGGCTTCAATTTTCTTAAACAAAACAAAAGCAAAGATGCTTTAAACAAATTTAATTCCTGCATAGGAAAAATACCTCCTGATTACAATCTTGATTTATATATTAATATGGCAAAAATTGGGGTGACTTTTGATAAAAAGGATTACGACGGTTTTCTTGCCGCATCTCAGGAAGTCCTTAAAATTGACTCCACTTCTGCAGAATGTTATTCAGGTGTTGCTTCTGCTTATTCTTGCATTTATGCCACTAAAAATGATGAATCTGCAAAAATTAAAAGCTTCGAATATTTAAAAAAAGCAAAAGCAATAGACAGTACAAGTTCCGAAGCCAAATTCTATTATAATATGATAGAATATAGATTATTTGCCCATACAGTAATAACTAGAGAAGAGTTTATTAAAAAATTTCCAAACGGTTGGATTAAAAATTAAAAAGATATGTTTTTTATACCTGGTGAATTAATTTCAATTGTGTCATTTCCCGGAATCATTGTTCATGAATTTGCACATATGTTATTTTGTAAAATTAGAAAAGTAGCTGTTTTTGATGCATGTTATTTTAGAGTGGGAAACCCTGCTGGATACGTGATACATGAGAACACAAGCAATTTCACATCAACTTTTTTAATCTCTATGGGACCATTTTTTGTAAACACCCTTTTATGTTTACTTATATGTCTTCCTGCTTATATGCCAATAAAGTTTTTTGATATTGAACATCCATTATCTTATTTTTTAATCTGGCTTGGAGTTTCAATAGGCATGCATGCTATTCCATCAAATCAAGATGCCGAAAATGTGTTTAAAGAAGCAAAAATAGCAATCAAAAATAAAAACATATTAGCAATAATATCTTTTCCCATAATTGGATTAATTTATGTCTTTAACATTCTAAGAATTATTTGGGCAGATGTAATTTATGGCGTTGCAATAGGAATAGGAATTCCTTCTTTAATATTTGGATAAAATTTAAGATTCTTCATTTCACATTATAAAGTCTAACTTTGTAAAAAACCGGAACTATGAAGAATTTTTTATTTTTATTTATTGCCATTATCTTCGAAATCATTGCAACTTCGGCATTAAAAAAGTCTGAGCAGTTCACACAGCTTTTACCAAGCATTATTACTGTTGTTGGCTATTTTGCTGCGTTTTATTTTTTAAGTTTTGCTATCAGAACAATTCCGGTTGGTTTTGCTTATGCGATTTGGTCTGGAGTTGGAATTGTTTTAATTACAATCATTGGTACTGTTTTCTTTAAAGAAATTCCAGATTTACCTGCGATAATTGGATTGAGTTTAATTATAATTGGCGTTGTTGTTATTAATGTTTTTTCTAAAACTACAGCTCATTAATTTTAAAACTAAAAAATGCATTTTAGAAAAGCTACCATTTTAGATTTAAATGAAATACAGGAATTATTTGTCCAGACTATTCAATCTGTTTGTAAAAACGATTATAATCCTGATCAAATTAATGCCTGGGTTTCTGGAGTAAAAATTACAGAACGCTGGATTGATGTTATCGAAAAACAATTTGTTTTACTTGCCATTATAGAAGAACAGATCGTTGGTTACGGAACTTTGAAAGACAACAATTATATTGATTTCTTTTTCATTCACAAAGACTTTCAACGACAAGGAATTGCTCAAAAGATCTTTAACGAATTAGAACTTAAAGCTAAAAGTCATCATACAAAAATTATAACTTCTGACGTAAGTATAACCGCAAAGGGATTTTTTGTAAAGAACGGATTTTTTGTAAAAACAGAACAAAAAAACATTATAAAAGGCGTCGAAATTATCAATTACAAAATGCAAAAGAATTATAAGTAAGTTTATAAATCTCGCAAAGACGCAAAGTTTTATTTTTTAAGTTTATATCAATCTTTATAGAGTTACTTTACGGTCCTTCGACTTCGCTCAGGATGACATACTTTGAAAAAACATTTGCGACTTCGCGACTTTGCGAGATTAAAAAAACTTAGCACTCTTTGCGGCAAAAAACTCAGCAAGTTTCGGATTTTATACCTGCAAAAACCAATCGATATTTGCCTTATAAAATTGAATGAAAATGAACACACAGGAAAACATCAATTATAATCGTATTGCAGATGCCATCGATTATATTAAAGCAAATTTTAAAGAGCAGCCTAATCTTGATGAAGTTGCAGAGAAAGTGCATTTGAGTCCGTTTCACTTTCAGAGGCTTTTCAGCGATTGGGCAGGAACAAGCCCGAAGAAGTTTTTGCAGTATACCAGTTTGGAACACGCCAAAAAATTACTCAAAGAAAATCAGGCAACCATTTCTGAAACTGCATACGAAACGGGGCTTTCAGGCACCAGCCGACTTCATGATTTATTTGTAAATATTGAAGGAATGACACCGGCCGAATATAAAAATGGTGGAAAAAATCTGGAAATAAACTACAGTTTTGCCGAAAGTCCATTTGGGAATATCATTGTGGCTTCAACTCAAAAAGGGGTTTGTTTTATGGCTTTCGCCGAAGATGAAGCTATCGGATTTAATGATTTAAAATACAAATTTCCGAATGCTGCTTTTTCCCGAAAACTTGATTTAGCACAGCAAAATGCACTTTTTATTTTCCAAAATGACTGGAGTAAATTATCTGAAATTAAACTGCATTTAAAAGGTACCGATTTTCAGCTGAAAGTTTGGGAAACTTTATTAAAAATTCCGATGGGACAGCTTTCTACCTATGGAACAATTGCACATCAAATTCAAAAACCAAATGCTTCCCGCGCTGTTGGAACTGCAATTGGCAATAATCCCGTTGCATTTTTAATTCCGTGTCACCGCGTAATTCAGTCTTCGGGAATTTTTGGCGGTTATATGTGGGGAAATACCCGAAAAACGGCTATAATTGGCTGGGAAGGTGCGCAGGTAAATCCACATTTATAATTTACGCACATAATATAATACACCCAATATATGTGTAGAGACGCACAGCAGTGCGTCTAACGTTATACATTCCATCCAAAATTGACGAACAATCTATATCGACAATTGTTGCGTAGACGCACTGCTGTGCGTCTCTACGGATATGCTTTGTCAAAAATTCAATCCTTATTTAAAAATTTATGCGAACTATACAATCAAAAATTGCTTCTCAAAATTGGGAAAGCATCACCGAATCTATGCACGAAAATGGCTTTGCTATTATTCCGAATGTACTCAATAACGAACAATGTGAAGATTTAAAATTCGATTATGATAATCCAAATTTATATCGAAAAACGGTAGTTATGGAACGTTATCGGTTTGGTTTAGGCGAATACAAATATTTCAATTATCCCCTGCCCGATTTAATTCAAAATATACGAAATTCAATTTACCCGAAATTAGCACCAATTGCAAATGCATGGATGAAGGCTTTAAATATCAATACTGTTTTCTCAAACCAACATGAAGAATTATTAAAACAATGTCACGATAATAATCAATTGAAAGCGACAGTTTTAATTTTAAAATATGGAGAAAGCGGATTCAATACTTTACATCAGGATTTATATGGTGATATTTATTTCCCCATTCAAATTGTGCTTTTCCTCTCTGAACCTGATGAAGATTTTACGGGAGGTGAATTTGTATTGACGCAACAAACGCCAAGAGCGCAGTCGAAAGCAATTGTTTTAAAACCTAAGAAGGGTGATATTTTAGTTTTTACAACCAATTTTAGACCTGTAAAAGGCACAAAAGGTTATTATCGGGTGAATATGAAACATGGTGTGAGTGAAATTCATTCAGGAGAAAGATATACGCTGGGAATTATTTTTCATGATGCCCTTTCTTGATTTTTGCTCGCAAAGTCGCGAAGTCGCAAAGAGATATTTTTAAGACTTAGCTGACTTAATTTTTTTAAGATTAATAAGTTCCAAACTTTGCGATTCTGCGACTTTGCGAGAAATTGACTTTTAATAATATAATTATGATCCAGCATAATAAAATTTCAGATTCAAATCTTCGGAATAAAATTAAAAATGCGGAGATTTGTTTCGGCGGCAACCGGAAACTAAAAATTTACGGAACGCTGAAATGTTCTTCGGGAAAAAGAATGAAACGTGAAAATCGGGTTTTCTTTTCTTCTGAAAATGAAGCAAAACAAAACGGTTTCAGACCTTGCGGACATTGTATGAAACCTGAATATTTAAATTGGAAAAATGGACTTATTTAATCCTGAAATAAACGAAACAACGAACTTACTTCCCAAAGATGGAACTGTAAATTATTACGGAAAATTATTTTCGAGAGAAGATTCTAATCGATATTTAGATATTTTATTGAATACAATTGAATGGAAAAATGATGAAGCCATAATCTTTGGAAAATTAATTCTGACCAAAAGAAAAGTCGCTTGGTACGGCGATCAGGAATTTGAATATACCTATTCGAATACTACAAAAAAAGCACTTCCATGGACGAAAGAATTATTGAAATTAAAGAAAATAATTGAAGCTGAAACGGGAGAAACCTTCAATTCTTGCCTGCTAAATTTATATCATTCCGGAGAGGAAGGAATGGCATGGCACAGCGATGCCGAAAAAGATTTGAAAAAAAATGGTGCCATTGGTTCTGTAAGTTTTGGCGCTGAACGCAAATTTGCTTTCAAACATAAAGAATCTAAAGAAACGGTTTCTTTGATTTTACAACATGGAAGTTTATTGGTTATGAAAGATGAAACACAAACGTACTGGCTACATCGTTTACCGCCAACAAAAACTACTCAAAAACCTAGAGTAAATTTGACTTTTAGAACAATTGTAAGGTAGATTTATTTCTTCTTTTTTGGAGCCACGTTTTGGTAGGAAAGCTGTAAAGCATCTTGAAACATTTCTGGCCGAACTTTAGAAAGCTCTACAATTGTCCAGCCTTGTTTTCCCCATTTATTTGGAATTGGATAAAAAATCATTTCGCTTGAAGCACAAAAAACAGATTGATCGATCTCGTTTAATTTTAAAACGGCTCGATTATTTTTTTCATCAAAAGTGGCGAATATTTTCTTGTTTACCCTAAAAGACGTTTTCTCAAAATGTGGTTCTTCAACTGCATTTTCAAAGGATAAAGCCGCTTTTCTAAAATCTTCAAAAGAAACCATAATCGTAAATTTTAAAGTTAAACCTTGGTTTACCAACCTTGATTCAAACCATTTTTCAAAACTACATCGTATTTTTCTTTATCAAAAGAATATAAGTTTGGAGCTTTGTGCGCTACATTATTTTTCTTTTCATCCAATTTATTCAGAATTCCGATGTTGGTTATTTTTCGCATAAAATTTCTTCTGTCGAGTTTTTTGTCCAGAATTGTTTCATACAATTTTTGCAGTTCCGGCATTGTGAATTTTTCCGGCAATAAATTATATCCAACAGGCATTAAATTTAATTCTGTTCTTAATGTATCAAGAGCTTTATCAAGGATTTCTTTGTGATCTAAAATGAGTTCAGGAACTTCTTTATGATCAATCCATTCAATTATTTCATTAGAATTTATTCGGTTTGGGACAATTTTTAAAAAATCGACCAAAGCATAATAACCAATTGTTACGAAACGACGTGTCAGCCATTTACCTTTTTCGGGATCAATATCTAAATATTTTAGAACCTCTTTTCCAAAATGGTCATCATTTCGTTTAATTTTTCCAAATGCTGCAAACTGTCTTAAAAAAACACCTTCTACTCCAGTCCTTTCATTTAAAACAGTAACTGCTGCTGTATCAATATCCTGATCTACCGGAATAAACCCGCCTGGTAAAGACCACTTTTCACTGTGCGGAACTTTTATCAGTAAGACTTTTAATTGATTATCATGAAACCCAAAAATAACGCAATCAATGGAAAGTCCCGGCTGGTAATTCTCGTTATTTTCTATAATAAATTTCAGCATTTGAGTTCTTATTAAACTTGCAATTTACTTTTATTTTTCAAAACTGTTACATTTTTATAAAAAGCACGTCTTTATAAAATAAATAAGTGTTGAAAAAATCAAAAGTGTACAAATCACAATTTTAGTTAAAATTACGAAATGAATTGAAAAAATAAGTACATTGCGTCATAATAACACATTTGAACAACAAATTGTTAAAACAAAAATATTAAGAAAGAAAAAGATTACAAATTCTTAATTTTGTATTCTGTAGATAAATAGAGAATTGAAATTTAATAAACGAGATTATGAGTGTCAATCCGCTAAAAAATATTAACAAAAAAATTAGATCGAAAATCTGGACTTCCTTCGGATTTGTTTCTAAGACTTATCTTTTAGAAGCTTCGCTAAAATACAGTGAAGAACAGGAAAGAATTTTTAACGAAATGATCGTTAAAACGGAAGCAAAAGATAAAAAAGCAAAACGCGAAGCTTTTGATAAAGCTTTGTACGCATCTTATAAAGGAATTGGCGCTATGGATTTTATAAATACCGTTTTGAAATAATTCGAAACCTTTATAAAATCCATAACGCCAATTTTAATTGACATTCTATATTACTGTACTAATTCAAAATCTGATTTTAGTTTAATATCTGCTGATGAAGCTCCAATCAGCACTTCAAAATCTCCAGGCTCTGCCGTCCATTCTAATTTATCATTGTAGAAAGAAAGTTTTTCTTTGTCGATTGTAAATTCGATTGTTTTAGTTTCTCCCGCATTTAATTTCACTTTTTGGAAATCTCTTAGTTCTAAAACCGGACGAACTACTGATCCAAATTTATCTTTTAAATATAGCTGAACCACTTCTTCTCCAGCAACTTTTCCAACATTTGATAATTGAAATGAAACTTTAATTGTTTCGCTGCTTTTGATTTTTGTCGAAGAAAGTTTCAATCCTGAATAATCAAATTTAGTATAACTCAAACCATATCCGAAAGGGAATTTAGGCGAGTTTTTTAAATCGATATAGGCTGAAACATAGTTTTTTGAATCTTCGTTTTTAGCTGGTCTTCCTGTGCTGAAATGATTGTAATAAATTGGAATCTGACCAACTTCTCTTGGAAAAGTGATTGGCAGTTTTCCTGACGGATTGTAGTCTCCAAATAAAACATCTGCAATTGCATTTCCAGCTTCTGTTCCTAACCACCAAGTGTATACAATTGCTGGAACGTTATCTGCTGTCCAATTAAAAATAAGAGGTCTTCCTGCATTAATTAAAACTACCACTGGTTTTCCTGTTGCCTGAATTGCTTTTACTAAATCTTCCTGAACACCCGGCAAATTGATATTACTGCGGCTTTTTGCTTCACCACTCATATCGTGTCTTTCACCAATACTCAAAATTACAACATCTGCTTGTTTTGCTGTTTCAACTGCTTCAGCAAAACCATCTTTATTATCTCCTGTAATGTCACAGCCTTTTGCGTAAAGTAATTTTGTGTTTTTACCTACTTTATTTTGTAAACCATCCCATTGCGAAACTACCCATTTATCGTAGTTTACATCTGGTAATTCAACAGACCAGAATCCCATATTAGCTTTGTATTCTTTTACCATTGGGCCAATAAATGCAATTGTTTTTACACTTTTAGAAATTGGTAAAGTCTGGTTTTCATTTTTCAATAAAACGATACTTTTTTCTGCTACTTCAAGTGCTGCTTTTCTGTTTGCAGGATTTGCTAAAACTTTTTCAGCTCTTTTATCGTCAGAATATCTGTAAGGATCATCAAATAAACCTAATTCGAATTTTTTGCGAAGAATACGTTTTACAGCATCATCAACCAAATCAATAGAAACTCTGCCTTCTTTTACCAGTTGCGCTAAATTGTAACGGTATGCATTACTTTCCATATCCATATCGCTTCCGGCTGTAATGGCAGAATATGCAGCTTCTTTAAGGTCTTTTGAATAACCGTGAGCTACCATTTCTCCAATTGAACCCCAGTCTGAAACTACGAATCCCTGAAAGTTCCATTTTCCTTTTAAGATATCTCTTTGTAAATGCGCATTTCCAGTTGCAGGAATTCCGTTTAAGTCATTAAATGAATTCATAAATGTTGCTGCTCCGGCATCTAAAGCGGCTTTAAAAGGTGGCAAATAAGTTTCAAGAAGCATTCTTTCGCTCATATCAACTGAGTTATAATCCCTGCCTCCAACTCCTGCTCCATATGCTGCAAAGTGTTTTACGCAAGCCATAACAGAGTTTAAATCTCCTAATTTATTTCCCTGAAAACCTTTTACTCTTGCATAGGCAATTTTAGATCCTAGATAAGTATCTTCTCCTGCACCTTCCATTACACGTCCCCAGCGCGGGTCACGGCTAATGTCTACCATTGGAGCAAATGTCCAGTGAATTCCATTTGCAGAAGCTTCTTCAGCAGCAACTCTTGCCGCTAATTCAATGGCTTGTAAATCCCAGCTCGCAGCTTCGGCCAACGGAAGCGGGAATGTTGTTTTGTATCCGTGAATAACGTCCTGACCAAACAACAACGGAATTTTAAGTCTTGACTGCATGGCCAATTCCTGATATTGTCTGGTATATTTTGTTCCGATGATGTTTAGCATCGAACCTATTAAACCTTGTTTGATTTCGGCTTGTTTGTTAGGGTTTATTGTAATTGGCCCTGTTGCCTGATTGTCTCCTGTGTATTGATTAAGCTGACCAATTTTTTCTTCAATTGTCATTTTCTTCAACAGATCATTTACTTTTTGATCTATTGTCTGCTGCTGGGCCGCCGCAAAAAACGAGACCATCAACAAGGCAAATGTGGTTATTTTTTTCATGAATTTAATTTTGGTTACCAAACGTAAGTTGCAACTGCACCAGCGTTTAAAGTAGTTGAAATTTGTTTTTGATTGTATTTGATATTGAATGTTTCTGTCGAAGTTCCGTCGTTTTCTACAATTAAAACGGTTTGTCCAGATGGCGTTTTGAAAGCTGCATTATATAAGTTTCCAACAATATTACTTCCAATTCTTACTGAACCTTCCGGAACAAATTTAGAAGCATGTCCAATAATGTAATAACCGACTTCACGCTTAATGTTTTGATTTTGATCAATCATTAAAGCTCCTTTACAAGTGGAACATCCGCCTGGTGTAAATGGTTTGTAATATTCATCGTTTGCTAATCCCCACGAAAGTGCATTTTTACTCCAGTTACGCATTGAACCAATTACGACATTTTTTACAGTCCATTTTAAATCATTTTCAAAACTGCTTTTTGATCCTGTATATTGTTCTGTAAAATATAAATCTTTGTTTGGAAATGCATCATGAACTGTGGTCAAAGCACTAATATCTCCTTCATATAAGTGAAATGCTGAACCCGCAACAAAAGGATTCGCTTTTGTATCTTTTAAAATAGTCAAAGGATATTCTGGTTTATTACAATTGTGATCGTAAACTATAATTTTGGTTTTAATTCCTGCTGCTTTGAAAGCTGGCCCTAAATGATTCCCAATAAAATCTGCCTGTTGTTCTGCAAGCATTAATAAACTTGGATTATTTCCCGGATGCAACGGCTCATTTTGCGGTGTAATGGCATCAATAACAATTCCGTGAGATTTCATTGCCTGAATGTATTTTACAAAATACTGGGCATAAACCTCATAATATTTTGGCTGAAGGCTTCCTCCTTTTGAGCTTCCGTTGTCTTTCATCCAAACTGGCGGCGACCACGGTGAACCCATAATTTTTATTTTTGGATTTATGGCTAAAATTTCTTTTAGCACTGGTACCACATCATTTAAATCCGGACCAAGATTAAAGTGCTCCAGTTTTAAATCTGTTTGTCCTTCTGGCATATCATCATACGAAAAAACTTTCTCATTCAAATCTGAAGCTCCAATACTAATACGCAGGTAACTTATACCAATGGCATCATTTTTTCTGGAAAACAATTCCTGAAGCAATGCTTCTCTTTTTGCTTTATCCAGTTTTAAAATGGTCTGAGCGCTTCCTCCGGTTAACGAAAATCCAAAACCTTCGATAGTTTGAAATTTTTCAGAAGGATTTACTTCAATGGTTTGGTTTGAATTAGTTGCTGTACTAAAAACTAAATCATCCTGTTTTTTAAGTTTAGAAGATTCATCGGTAGTTGTAATCCATGATTCTGCTTTTCCAGAATTGGCAACTACACTTTTTGAAGATCCGCATTTTATCTGCATCGCAATAAGCGGCAGTAAAAGTAAGATTTGAAGTTTTTTGTTAATGTTTTTCATTTTAATCTATTTCTATTAAAACAGGTAAATGATCTGACGGATATTTTAAATCTTTAGAATCACTTAAAACTGCATGTTTTTGAATTTTTAATCCGCTATTTTTTGAAATAAAAATATAGTCTATCAATAATGTAACTGGTTCGTTATGTTTGAAATCATTAAACGTTCCTGATGGTCCAAAAGGTTTTTCTATTGAAACATCTTTCGTATCATCCATTACTTTTTTTATTTCTGCAATTTGCGGCGTGTTTGGTTCTGAGTTGAAATCTCCCATTAAAAATGCCGGGTATTTCTTTGTGTTTAACTCACTTATTTTTTTCAAAACAAGCTGAACTCCTTTTACTCTTGCTTCTTCGCCCATGTGATCCAGATGCAGGTTAAAAACCCAGAACGTCTTTTTTGTTTTTAAATCTGTAAAAAGTGCATACGTACAAACTCTGTTACAAGCTGCGTCCCAGCCTCTTGAAACTACGTTTGGTGTTTCTGAAAGCCAAAACGTGTTGGAATTCTGCACCTTAAAACGATCTTTTTTGTAATAAATAGTACAAGCTTCTCCCGTTCCGTTTTCTTCTCTTCCTATTCCAAATCTGTTATAATTTGGAAAAGCTGCTGCGATATCTATTACCTGATTTGGGGTTGCTTCCTGAACTCCAAAAATTTCCGGACTATAAAATTGTATTTGAGAAGTAAAATAATCTTTTCGTTTTGGCCACGCATTTTCTCCGTCTGATGCAACATCTAAACGAATATTATAAGTCATAATTTTTAAATTTTGACCATAAAATGAAACACTTACAAAAAGTAAAAATACTGCTAAAATAAATTTACTTGTCTTTTTCATAATTTTTAAAATTTTAATCCGTAAAGCTAGTGTTTCTCTATCCTTAAAGAAAAAAACTTATTTAAAACTTATGTTAATTATATACTCTCACATAATCAACTTCGAAAGTTGCATTAGTGAAATTTGGATCAACCGTTCCTCCAAAATTTCCTCCCATTGCTAAATTTAAAATCAGGAAGAAATTAGCGTTAAATGGTGTTGAAGCAGAATTTGCATAGGTATAAAACAAATTATCATCTACATAAAACTTAATGCTTTCAGCACTCCATTCTGCAGCGTAAATATGAAATTCTGTCGCTGAATTTGGAACTGTTGTCGTTTTAGTATCAGGCGTGTTTCCTGAACGTCCAGGCGAATGCAATGAAGAGTGGTTCACGTTTGGATTATTTCCAACTGATTCCAGAATATCAACTTCACCACAAGCAGGCCAAGGCGCAGTATCGATATTATCTCCTAACATCCAGAATGCCGGCCATGTTCCGCCGCCCACTGGTAATTTTGCACGAACTTCTGCCCTTCCGTATTTAAATGAAAATTTACCTTTTGTAAGCATTCTTGTCGATGTATAATGGCTTCCCATATACTCTTCTTTAATGGCTTTAATTTTTAGGGTTCCATTTGAAATAATTACGTTTTCTGGACGAGTTGTGTAATATTCTAATTCGTTATTTCCCCATCCGTCTCCTGTTCCTGTGTTGTAACCCCATTTCGAAGTGTTTGGCGCACCATCTACATCAAATTCATCTGCCCAAAGTATTTTTCTGGCAACATATACATTTACTGAAGAAGTTGAACTGATAAATTGCCCAGAACCATTGTAAGCCGAAACAATTATAGAATATGTTTTTGTCCCTGAACCTGTAAATGTGTAGGTAAGTTCTCCATTTGTAATTTCTTTAAGCTGATTGTCTATTAAGACTTTATATGAAACTGCATTTGCTGCATTAATTTTCAAGTTCACTTTACCGCTTCCGTCCCCATCAGGATTTGCTGCATTTTTACCCACAACTTCAACCTGAATAGTTAAGTTTGAAGGGGCTGGATTATCTGAACCTCCGTCTGAGCTATCGTTACTGCTGCTGCAAGATTGAAATATCAGCAATAAAATAGCGGTTAGAAAACCTGCTTTGTCCATTATATTTTTAAATTTTTTCATTTGCTTTTATTTTTTAGAAACACTTTTTTTACCGTCCAAAAAATCCAGATAATTCAAATTGAATCCTCCTTTTTCAAAAACTACTTTTATTTTATTTTCACCTGCGTTTAATTCTACATCAGATAAAATAATGGTTTTCCATTTTTCATTTCCACCAGTTACAGGCAATGTTATGGTTTTTGATTTTGTGCCATTTGCTGTTTCTAAATGAAGCTGCCCTTCCAGGTTTTCGCTTGAATAACGAATGGCAATATTGTATTTATTTTGTTTTTTAACCTGTGCAGTAAATTGTAACCACTCTCCATCTTCAATAAATGAAACCTGATAACCGTTTGATCCGATATCTTTACAAGGCAAAATATCAACGCCATCGTTACGCATTGTGTTTCCTTTATTCCACTGATCAAAATTTCCTGTTGCCACTCTGTAATTGATAAAATCTTTATCCGAATAAGCAAATCCATTTGTTCCTAAATCATATTGCGTTGCGATGATTTTTCCGGGAATTACATGTTTTTTGTAAGGTTTTGCATCATTGGTCTGCACTTGTCTGAACATGGCATCAATTACATCTGGTTTAACGGTTACGTTTTCCATTTTGTAATTATCGGCCATTTTCATCAATGCTTTTTTCGAAAATTCTGCCGATGGTTTTTGACCACCGTCTCGCCAGTATTTTAGTAAAACATCGTATTCCGGAATTTTAGTTACCGAAGTTACTCCTGCAATGTTTTCGATTTTTTTCATTGGCCAAAAAGCCCATCCAATATTATTGGTTTCCACCAATGTCAAAGCGTCTTTAAACCAAACATTTGAGTTTTCGCCACTTTCTCCTAACCAGATAGGAACATTATATTGGGTTCTGTAATCCAGCATTTTCTGGATCGATTCCTTGTCGTTGTAGTTCCAGTATTTGTGGAAACTCAACGCCATGTTTTCATCCCATAAAGGGAAAACTCCATTGTAATTATTTCCCCAGCAATTTCCTTCGATAATTACTAAGTGGTTTGTGTCGACTTCGCGAATTGCTTTTGTCACGGCAACCATTAAATCTCTTAAAGGTCCGTTTGAGTTCTCGTCGCAGCCATTTTTATTTGATCCGGTAAAATTCCAGTTTGGTTCGTTGATAATATCATAAGCTCCAAGCCACTGACTGTCTCTGTAGCGAGAGGCCAGTTTTTTCCATAAAGCAATCATTTTTTTCTGATTGGCTTCACTTTGCCATAATGATGGTTTTGTGGTATCGTAATCAGAAATTGCGGCATCATTTCCTTGTCCGCCTGGTGCAGCGTGTAAATCTAAAATCAAGTAGATTTTGTTTGCTTCGCACCATTTCAATAAATTATCTGTCATGGTGAAGCCTTCTTCTATCCAGGTGATTTCTCCATTTTTTTCCTGCTCAATGGGCGGTGTATATAAGTTATAATGCATTGGAAGACGAATCGAATTGAAACCCCAAGCTGCCAGCGAATCGATATCACGCTTTGTGATTCCGTTTGCTTTGTAGGCTGCGTAAAATTCCTTTGTTCCCTGCTCTCCAATAACTTCTTCAATTTTTTGTTTGATTTGGTATTGCGGACTTGCAAAAGGCTGTGTTTGTAACATATAACCTTCCTGAACCATCCATCCACCAAGGCCTAAGCCTCTTAGAATAATGTTCTTTCCGTTTCCGTCAACAATTTTTTGTCCGTCTCTGTGTAGAAAACCTTGTCCAAAAACTGTAATGGAAAACAAAAGCTGTAATGTTATTATTGCTTTTTTCATTTGAAAACCAATTTTACTTCGCCTTTAATTTACTTCCAAGTGTATGTTCCAACAGCTCCTGCCTCAAGAGAAGTTGTAATCCATTTATCATTGAACTTAACATTGAAAATTTCACTTACTGACGAATCATTTACTACTACTAAAACTTTTGATCCAGATGGTGTTATAAAAGCAACGTTTTGTAAACTTCCGCTTGAGTTACTTGCAATTCTGATAGATCCTGCAGGAACAAATTTTGATGCGTGAGCAATAATATAATAGGCAACGTTGCGTTGAAAACTTTCTGATGAAGTTACTGTCAACGCACCTTTACACATAGAACAGCCGCCGTTTGTATGAGGCTGGAAAGATCCATCATTAGCTAAGTTCCATTCTAATGCGTTTTTACTGTAATTTCTCATCGAGCCAATAACCACGTTTCGAACATGCCATTTTAAATCTCCTGCAAAATCTCCTGCTGAAGATGTCCATTGTTCTGTGAAATACACATTTTTTGTTGGATAAGAATTGTAAACATTACTTAATGCACTAATATCTCCGGCATATAAATGGAATGCTGATCCGTCTACAAAAGGAAATGCATCTGCATCTGCCAAAATTGATTTTGGATAATTTGGATTATCACAATTATGATCGTAAGCAATAATTTTTACACTAAGGTTTGCCGCTTTTAAAGCTGGTCCTAAATTGTTTTTTATGAAATTACCTTGTTCTAATGCTGACATGTACATACTCGGATTATTTCCGTCATGTAAAGGTTCGTTTTGCGGAGTTATTGCATCAATTGTAATTCCTTCCGCTTTCATTTGCTGAATGTATTTTACAAAGTATTTTGCATAAACATCATAATATTGTGTTTGCAGTTTTCCTCCAATAAAACTGTCTTTGTCTTTCATCCAAAGCGGAGCTGACCAAGGTGTTGCTAAAATTAAAATCTTTGGATTAATTACCAGAATTTCTTTTAAAAGTGCAATTACTCCCGCTTTGTCTTTTTCTAAACTAAATTTTGCCAAAGTCAAATCAGTTTCTCCCGCTGCAAGGTCGTCATATGTAAATGGCGCAGCATTTAAATCTGATGCTCCAATACTGATTCTTAAATAACTAATTCCAATTGAATTAGCTCCGGTACCAAATAATTCTTGTAAAAGTGCGCTTTTTTTAGCTGCCGTTAACTGATTAATTACATCAGCACTTCCTCCAGTTAATGTATAACCAAAGCCATCAACAGTTTGATATTTTTGCGCTGCGTTAACTTCAATATTTGTATATGAATTTGGTACAGTACCAAATCCTAATGTTCCATTTTGTTTTGCTAACAATACGCTTTGGTCTCCTTTTGTTAACCAGAAATCAACATCGTTTGTTACCACAACTGGCGGGTTTACAACTGGTGGATTTACTACAGGATCAACTGCATCGTTTGATGTAGAACATTTTACCTGAGAAAATACTGCCATTGAGAAGAACAGTATTTTTATAGTGTTTTTAAAATTTAGTTTCATTTTTGATTGTTTTTTAGTGCAGCACTTAGTATACAATAGTTTGTATTGCGTGTGCCGGGATAGTTATAGTATTTTGTGAATTGTGGTTTATTAGGGTGTAAATAATCTCATTATCTGATTGATTCATGACAATGGTTACTATTTTATTATCAGAATTTTTAAAAGATGTGCTTATTAATTTTTTATCGCTTATTGTCTGTATTATTCTTTTCGCATTTGGGCGAATAAATTTTGAAAGATGCCCTATGTAATAATACATCGGCGTATAGATTAATTCATCTTTTGTAATATCAGCATGAATTGGTGAAAAACAGAAATTCCCAACATGATTTGGGCCTCCGTTTTGATCCAGAAGAATATTCCAGTCTGTCCATCCAACGGTTCCGTTATTAAAATCGTTGATCATATTAAGTCCGTATCGTTCTGCATTTCCCCAAAACTGAAATCTTGAAGCGTCAAATTTTTCGATACAACCTTCTGTAAAAAGTAAATTTTTATTTGGAAAAGCTTCGTGTACTTCACCTACTGATTCAAATTTAGGTGTACCGCCGTTCCATGTTTCGTACCAATGAAACCCAATTCCCCATGCATATTTTGAAACTGCAGGATCTGAAAAAACAAGATTGGCTCTTTTGGTTAACATATCTCCGCGATTGTGATCCCAGATTATAACGTTCTTAGAATTTAATCCTTCTTTCTCTAAAGTTGGTCCCAGAAAGTTTTTCAGGAAATCTCTTTCGGCTTCCGGAGTATAGATACAAGATTCCCATCTTTGTTTTGCCATTGGCTCATTTTGAATGGTTAACCCCCAAACAGGAATTCCTTCTTTTTCGTAAGCTCTTATAAATTTAACATAATAATTTGCCCATGATTGTGCAAACTCTGGCAACAAAACGCCGCCGTGCAAAATATCATTATTGTCTTTCATGAAAGCTGGGGGACTCCATGGACTAACAAATAACGTTAATTTCCCGCCGGCAGTTTCGATTGCACTTTTTATTAATGGAATTCTATATTTTCGATCGTGATCAATGTTGAAGGTTTTTAAATCTTTATCACCCTCTGCAACATATGTATAACTGTCACTGCTAAAATCGCAGCTATGAATATTTGTTCTGGCTAAAGTATATCCTATTCCTTTATTTTTATCGTAATAAGCGGTTAGGAATTCTTGTTGTTTTTTTGGAGATAGCTTTGCATAAACTTCAGCACTTGCGTCTGTAATTGCGCCACCAATTCCTAGGAAAGTCTGATCTGTTTTATAGGCATCTAAAGAAATTGATACCGTTGATTTTGTTTGTTGTGCAGTAGAATTTGAAATTAGATTATCTGATAATGATAATCTCAAATTGGTATTTTCGGCTGTAGTGTAAACCGTAATTTTTTTATTTGTTTTGGATGCAGAAACAGCTGATCCGTTTGCAGTTTTTGATGTTGAACAACTTACTTGCAAAATTATTATTAAAACTAATAAGATTCTATTGATGGTTTTCATTGTTACTTCAAAAAACATTTTATTTCAAGTTAAAAATTGAGGGCTGAATTGGATGATTCAAATCAGCCCTCTTCTGTTAACTCAAAAAATATTAATAAACAAGCGTTTGTATAGCGTGTGCAGGAATTTTAACTACTGATTTTTCTGCTGCTATTATCAAATTATATGTAATTTCTTTATCTGTTTTGTTCATTACAATTGTTGCCATTGTACCATCTGTATTTAAAAATGATGTACTTAACAAACCGCTTCTGCTTACTGCAGAACTAACTCTTTTTGCATTTAGTCGAATGAATTTTGAAAAATGCCCTATGTAATAGTAAGAGGGTGTGTAAATTAACTCACCTGTTGTTGTGTCTGCATGAATTGGTGCAAAACAGAAATTTCCAACATGATTAGGTCCTCCGTTTTGATCTAAAAGAATGTTCCAGTCTGTCCATCCAACGGTTCCGTTATTGAAATCGTTAATCATAGAAATTCCGTAACGTTCTCCATTACCCCAAAACTGATATTTTGCAGCATCGAATTTTTCTACACATCCTTCTGTAAACAATAGTTTTTTGTCTGGATATGCTTCATTTACTTTTGCAACATTGTCAAACATTGAGTCTCCTCCTGACCAGTTTTCATACCAGTGAAAACCCATTCCCCAAACATATTTTGCGGCTTCAGGGTCAGAGTAAATTACGTTTGCTCTGTAATTCATCAGGTCACGATTGTGATCCCAAACGATGATTTTTTTATCTCCAAGTTTTTCTTTTTTCAAAGTTGGCCCTAGGAAGTTTTTAATGAAATCTCTTTCAGCTTCTGCTGTGTAAATACAAGATTCCCAAGTTTGAACAGCCATTGGCTCATTTTGAGTTGAAGTTCCCCAAATTGGAATTCCTTCTTTTTCATATTCTTTTATAAACTTGACATAAAAGTTTGCCCAGGTTTGATAATATTCTGGTAATAATGTTCCTCCTTTTAATACGTTTCCGTTGCTTTTCATGAAAGCGTTTGGAGACCAAGGGGCAACATAAGTCAATAATTTTCCTCCTGCAGTCTGGATTGCCTGTTTGATTAACGGAATACGAAATTGTCTATCGTGTTCAATAGTAAACGTTTTTAAATCTTTATCTCCTTCTTTGATATAAGAGTAGCTTCCACTGCTAAAATCAGAACTTTGGATCGTGGTTCTTAGCAAAGAATAGCCAATTCCTTTTTGTTTATCGTAATAGGCATTTAAGAATTCTGTTTGTTTCTCTTTTGAAAGTTTAGCAAAAATTTCGGCACTTGCGTCAGTAATGGCACCTCCAATTCCCATAAATGTTTGAAACTTTTTAGACGGTTCTACAAAAACAGAGATCTCCGTTTCAAGAGGCTGTTTTGATGCTGAAAAAGTCAAATTATCTGTTGATGTTAATCTCAGTTTTGAATTTTCGGCAGTAGTGTAAACCGTTATCTTTTTCCCGTTGGTTGTAAATTCTTTCTTTGCTTTTGTCTGCTGTGCAAGAGCGGTGACTGTAAACAAAAAGCACAGAAACTTTAAAGTATTTTTTTTCATTCTTTTCTTTGATTTTTTAATTCTAAAAGAAGTTTTCAGAAACTCGTTCTCTGATTGCTTAGGATTTAAAAATAGCCCATACTCATAATGATTATGGGCTATTTACAACCAAACTTAAACTTAACTTAAACTTTTATTTTCCTCTCATTTCGATTCTGCTCACAGTAATTCCATCTTTTGTGAAAGTATTACCACCAGAACGAATTAGTAGATAGATTTTACCTGTAGTATCAAATTTTACAACATTTGAAACAGAAGCTGTTCCGTCATTTTTAACACAGCCAACTGAAGAAAGCCTTCCTGTAAAAGCTCCTTTTGCGCAGCCATCCCAAGTGCTCAGACCCATTACTTTGTTATCTTTATATTCGACACCATCTTTAGGTACAGATTTCCCAGCATATACTTCAAACCACGTTTCATCAGATCCACTTGGACAAGAAACAAGCATATCAATTGTATATTCTTTATCTTTTACAACATCAATTGCTTGATAAATTCCTTCTTGTGCCCATCCTCCTGGAGAATGAATTGTTGCAGTTCCCGAATTAAATGACCAAAATGCAGCACCAGTAGCGCTTAATTTTGCTGATGACCATTGAGCTATATCAGCTGCGTTATTAAAGAATCCTCCTCTAACTAAATTAGGTTTAGCAGGATCTGAAGCTGCAACTACAATATCATGAGAAACTTTAGATGTAGCACCTCCAGCAGCAATAGCTGTATGAGTTACAGTATAAGTACCGGCATCTGGTAAAACAACTTCTTCTTCCATTTTACCCATATAAGGTCCATATCCAATATCCCATTTTGATGAAATTACTCCATTTTCCTGAGCAGTTAAAAGATAAGTATTTACTTTTCCCGCAACAGGAGCAATTGTAAAAGCAGCATCAACATTTGTAGCTGTTAAACCGTTATTAGCCGGATCATCATCACAGCCTGTAAGCGAACCTAATGCTATCGCAAGCATTAGGTAAGCACTTCTTTTTAAAATTATACTTAGGTTCATTTTCTTTTTGGTTTTTGGTTAGATAGTTTTTTTTGTTATTCGTAGTTAGGGTTTTGTTTTAATTTAGTCCCTGTTAATTCTACGTAAGGAATTGGGAAAATTTCATCTGTCCCAGCATTGAATCCTCTGTCAGATAAAGCAGTAGCAGCATCACCCCATCTTACTAAGTCGAAGAATCTGTGTCCTTCACCTGCAAGCTCCATTCTTCTTTCATTTTTGATAGCAGCTAATGTTACCGGAATTGAAGCAAGGCCAACTCTCGCTCTTACTGCATCAAGTAAAGCTTGTGCTCTAGCACCTGTAGCACCTAATGCTTCAGCTTCTAATAAATAAGTATCTGCTAATCTGATAACATAAGAGTTTTGTTTGTAGTTCAACTCAGCAGCTCCACCACCCGTACGAACGTCAGTTTTTCTTGGTAAAAATTTGTTCAAGAAATAACCTGTGTCTTGGTAACCTGGAATATAATCAGCTTTACCTGCAGCTTTTAACGCTTTTAAGTCAAAAATAGTTGCGTCAAATCTAGGATCAGTTTTCATTGCATCGTATAGTTTTTGTGTTGGAACACTAAAACTCCATCCAGAAGGAAGGTCTGCTGCATTAGAATTTGCTGGTCTAGAATAACCTCTAGGTCCAACCATTACGTTTAATGAGTTTCCTTCGTCTCTTCCAGACCCCCAGAATCCCCAATCAGAGTTTCCAGCGCTAGTATGAGATACTTCAAGAAGTGATTCTGAATTAAATTTGTTAGCTACAACCCATAAATCACTAAACTTAGCAAGTAATTTATTTCCATATTGGTTAGCTTGTCCTGGTGTACCATTTACTTGAGCAAGAATTGCAGCAGCTTCTGCATTTTTCCCATCATATAAATAAACTTTTCCAAGTAATGCCTGAGCAGCTCCTCTTGTTAAACGACCTGATCCTGTAGCAGCATCTACACTAGTAGGTAAAGCTGGAATAGCTTCCACTAAATCTTTTTCGATTTGAGCATAAACAGCAGTTGGAGCTGATTGCTCAACATTTAACATAGTTGATGTTGTAAGCGGTTCCAAGATTAATGGAATATTCTTAAACATTCTAACTAAGTTGAAATAGTATAATGCTCTTAAAGCTTTAGCTTCACCTGTGAATCTAACTTTTAATGCATCTGACATATTAACTCCAGACATTTTTGATAACAAAACGTTTGCTCTGTAAACACCTTGATAATGATCATTCCAGAAACTTCCAGGAATAATTAATGAAGTTAATGAGTGAGTTGAAAAATTTTGAATTCCCTGACCATCTGAAGCTCCACCACCACCAGCATAGAAATCATCTGAACCGGCATTTAGCATAGCAACCAAGTTTTCAAAACCTCCAGTATTTTTTCTTAATGGATCGTAAACCCCAACAAGAGCAGCAGTAGCTTGCTGTTCGTCTTTGTAGTAACTAGTTGATAGGAAAGATCCCTTTGGGTCAACGCTCACGAAATCTTCTGAACAAGATCCTGCTAAAGCTGCCAAAGCTACAACAGCGTATATATATTTAAATTTATTTTTCATCATTCTTTAATTATTAAAATTGTACGTTCGCTCCAAGCATAAAAGTTCTTGCTTGTGGATAAACACCTCTATCTACACCAAATACCTGACCTCCAATTTCTGGATCATATCCTGTATATTTTGTAATAGTGTATAAGTTCTCACCAGTTAAGTAGAAACGAATTCTGTCTGCCCCAATTTTAGAAGAAAGATCAACTGGAAGAGTATATCCTACCTGAACTATTTTCAAACGAGCATAATCACCGCTTTCTAAATAAAAATCAGACATTTTGCTGAAGTTACCATTACCATCATTATTAGCAAGTCTTGGGTAATCATTTGAAGTTCCTTCTCCTGTCCAACGACCTAATGCTTCTGTTTGATAGTTAGCATTCAAGATATCTAATCTGCGTAATCCTTGGAAGATTTTGCTTCCAGCAGCACCTTGAACGAATGTCATAAAATCAAATCCTTTGTAATCTAAGTTTAATGTTAAACCGAAAGTGTATTTAGGAATACTTGTTCCTAAGAATTGTTTATCTGCATCAGAAATAGATCCGTCACCATTGTTATCAACCCAACGGAAATCCCCTGGTTTTGCATTTGGCTGGATTAAACCACCCGCACCATTTTTATAAGCGTTAATCTCTGCTTGGTTTTGGAAAATACCTGCAGTTTTGTATCCATAGAATTCATTATATGAATGACCAACTTGAGTTCTTGTAACAGGTCCCATAGATTGGAAAGAAGCATCTCCAATAATAAAGTCATTATCTTTTCCTACGTAAGTAATTTCATTTTTCAAGTAAGCCACGTTTCCGTTAACACCTAAATTAAAATCACCAAGTTTTTTCTTCCAACCTAATTCAAATTCAATACCGCTGTTGTTCATATCAGCAACGTTAGCCCATGGCTGCTCAGCAACTCCAACATATCCAGGAATTACAACTGGTCTTAAGATACCTGTTGTTTTCTTTTTGTAGAAATCTAATGTTACTGTGAAATCATTAAATACTCTTGCATCAAGACCAATACTTGCCTGAGAAGTCTCTTCCCATTTCAAATCAGGGTTATCAAGAGTTACGTTAGCATAACCTGTTGTGATTGAACCAGCATTTCCAAAAGAATAGTTATAACCTCCAGATACTAATGAAATATATCTAAAATCAGCAACCTGGTCATTACCTACAATTCCATAACCTCCTCTAAGTTTTAATGAATTTACAGCATTATTTTCTTTCCAGAAACCTTCTTTTGAAACAACCCATCCTAAAGAGAATGATGGGAAAACTCCAAATTTATGATTTTCTCCAAAACGAGTAGATCCATCACGACGAATAACTCCGGTAAAAAGATATTTCTCCATATAATCGTAGTTTATACGACCAAATAAAGAGGTTACTTTGTGTTGAATAAAATCATCTGTAGCACTGTTTCTGTCAGCTTGTGGGATATCAAATTTGAAAGATGCATCTTTATAGCTTGTAACAGGTAAACCAAACATTGTAGCTCCAACGTATCCACCAATATTATCAACATAAGATCCTTGTCCAGCTAAAACGCTTAAGTTATGATCTCCAAATTTGTTAGAGTAAGTAAGAACGTTTTCAATATTCCAGTTGAATGATTTATTGTTATTTTGATAATAACTGTTTTTAAGAACATTCACGTTTGAACTTAAGAAGTATACAGGAGTAAATCCTTGGTCTCCCCAATAAGAAAGTTTACCACCAAGTGTAGATCTAATTTTTAAATGTGGAGTAATAGCAGCTTCTAAATAAGCATTTCCAACGAAATCATCAGACCATCCATATCTTCCTAATCTTGTTTGGATGTATCCAAGTGGGTTTGTCATCTCCTGACCAACTACACTTGAAATTCCATAAGGATTTCCGTTAGCATCACGAACTACAGGGTTTGTAGAATATGGAGCTGAATTTGCAACAGTTGGATCAGTAACTACAAGTGGAGTTAATGGATCTAAGTTGATAGCAGAGCTTAAAGGCCCCCCAAACTCACTGTTTGTATTTCCAATTCCAACAGTCTTTTGTCTTGTATAACCAAAAGTTTGTCCAAATGTGAAATATTTAGAAATCTTGTGAGTAGAGTTTAAACGGAAATTCTTTTTAGTATAATTAGAAATTTCTGTAGCAACAATACCTTCTTGATCCTGAATACCAAATGAAGCATAGAAAGTAGAAAATTCTCCACCACCACTAATACTTAATTCGTGTGTGTATCTGAAAGCACTGTCATTAAAAATAGCATCTTGCCAGTTTGTTCCTTTTCCAAATGCAGCTGGATTAGAGTAAAGAATCCCTCCGCCATCAGCAACTGATTTTTCGTTCATTATTGTAGCATACTCTGTAGCATTCAATAAATCTAATTTTTTTGCTGGAGAAGATACACCAGCAAAACCATTATAGTTTACTGTAATTTTACCTGCCTTGCCTTTTTTAGTAGTAACTAAAATAACCCCTGTTGCAGCACGTGTACCATAGATTGCAGCAGAAGCAGCATCTTTAAGCACCTCGATAGACTCGATGTCTGATTGATTTAGGTAACCAATTCCACCAGCATCAACAACGTTACCGTCAACAACCCAAAGTGGGTTATTTCCACCGTCACCAAACGTTGTAATACCACGTACACGGATTGTAGATCCTGAACCCGGCTGACCTGAACTGGAAGCGATTGTTACACCCGCAACACGACCTTGTAAAGCCTGTTCAACTCTACCATTTGGTACTTTCTCTAAATCTGCAGCTTTTACACTTGAAATTGCACCTGTAACTACTGCTTTCTTTTGAGTACCGTAACCAACTACCACAACCTCATTTAATGTTTGTGATTCTGGTTTTAATTGAATTGTAATTTTTGTTCTTCCGTTTACAGCTTCAGTTACTGTAGTGTATCCTATAAAAGTAACTGTCAAAACTCCGTTTGAAGGTACTTGTATTTGGAATTTCCCATCAAAATCTGATGCGGTCGACTTTGTTGTACCTTTTAGGACAACTGTTGCGCCCGGAACCGGCATTCCACTTTCATCGTTTATCATTCCATTTACTGTGACATCCTGAGCCACAGCTATAACCGAGAATAATAAAGACGAAACACAAAAAATAAGTAATTTTGTTAATTTCATTTTTCTAAAAATTTTGGTTAATTAATTAGTAATTTGATGCAATAATAATGTTATTTTTTTACTATCAACATTTAAATTTCATTACAAAAACACATCAAACTAAAATTTTATACATTACAAAAACACATCATTTTTTTTATAAATATCTAATATAGTGATATTTAAAAACAAAAAATAAGATGTTATGAAAATGTTAATTGAAAAAATAAACACTACAATTATATAAGATTGCTTATTTTTATGAACGAAATGCTTTTCTACAACGTGATAGTACAGAAAAAACATTCTTAAATACCTAAAAACAAACAACTTAGAATCTAAAAAACAAATTAAATCGAATAATTAATGAAATTAACAATATCATATTTTTATATTACTTTTTTTACATTATTCACAATCACCTTTTTTGGGCAGGTTAAAAACATCGGATTACCGGATGTAAGAAATTACAAGCGTAATGAATACAAAGGAGGAACACAAAACTGGAATATTGATCAGGATAAGAATGGAAATTTATATTTCGCCAACAATAATGGTCTTTTACAATTTGACGGTTCTTCATGGAGAAAATATCCGTTGCCAAATTTAACTTCTGTACGATGTTTAAAAATTGACAATTCAGGAAAAATATTTGTGGGAGGTTATAATGAATTTGGATATTTTAAGCCAGATAATAAAGGAAAACTTAAATACACATCACTTTCCAAAAAAGTAGATAAGAATAAAATCAAAATCATTGATTTTATATGGAAAATTCATTCCATCGATAATCAAATTGTTTTTCAATCTTTTGCCAGGGCTTATATCTTTAAAAAAGGAAAATTATCAATATTAAAAGCTCCAAAACGTTTTCAATTCTCGTTTGTAGTAAATAACAAGCTTTATTTTCAAGATGAAGAAAAAGGGATTCTGGAATATAAAAATGGAAAACTTTACGCACTGCCAAACACTACAAGCTTAAATAATACTGAGGTTTGGGCAATGTATTCTATAGGTAAAAACAAAATTTTAATTATTACATTAGAAAAAGGCTTATTTATTTACGAAAATAACACCTTAACACCATGGAATACTGAAGCTAATAATTTTGTAAAACGAAACAATTCACTTGGAGGTGTTCTCATAAACAATAAATTCATTGTTTTAAATTCGGTTTTGGATGGAATTGCTATCTGCGATTTTGACGGTAAGATCATTCAGCATATTAATAGAAAAAAAGGCCTTCAAAACAACACGGTTTTAACTTCGTTTATCGACAACAAAAACAATCTTTGGCTTGGACTGGATAATGGTATTACTTATGTTAACGAAAGTTCTCCTTTTACCTATTTTGGGTTTAGTTATGACATTAGCACCGTTTATGCATCAGTTGTTCATCAGGGCAATTTATATGTTGCAACCAATCAGGGTGTTTTTTATCATGCCTGGAATAATAGTTTTAAAGAAGATGTTTTTAAACTTGTTGAAGGAACAACAGCCCAATCATGGAATGTACAAGTTATCGACGATGAATTAATTTGTGCCAATAACAGAGGGGCATTAATAATTAAAGGGGGAAAAGTTACCAATATTATAGATTCAAAAGGATATTTTGGATTTAAGAAAATCCCAAGTCATCCAGGGTTTTATATTGGCTCCAATTATGACGGATTTGCCATTTTTCAAAAAACAGCAAACGGACTTTCATTTAAAAATCAAGTCGCAGGATTTGATAAATCATCAAATAGTTTTGAGCTGGACCAATCTTATTTATGGCTTAAAAAAGACGAATCTATCTATAAAATGACTTTAAGTGAGGATTTAGCAAGGTTTTCAAGCATCAAAAAAATTGATCACTTAACACCTCAGTTTAAAAACATAGGAAGTATTCAAAAAATTGACGGTAAAATATACTTCCAAACCAATAATCATTTTTATAAATATTCTTCAGAACAGGAAATATTTTATGAAGACAAAAAACTAACCAGTCTTTTTAAAAATATTCCGGTTATAAATGCATTAAGTGAAGATTCACAATCCAATCTTTGGTATGCCTATGATGAGTCATTAGGGGTTTTAATGAAGCAAAACAATAATTATAAAAACATTGTTGCACCATTTTCTAACCTAACCGGTAATTTGGTTACTAATTATCTTTCGGTAAATACGATTGACTCTAAAAATATTTTTATAGGATTAACAGATGGTTTAGCGCATTACGATTCTGAGCTTTTAAACAATTTTGTAACGAAGCCAAAAGCATTCGTTCGCAGCTTTTCATTTCCGGGTGATACAATAATCCTTGGAAACAATCAAAACAAGAGTGAAAACATCCGAATTCCTTATTCGTCTAATCATGTTCGTTTTACTTTTTCTTCTCCAACATACGAGAACCTTGAAAACGTGCAGTTTTCTTATCAATTAGAGCCTTTTGACGAAAAGTGGAGCAACTGGTCAACTATTTCAATTAAGGAGTATACAAACCTTCGTGAAGGCGATTATGTGATGAATGTAAAAGTGCGAAACAGTTATGGAGTTCAATCTGAACCGTCAACAATATCTTTTACTATTTCTCCGCCCTGGTACAGGCACTTTCTGGCTTTTATGCTATATTTTATTCTATTAATAATTGCCATTTATGTAATTTCCAGTCGAATTAAAATGAAAATTAGAAAGAATAAATATTACGAAACTATTGAACAGCGAAGACTTTATCTTGAAAAAGAATCCAGAATTAGACAGGAACAATATGATCTTGAAAAAGAAATCGAAAAATTAAAAAACGATAAACTGCAAATTAAGATTTTAGCAAAAGACAAGGAATTAGTCAACAACTCATTACAAGTAGTAAAAAAGAATAAAATTCTAAACGGAATTATTCATAAATTGAAAGAAATTGATGTCGAAGCATTGGACGACTCCACTAAGTTCCAAGTCAGCAAACTAAACAAGAGCATTGTAAAAGAGGTAAATACAGATAAAAGCTGGAAAGATCTAGAAAAACACATCAAGAATGTTCACTTTGAGTTTTTAAAACGTTTAAAGGAAAAATATCCAACAATTTCACCTCGTGAACTCGATTTATCGACTTATTTATTAATGAATATGTCTACCAAAGAAATTGCCGAAATTATGAATATTTCAACCGGAGGAGTAGAATTAGCCCGTTATCGTTTGAGAAAAAAACTCGGATTAAATAAAAAGGAAAACCTAATTGGTTTTTTAATGAGTATATAAATAAAAGGCCTTCTGTAATAGAAGGCCTTTTTATGTTTAAGAAATATATTCTAAAGTTCTCTCGAGAGCCATTCCTCTCGATCCTTTTATCAAGATAGTATTATCTTTAAATTGAATACTTTTTAGATAATCTGCAAAAGCATCAAAAGTTTCAAAAAATTGAATCGTATCGCTTGAAATTTTATTTTCATAGAATGATTTTCCAATCAAATAACAAAGTGATTCTTTTTGATTCACTAAAGAATCTACAATCAGTTTATGTTCCTGAGGACTTTCTTCTCCCAACTCAAACATATCCCCCAGAATCATAATTTTATTTTCATTCTCTAATTGAAGAAAATTCGCAATTGCAACCGCCATACTACTTGGGTTTGCATTGTAAGCATCCAAAATAATTTGGTTAGAACCTTTATTCAGCAATTGAGATCTGTTATTTTCAGGAATATAATTTTCTATTCCATATTTTATCGAAGTATCTTCTACTTTAAAGTATCTTCCAATTGCTGTAGCGGCATTAATATTATTTGCGTTATAAAGTCCAATTAAATGCGATTCTACTACAAAATCATTATAGTCAATCACCACAAAAGGATTTGCCTTTATGTCTTTAATTTTTAGATCTGCGTTTTCTTTATTTATTCCGAAAGTGAAGGATTTTATGCCATTTGATTTTTCAATTTGAATAGCATCTTCAAGATTAACAAAAGCAATTTTATTGTTTTTTGCTAAGTATTGATACATTTCGCTTTTCCCTTCAATAACACCTTGAACACCTCCAAAACCTTCTAAATGGGCTTTCCCGAAATTAGTTATATAACCAAAATCAGGCTGGGCGATTTCACACAAAAATTCGATTTCTTTTTTGTGATTTGCTCCCATTTCAACAATTCCAATTTCTGTTTCTTTTGTAAAAGAAAGCAATGTTAAAGGAACTCCAATATGATTATTTAAATTCCCAATAGTCGCTTTAGTTTTAAATTTTTGACACAAAACAGCATTTATCAATTCTTTTGTCGTCGTTTTTCCATTACTTCCTGTAAGCGCAATAATAGGCAGTTTTAAATAGGCACGATGAAATTTTGCAAGTTCCTGAAGCGTTTCTAAGCTATTATTTACCAAGATCGTTCTCTCATCAATAAAATAAGATTCGTTGTCAATAACAACATATAAAGCACCTAAATCAAGCGCTTGTTTAGCAAAAGTATTTGCATCAAAATTTTCGCCTTTTATAGCAAAAAACATAGAATCTTTTTCAATTTTTCGAGTATCAATTGAAAGAGACCTGCATTTCAAAAACAAGTTATGAATTTCCTGAATATTCATTTATAACACTTTAAAATTATAAAAATAAAAAAATTCCAAATTCCAAAATCTGAATATTTCAGTATGGAATTTGGAATTTTTTTATTGAGTTTTTTAAACTTTAGTTTCTTGGTGATTTTCTTCTTTCAGTTTTAGCACCTACTCTAGACATTGCACATCTAAATCCAATGTAATCAGTTGCCATATCCTGAGGAAAATATCTTCTTTGAGCTGGATCTAACCAGTAAGCTCTATCTCTCCAAGATCCTCCTTTGTAAACTCTTACTTTATCATCGATTAAAGTAGTACGTTTACTAGAGTTATCATATTTTCTAATCATTTTACCTAAACTATCAACTGTTACGTTATGTTTAGGAGAATTGTACATTGCCTGATCAGGTTTAGGTCCAGACTCAGACTCTCCAAAGTCAAAGAATCTTGAAGATTGTTTATCTCCGTCTCTATAGTTGATGTTATCGCTTGTACTGAAATTTTGTCTTAAGTAAGTTTCTTGTTCATCAACCGGAACCTGAGCAATTTCTCCAGGAAGGTTTCTTGCAATCACTTTACCGTTACTTAAAGTATCGTATTTAATTGAAGCAGTCGAAACAATTTCAATTTTACCATCTTTACCAATTTTGTTTTTAGCATATTGATTTCCTCTGTAGTAGTTAAAATCATTTGCTTCATTATCAATAATAGGTCTGTAAACATCGGCAACCCATTCTGCTACGTTTCCTGCCATATCGTATAATCCGAAATCATTTGCAGCATAGCTTTTTACCTTATTTGTAATATCAGCACCATCATCAGACCAACCAGCAATTCCACCGTAATCACCGTTTCCTTGTTTAAAGTTAGCCAATTGATCACCTTTGTTTTTACGTTTTGCTGAACGAGTATAATCTCCAGACCAAGGATATTTCTTTTGTCCTTTGTAGATGTTATATTCTCTTTGTCCAACATCAGCAGCAGCAGCATATTCCCATTCTGCTTCGGTAGGAAGTCTGTATTCTGGTAAAATTACACCAGAAGAACGTTGTGCATAAACATTATGCTCTTCAGGTACAACACCATCTTTTCCTGCTTTTGGTCTTTTTCCAGCTGGGTTTTTCTTTAAAACTAACTCTTCGTTTCCACCATAAGTAGTAGTTGGAGAAGCCAAGTAAGTTTCTGTATTAAATAAGCTTTCTGCACTAACATCTTGTGTTTTAGCTCCTTTTTTAAGATATCCGTTTTTTTCTAAAACAGCCTCGTTTACACGGTCTGTTCTCCATTTACTAAATTCAACAGCCTGAATCCAGTTAACACCAACTACAGGATAGTCAGCATAAGAAGGATGTCTTAAATAGTTATTAGTCATCGTTTCGTTATAACCTAAACGATTTCTCCAAACTAAAGTATCTGGCGATGCTCCTTCGTAAATATTTTTGTAATTTTCTTCTGTTGGAGGAAAAACTTTTTTCAACCACTCAAGGTACTCTAAGTACATACCATTCGTAACTTCAGTTTCATCCATATAGAATGATTGAACGTGCTGTTGAGTTGGCGTGTTATTCCAATCGTGCATAACATCATCCTGTACTTTACCCATTGTAAACGTACCTCCTTCAACAAAAACTAAACCAGGTCCAGCTTGTTGTTTTTTCCCAGCATTTCTAGCAGCTGTTCCGTTCTGACTATCTACATCCCAGCCTGTTGCTCTAGAAGCGTGACTCGAACTCGATTTTTTGCTACAACTAGCCGTGCCCAACATCAATACCATTGACATCATTAATTGCAAGACTACAATTTTGTTTACTTTCATACTCATTCTTAGGTGATAAATTTAGGTGCTGCAATATAATAATTAACATTTAATTAGCAACATCTGTTCTAATAATTTTATTTAGCTGTTTTTTACCAGAAAATAACCTATAGTTACGAACGCAAAAATATACTTTTTATTATTTACTGTAACATGAAATACTATATTTTTACTTACTAATTTTATTTTAATTAAATTTCGGTTTTTAAGCTAATGAAACAAGCCATAATCCTATACATTTTTCTACTCCCTATCTTATCATTTTCCCAGATAAATGGGAGCTTAACGCTCGATTGGCAGAGTAAAAAAGAGATGAATTACGGCGACAGCAAAATTATTATTCCTTACTTTTCCGGAAACGCTTTTCGCTTCGACATTACAAAAAAAAGCATAACATTATTGCTTAATCTCAATCAGGCAAACGTCGCAAACAATAGTTCTGTAGAAATTACAAATATAAATTTTGAACCTATTTCGAGAACTGATTTAGGAGATTTAGCTATAGAAAACATTCCGAATAAGATAACCGAAACGATAAAAATCACTAATTCGAGAGACACAAAACAAGCATTTCTGTCTCTCTATCCTATTATAAAAGACGGAAATAGCTATAAAAGAATCAGATCATTTTCTTACAATATAAATAATTCTTCTGCAAAAAGCAGCAACTCATCGGTCTTTCAAAAAACTGCGATTATTTCAAATTCTGTTTTAGCTTCTGGAGACTGGTATCGATTTTATGTAGAAAAATCTGGCGTTTATAAAATTACACGGGCATTTTTACAAAGTTTAGGTTTTGATCCAGGAAAAACTGATCCCAGAAGGATTAAAATTTACGGAAATGGCGGAAGAATGGTTCCATTAGCCAACAACTCTTATTATCCGGAAGATTTAACCGAAAATGCCATTCAAATTATCGGCGAAGGCGACGGTACTTTTAACAACGAAGATTATATCTTATTTTATGCCGAAGGTGTGGATAAATGGAACGATGAAAGCCAGACTAATTTAAACTTATACAGTAATAGGTCTTATTATTATGTTACCACATCAGGAAATGATGGAAAAAGAATTGCAAATCTGACTCAGCCAACAGCAAACAGCACTCTGGAACTGAACACGTTTGATGACTATCAATATCACGAAGTTGACCAAACCAATATTGTCCATTTGGGACGTCAATGGCTGGGAGAATCATTCGATATTAATCAGGAACAGGAATTTACTTTTAATTTCCCTAATCTGGATGCGACTGTACCAGTAAAAATTGAATTAAATGCCGCTTCGGCCGCTTTTACGCCAACTTCATTTGTTGTTGCTGCAAACAGACAAAATATCGCAACGCTAAATTTTGCAAGTTTAACAGCAAGTTCAGAAATTAAATATGTAACCAACAAAACTCCTGCAAATACAACATTTACTGGCGCAGAAAGCATAAAAATTAAACTTACCTATAATAATAATGGTGTACCGGGCTCAAAGGGATATTTAGATTACATTAATCTAATTGCAAAAAGAAAGCTTTTAGGAACAGGTAAACAATTTAAATTTCAGTACAATTTAGCCGGTTCAACCGCAGGAATTGTAAATTATACGATTGGAAGTGCTTCAGGAATTTCTCAAATTTGGGACATTACAGACCTATATAATGTATCAAAAGTTGAAAATGCAAATCAAGCCTCTTTTAGTTTTAAAGCCAATCTGGGTGAAATTAGAAATTACATCGCCATTGATCCTGCTGATTATTACACTCCTGTAAAAGAAAGCCAGTCAAAAATTGCCAATCAAAATTTAAAAGGAACACTCTTAAAAAACAATCAAAACAGTTTTCAGGATATTGATTATGCCATTATAACCCCAAGATCTTTAGCATCACAAGCCGAGAGACTGGCTAATTTTCATCGAACTAATTCCAATCTAATTGTAAAAGTTATTTCATTAGAAGATATCTATCAGGAATTTTCATCGGGAAAACAAGACATTGCAGCCATTAGAAATTGTATACGTTATATATATGACAATGCATCTTCTACAGATAAAAGAATAAAATATGTAAACTTATTTGGTGATGCTTCTTATGATTATAAAGACCGCATTTCTAACAACACTAATATTGTACCTATATATCAATCCTTAAGCAGTAACACAACTGGTGAAGCGTCTTTTGCATCTGATGATTTTTTCGGACTTATGGATTCTAATGAAGGAATTGTTGCTTATCCTTTTGGAGGAATTGACATTGCTGTTGGCCGAATGTTAGTATCAGACAATGCGCAAGCACAGGAAATGGTTAATAAAGTTTTAGAATATTACGATACAAAATCATACGGAAACTGGAGAAATAATTTTGTTTTAATCAGTGATGATGCTGATCAAAGTTCTGACGCTTCACTACAATCACGTCAAAATACCTTAGCTGATTTAATTGCTGTTGAAAAACCATTTTTAAATATCGACAAAATATTTTTAGATGCTTATACTCAAGAAGCTTCTGCCGGCGGATCAAGATATCCAAAAGCAAGAACTGATATTTTTAATGCTTTTGAAAAAGGTGCATTAGTCTTTAATTATTTAGGCCATGGAGGTGAAGACGGATTAGCAGGGGAAAGAATCTGGGAAAAATCAGACGGGCAAAACCTGAACAATCAATATAAATATCCTTTATTTATAACCATTACCTGCGAATTTTCACGATTTGACGATCCTACCCGACCAACTGCCGGCGAATATACTTTTTGGAATCCAAAGGGCGGTGCAATTTCGATGCTGACAACAATTCGGACTATCGGACAGTTTAATGCTGAAAATTTCAATGACAGTTTAAGCAAAAATCTGCTTTCATACGGCTCAAATCAATATAATAGTATTGCAGAGTCGCTTCGAATTTCAAAAAATGAAAACCCAAGTTCTTCAAGTAATGTTGTAGTATATATAGGAGATCCGGCTTTGATGTTAGCGATTCCAAAACCGCGAATTAATTTAACGAAAGTAAACGATATTGTGATTTCTCAGCCAATTCCTGACTTTAAATCCTTATCAAAAATCAAAATTACAGGCGAAATTACAGATGAAAACAATGTTCTTTTAAGCAATTATAACGGAGAACTTGCTACAGCTATATTCGATAAAATGATTACGTCTTCGACCTTAAATAATGATGGATATAGCCCTGCAATGTCATTTAAAACCCTTGGAGAAACTATATTTAGAGGGAATGCCTCTATAACCAACGGCCAGTTTGAATTTAGCTTTGTTGTACCAAGAGATATTCGAATTCCTGTAGACAATGGCCGAATTAGTTTTTATGCTAAAAAAAGCCAAGCACTTGAGAATCAATCAGGCTATAATAATGTCATAAAAATTGGAGGAATAAATGAAAATGCACCTCAGGACAATATAAGTCCAAAAGTTAAGTTATATATGAACGATGAAACTTTTGTATCTGGCGGAATTACAAATGCATCGCCCTTTCTTTTAGCGTTTTTAGAAGATGAAAATGGTATAAATACAGCTAGCGGAATTGGTCATGACATCATAGCAGTTCTGGATGGAGACGTAAGCAACCCGTATATTTTGAATGATTATTATCAGACAAAATTAGATGATTACACGAATGGAAATTTACGTTTTCCGTTACGAAATTTATCTGCCGGATTGCATACCATTAGTTTTACGGCATGGGATGTTTATAACAATCCCGTAACAAGCGAAATACAATTTGTTGTGGTTGGTGACGAAGAATTAAAATTGACACACGTGCTCAATTATCCTAATCCTTTTTCAACATACACACAATTTTGGTTTTCACATAACAGGCCATATGAACCTTTAGATGTTCAGGTTCAGGTTATGACAATTACAGGCAAAGTGGTTTGGACAAAAAACCAGATCATTACGACTGAAGGCTTTTTATCAAGGGAAATAACATGGGATGGGAAAGATGATTTTGGCGACCGAATTGGAAAAGGAGTTTACATTTACAAACTGACTGTAAAATCGAACTTAACAAATAAAAAAGCAGAAAAATACGAAAAACTTGTCATTCTATAATATTATATATATTTGTAACATAAATACCATTATTCCCAAAAATGAGAAAAATATCACTTTTATTAATTTGTTTATTAGTAATTTCCTTCGCCAAAGCCCAAAACATTGAACCTATTACAACCGGAGTTCCCTTTTTATTAGTCGCAGCCGATGCAAGAGCGGCCGGTTTAGCAGATCAGGGAGTTGCCACTTCTTCAGATGTTTTTTCACAACAATGGAATCCTGCAAAATATGCTTTCGCAGAAGATGCACAAGGACTTTCAATTAGTTACACCCCGTATTTAACAGATCTTGCCAACGATATTTCGCTTGGTCAATTAACCTATTACAACAAAATCAACGATAAAAGTGCTTTTGGAGCAAGTTTTCGTTATTTTGGTTTTGGAGGAATTGAACTAAGAGAAACCGGAGACCCAAATGAAGCTACCCGAGAAGTAAGCCCTAATGAATTTGCATTAGACGGATCCTACTCTCTAAAATTGAGCGAGACTTTCTCGATGGCAGTTGCGGGTAGATATATCAGATCAAATTTAAAAATCCCTTCCGGTGAAGTTGACGCTTCGGCAGCAAGTTCATTTGCTGTAGATGTAGCTGGTTTTTATCAATCAGAAGAAATTGCATACAGCGATTTTAACGGAAGATGGAGAGCAGGTTTCAACGTTCAAAACTTAGGTCCAAAAATCAGTTATGATAATGATGACTTAAGTTCAAACTTTTTACCAGCTAATTTAAGATTAGGAGGAGGTTTTGATTTTATTTTAGATGATTATAATAAAGTTAGTGTTAGTGCTGAATTTACTAAACTATTAGTTCCAACTCCTCCGGGACCAGGAACACCTTTTGATGCAAACGGAGACGGTGATTTTACAGATCCGGATGATATTTCTCAAACAGAAGCAAACGCAATTAGTTATAACAAATACAAAGATACTGGCTGGGTAGAAGGAATTTTCAAATCATTTGGAGATGCTCCGGGAGGTTTTAGCGAAGAAGTTAAAGAAATAACATATAGCGCAGCAGCAGAATATATGTATCAGGATTCGTTTGCAATGCGATTAGGGTATTATCACGAAAGCCCTGAAAAAGGTGCAAGACAATTCTTCTCTTTAGGAGCAGGTTTTAAATACAATATTATAAAAGTTGATGTTTCGTACTTATTTTCGGCATCAAAAGTTAAAAATCCTTTAGAAAACACACTTCGTTTCTCTTTAACTTTTAACTTTGGCGACAAATACGAAGTTTATTAAACAAACGATATAAAAAACAATTACAATCCAAATTTCTAACTTTTTAGGAATTTGGATTTTTTTTCCCATAAAAACAATGAAAGAAATTAGCATTACATCGTCGTTCACTATTTACGATAACATCAATGAGCTTTCTCAAGATGTACAAGATTTAATGAATCAGGCCATCAAAATTCGTAAAAAAGCCTACGCTCCTTACTCGCAATTTAGAGTTGGAGCGGCCTTACTTCTTGATAATGGTAAAATAATTTTGGGATCTAATCAGGAAAACGCCGCATATCCGTCAGGATTATGTGCAGAAAGAACAGCAATTTTTTATGCCGGAAGCGCATATCCCGAAGCCAAAATTTTAAAAATGGCAATTACTGCCGCTTCAGATACAAATCAAACTCAGGCTCCAATTCCACCGTGCGGTTCTTGCCGTCAGTCGATTGCAGAATATGAAATCAAGCAGGACACCCCTATTGAAATTTATTTTATGGGCGAAATTGGCGAAGTTTACAAATCGGCATCCCTAAAAAATCTGCTCCCTTTTATGTTTGATAAAAAGTTCTTGTAAAAAAAAGCCAAAAAAGACCTTTTAAATTTTAGTTCTTAAACGGAATGTCTTATTTTTGCATCCCGACCTTTCGGGCGCAAATTTGTGGGAGGAAACTATTTTGCGTTACAGGCAACAATTGATAACACAAACAACTTTAGCAAAAGAAAGAATTCAGATGAAAGAAGTTACAAAAGAGGTATATTTAAAGTGGTACGAAGACATGCTGCTTTGGAGAAAGTTTGAAGACAAACTTGCAGCATTATACATTCAACAAAAAGTTAGAGGTTTTTTACACCTATATAATGGTCAGGAAGCTGTATTAGCGGGCGCTCTGCACGCTATGGACCTGACTAAAGACAAAATGATTACTGCATACAGAAATCACGTTCAGCCTATTGGTATGGGGGTTGATCCTAGAAACGTAATGGCAGAACTTTTAGGAAAAGTTACCGGAACTTCTAAAGGTATGGGAGGTTCAATGCACATCTTTTCTAAAGAACACCGTTTTTACGGAGGTCACGGAATCGTTGGTGGTCAAATTCCTGTTGGTGCAGGTTTAGCTTTCGCTGATAAGTATTTCAATACTGGCGGAGTTACTATGACTTACTTTGGTGACGGAGCTGCGAGACAAGGTTCTTTACACGAAGCTTTCAACATGGCTATGTTATGGAAATTACCAGTTGTATTTATCGTTGAAAACAACGGTTATGCAATGGGAACTTCTGTAGAAAGAACTGCAAACCACACTGATATCTGGAAATTAGGTTTAGGTTATGAAATGCCTTGCGGACCTGTTGACGGAATGAACCCAGTAAAAGTTGCTGAAGCAATGCACGAAGCTATCGAAAGAGCACGTCGCGGAGACGGACCAACTTTTCTTGAAATGAAAACGTACCGTTACAGAGGACACTCTATGTCTGATGCACAATTATACCGTTCTAAAGAAGAGGTAGAAGAGTACAAAAAAATTGACCCAATTACGCAGGTTCTTGATGTAATTTTGGATCAAAAATATGCTACAGAAGAAGAAATTGAAGTAATTGACCAAAGAGTTAAAGACTTAGTTGAGGAATGTCAGAAATTTGCTGAAGAATCTCCATACCCAGACTTACAACAATTATACGATGTAGTATACGCACAAGAAGACTATCCATTTACACCTCATAAACTATAACATCATGGCGATTAAAGTAACAATGCCTCGTTTGAGCGATACTATGACGGAAGGAACGGTAGCGACTTGGTTAAAAAAAGTAGGCGACAAAATTAGCGAAGGAGATATCTTAGCTGAAATTGAAACAGACAAAGCAACAATGGAGTTCGAATCTTTTAACGAAGGAACTCTTTTACATATTGGAATTCAAGCTGGAGAAACTGCTCCGGTTGATTCATTATTAGCAATCATTGGTAAAGAAGGAGAAGATATTTCTGCTCTTTTAGCTGGTGGTGATGCTCCTGCTGCTGAAGCCCCAAAAGCGGACGCTCCTGCTGCAGAAGCAAAAACAGAAACTGCTGCTCCTGCAAAAGCTGCAGCTGAATTACCTAAAGGTGTTGTAGTAGTAACTATGCCACGTTTGAGTGATACTATGACGGAAGGTACAGTAGCAACTTGGTTGAAAAAAGTGGGTGATACTGTAGCTGAAGGTGATATTTTAGCAGAAATTGAAACAGACAAAGCTACAATGGAGTTTGAGTCTTTCAATGCTGGAACATTATTATACATCGGAATTCAAGAAGGAAACACTGCTCCAGTTGACAGCTTATTAGCTATCATTGGGCCAGCTGGAACTGATATTTCTGGAATTGCTGACAACTATACTGCCGGAGGCGCTGCAAGTGCTCCTGCTGCAGAAGAAACAAAAGCAGCTCCTGCTGCTGAAAAAGCACAAGAAGCTGCTGTGGCTGACAACTCTAACGGAGGAAGAATTTTAGCTTCACCTTTAGCCAAGAAAATTGCTTCTGATAAAGGAATTCAATTGAACCAAGTTAAAGGTTCTGGAGAAAACGGACGTATCGTAAAAAGCGATATCGAGAACTTTACTCCATCTGCACAAGCACAAACTACTGCTTCAGCACCAGCTGCTAAAGAAGAAGCTTCTGCTCCTGCTGCTGCGAAAATATTTGTTCCTGCCGGAGAAGTTTATACAGAAGAGATCAAAAATTCTCAAATGCGTAAAATCATCGCAAAACGTCTTGCTGAATCATTATTTACTGCACCTCACTACAACTTAGTGATCGAAGTAAGCATGGACGAAGCAATGGGTGCAAGAGCAACAATCAATACTGTTCCGGATACAAAAGTATCTTTCAACGATATGGTAATTAAAGCTTGTGCTTTAGCATTGAAAAAACATCCAAAAATCAACTCTCAGTGGAAAGAAGATGCAATCATCATCAACCACCACGTAAATATTGGTGTTGCTGTAGCAGTTGAAGACGGATTAGTAGTTCCTGTATTGAAATTTACAGATGCTATGAGTTTATCTCAAATTGGCGCTGCTGTAAGGGATCTTGCAGGAAGAGCTAAAAACAAAAAACTTGGACCACAAGAAATGGAAGGAAGTACTTTTACAGTATCTAACCTTGGAATGTTTGGTATTACTGAATTCAATTCAATTATCAACCAGCCAAACTCTGCAATCCTTTCTGTAGGTGCAATTGTTGAGAAACCAGTAGTTAAAAACGGTCAAATCGTAGTTGGAAACACAATGATGTTATCATTAGCTTGCGACCATAGAACAATTGACGGTGCAACTGGCGCTCAGTTCTTACAAACATTAAAACAATACATCGAAAGCCCAGTTACAATGCTGGCGTAATTAGCTGTTAATTTTATAATTAAATCCCGTTTTGTTTATTCAAAACGGGATTTTTTGTTTAATTTTCATCCTCAAAATTCAATACTTCATAATATGAAAAAACTAACCTTTCTAATCTTGTTTCTTACAGCAATAGCCTGCCAGAAAAAAGATCAAACAGAAAAACCAACCAGCGTTGTTGATGAACACAGTTATTCTAAACCAGAACTTGCTGTAGTTAAACACCTTGATCTTGACATCAAAGTTGATTTTGATACACAGACAATTTCAGGAAAGGCTTCGTGGACAATTGACAACATCAGCAAAGGAAACGAGATTATTTTCGACGAAAACACACTAAACATTACCAAAGTAACTTTAGGTGACGACGAAAAAGAAACCAAATTTGAACTTGGAAAAGATGTCGAATTTCACGGAAAACCTCTTCACATTACGATTGAACCAAATACAACCAAAGTAAACATCTATTACAGCACAACTAAAGATGCTGTTGCATTACAATGGCTTTTACCGGCACAAACTGCAGATAAAAAGAAACCTTTCCTTTTCTCTCAGGGAGAAAGCGTTTGGTCAAGAACCTGGATTCCATGTCAGGATTCACCGGGAATTCGTTTTACCTATAATGCAAAAGTTACGGTTCCTAAAGATTTATTAGCCGTAATGAGCGCTGTAAATCCGCAGAAGAAAAATGATACGGGAGTCTATACTTTTAAACAAGACAAAGCAATTCCATCTTATTTAATGGCAATTGCCGTTGGAGATATTGAATTTCAGGCAATCGACAACAGAACCGGAGTTTACGCAGAGCCATCAATGCTGAAAAAATCGGCTTGGGAATTTGCTGAACTTGGTAAAATGGTTGTCGCAGCCGAAAAACTTTACGGCCCATACCGTTGGGGACGTTACGATGTTTTGGTTTTACCTCCAAGTTTCCCTTACGGAGGAATGGAAAATCCAAACCTAACTTTCTTAACTCCGGGCGTTATCGCCGGAGATCGTTCATTAACTAGTTTATTAGCACACGAATTAGGTCACAGCTGGAGCGGAAATTTAGTTACAAACGCAACCTGGGATGATATTTGGTTAAACGAAGGTTTTACAACTTATGTAGAGCACCGCATTGGAGAAGCTATTTTCGGAAAGAAAGAATTTGAAATGCAAAATGTTATCACAAACAAAGAATTAGTTGATAATGTAGCGGAATATGGAGAAACAAGTCCAGACACAAGACTTAAAGTTTCGCTGACAGGAAGAAATCCTGACGACGGAATCAGCCAAATTCCCTATGTAAAAGGATATGCATTTTTAAGAGTTATCGAAAATGCTGTTGGACGCGACAAATTCGATCCGTTCATTAAGAATTATTTCGATTCACATGCTTTCAAATCAATTACTACAGAAGATTTCGTAAAATATTTAAACGAAAACCTTATCAAAGGTGACAAAGCATTAGCTGATAAAATCAAATTAGACGACTGGATTTACAAACCGGGAATTCCATCAAATATTCTTCCGGTAAGTTCTGTGGATTTTGATGCTATTGATAAAATTCAAAAAAGCTGGAGAGAAACTGGTGTTGCAGGTTTAAGCAAAAAAATTACAACTACAGCAGAAAAACAGCATTTTATAGATCATCTTCCGGCTGATATTACAGCTAAAGAAATGGAAGCAATTGACAATGAATTCAACTTTACAAAAGGCGGAAATTTCATCATCAAACGCCAATGGTTTGTTCAGGCACTAATTCACCAATACAAACCTGCTTATCCTGCAATTGAACAATTTTTAATTGGAATCAGCAGAACAGGTTCTGTAATGATGCTTTATAAAGAAATGGTTAAAACGCCAGAAGGAAAAGTTTGGGCAAATCAAATTTTTGAAAAAGCAAAATCTAGTTATCATGCAACAACTATTCAGGCTGTTGAAGGTATTTTGAAATAAAATATCCCGTAGGGATTATATATCGGTAGAAAAAAATGCCATCGTTTCTATTGTCCCGTAAGGGACTACACATTATAACGGATTGGTTTAGTCCCTCACGGGACAAATGACCCTAATGCATAATATTCTTTTTCTACCGATATGTAATCCCTTCGGGATAAATCATAATTATTTAAATCCCCAATTACGGATGTAATTGGGGATTTTTTTATTCAAAAAACTACCTAGGGAAAATTGTCCACCACATAGCGTAAATTCTCCATGTTCTAAAATCTGTAATCGTCGCACCTTTGTAATGTCAAAAAACAACAACTAATAAATAACATAAAAAATTAAATAAAATGACACGATTAATAGCATTAAACCCAGACGAAGTAACAGGAAAAACTAAAGATTTATTCAACGCAGTACAATCAAAATTAGGCGTAGTTCCAAACATGATGAGAACAATGGGAAATTCTCCGGCAGTTTTGGAAGGATATTTAAATTTTAGCGGCGCATTAAGCCTCGGAAAATTAAGTGCAAAAACAGGTGAATTAATCGCCTTAGCAGTTTCAGAAAGCAATTCATGTGATTACTGTGTAGCAGCTCACACTTTTATTGGTGGAAAACTATTAAAAACAGACGCACAAGTTTTACAAGACGCAAGAAAAGGAAATTCAGCAGATGCTAAAACAGAAGCTATTTTACAATTGGCCAAAACCTTAATCAGCAAAAACGGATTAGTAAGTGATGAAGATGTAAATAAAGCTAAAACCGCAGGAGTTTCTGATGCTGAAATTGCAGAAACTGTAGCACACGTAGCTTTGAACGTTTTAACAAACTATTTCAACAATACTGCCAATACACAAATCGATTTCCCAGAAGTTTCAAGCCTATAATTTCAAAAGAATTCAAACAAAAAACAATTTATAAAGATAGTTGTGAATTCAATTCATGACTATCTTTATATTTCAAAAAACCACAGCAAATCATGAGTCAGAATGTTTTCACTTTAATTAATCCGCAAAATGGAAATTTAGCTTTTAAACTACTGCCATTTGATGACAACAGCCATTTTGATCATTTACAGCGAAATAATTTTTTCTCATTAATTTGGGTTACCAAAGGAAAAGGCAAAGTAAAAGCCGATTTTGCCGAACATCAATTTGAAGAAAACTCACTCCTCGCCTTTTCGCCTTATCAGCCTTTTATGCTTTGCGTAAACGAACCAATTGAAGGAATTGCGATTCATTTTCACCCTGATTTTTTCTGCATACATATGCATCAAAAAGAAGTTTCCTGCAACGGCGTTTTATTCAACAATGTTTACCAGCCGCCTTACACGAAAATTTCAGAACAAGCAGCGCAGACTTTTGCAATGGTTTTAGACCAAATGAAAACTGAAATTCAAAATGCAGAATTAGCACAATACGAATTACTCATTTCGTATTTAAAAATCTTTTTGATAACAGCTTCCCGATTAAAAACGGAACAATTAGAAGAAATAAAATCAGTTCCGGATTCAAAAGAACCCGTTATTCTTCAAAATTTAAAAGATGCTATTGAACTCAATTTCAAAACCAAACATTCGGCGGGAAATTATGCCGATTTATTGAATATTTCGCCTAAAGCATTAGCAAAATTATCCAAGAATTATTTCAACAAAACCTTAACCGATTTAATTGCTGAGAGAATCATTATTGAAGCCAAAAGAGAGTTATACATGACCAATAAAACGGTAAAAGAAATCGCTTATGAATTGGGTTATGACGATGAACATTATTTCAGTCGATTCTTTAAAACAAACGCCGATGTTTCGCCGCAAATTTATCGTGAAACGGTAGGTTTTGGAAAAATGGAAGCTTAGTTCAGAGTCGCAGTTTTCAGTCTCAGTCTGCTGATTACTGCAAACTGTTACTGATTACTTATTTTTCGCTTCAATCCATTTTGACATATACATCGTGCTTTTATAAGCATGGTGCTGCAATAAATTCCCCATAAAATTATGAAGACGATGACTTTTGGAATCCGCCAATAATGAATTTACAAAAGACACTAATTCATCTGAATATTTATCCTTCTGATAGCATTCATTAATAATGATAATTCCGTTTTTTTGAGCTTCTTTCCAAAGATTTTCATCCTGATAAAGTTCAATTGCTTTTTTGGCAAATTCGGAGGCATCATCTTCAATAAATCCATTCCAGGATAAATTGGCATGCATGGCTTCTGAACCAATTGATGTAGTTAAACTTGGCGTTCCGCATTGCATCGCTTCTAATAATTTTCCTTTTAAGCCCGCTCCAAAACGAATTGGCGCCAAAACAACTCTGGCATTTTTTACCACTTCATTTGCATCTTCTGCCCTTCCCATAATAAAAAATCCATTTTTGGGCTGATGCAATTGCAATACTTTTTGCGACGGATAAGCGCCATAAACTTCTAAAACAGCTTCGGGAAAATCTTTTTTTATCGAAGGCCAAATCGCTCCTCTTAAATACTGAACTGTGTTCCAATTGGGTTCGTGAAGAAAATTTCCAATAAAAACAAAATTCTTGCGATCTTCAAATAAAGGTAATTTCGAAAGATCATTCTCAGACATTTTATCAACCAAAAAAGGAAGATAGAAAAGTAAATCTTTATTTATTCTAAAAACATCTTGCAGAATATTCATTTCAAATTCAGAAATAATCAGGGATAAATCGCATCTTAAAATACTGGCGATTTCTCGTTTTGCAACTTCTTCAGAAAATAAATCTGCTATTTCAAAATTCCGATTTTCTTTAAAAGCTTTCTGCCTTGCAGTTCGCAGACAATGCAAATCTTCGGTATCTAAAATTCTGATCGCATTTGGACAGTTTTCTGTCACACGCCATCCAAATTGCTCCTCAATCATAAAACGATCAAACAAAACGACATTTGGATTTAATTCGATTATAAAATCATCAAAACTGGCAGAATTGAGTTCGATACTTTTTTTTGTAACTCCAAATTCAGATAAATTAACCATAAAATCGCTGTCAAGAGCCGCACTTACAAATGTAATTTCAAATCCATTTTCCTTGAAAATAGAAATTAACTGCATCATCCTTCCGCCTGCTGCTGAAGAATTTGGCTCAGGCCAGACAAACCCAATTATGAGAAGTTTTTTTATCTGATTCATCGTTATTTATTTTAACATACAAAATAATGCTTTTTTGAGCGCAATCGCACGACATTTCGTGACTTTTAGTAATAAAAATCACTAATTTTGCAAGAATTAAATGCTGGGAAATTATGTTGGGATTAAAATTAGCTACAGACCCTCGCTGGGTCAATATCGTTGAGTCAAATATTGAAGAAATTTTAACTGATCATGCATGGTGCGAACAAAAAGCAGCCTCAAACGCAATCAGTATTGTGACTTACAACTCTGAATTAGAAGAATTAGTTACCGAAATGCTTGTAATTGCCCGTGAAGAACTGGAGCATTTACAAATGGTTCATGATGTTATAAAAAAACGCGGTCTTACTTTAGGACGCGAACGAAAAGACCATTATGTAAATGAGCTTTTTAAATTCATGAAAAAAGACGGCAGCCGACGTGATGCGCTCTGCGACCGTTTATTATTTTCGGCCATGATCGAAGCCCGCAGCTGTGAGCGTTTTAAAGTACTTTCTGAAAATATAAAAGATGAAGAATTAGCTAAATTCTATCGCGATTTAATGATTTCTGAAGCCGGACATTATACTACTTTTTTAGGATTTGCCAGAAAATACCAAGACAATATCGACATCGACAAACGATGGAAAGAATGGATTGAATATGAAGGTTCTATTATTACCAATTATGGTAAATCAGAAACTGTTCACGGATAAACTACGCTCTTTTTTCACTCTATTATTTAAACACCACAAATTGCTATGCAAAAAAGTAAATCCAGATCAATCGTATTCAAAATTGCGAAGTATTTAGGGATAACTTTCGCTGTTATTTTAGCACTATTATTTTTAACGCCAATCGTTTTTGAGGATCAGATAAAAGAACAGATCAAAAAAACAGCTAACGAAAGACTAAGCGCAGAATTGAATTATTCTGATGTTTCGGTTTCGTTTTTTCGTCATTTTCCGTCGCTGACCTTAACCTTAGACAATTTAAGTCTTAATGGTTCAGCGCCATATAAAAACGAAAAATTCATTACAGCAAAAGAGGTTTCTTTTGGAATAAATGTAGCCAGTTTGATTTTTAGTAAATCGGTAAAAATTGATCAGATATATTTACAGGATTCGTTTATCAATGTAAAAGTTAATCCAAACGGAGAAGCGAATTACAACATTTATAAGTCGCAAGCCAAAGCCACAGAAACAAAAGACAGCACAGATACTGCCTTAAAACTGGAAAGAATTGAGATTTTAAACAGTAAAATTATCTATGATGACAAATCAACAAAAGTTCATTTTGATGCCTTAGGATTTAATTATTTAGGAAAAGGCGATTTAAACAAAGCCGTTTTCGATTTGTCTTCAAAAGCAAAAATTGAAAAGTTAAATATCATTTATGAAGATGAACCATATTTAATGAATAAAAAAATTGATGCCGATTTAATTACCAAAGTAAACATCAACTCTTTATCTTTTTTCTTCCAGCAGAATAACTTAAAAATCAATCAGCTTTTGGTCGATTTTAAAGGGAAATTTGACATTTTAAAAGATGGGTACAATATGGATTTTGTAATTAAATCTGACAATAGCGATTTGTACGATGTATTTACAGCTTTTCCGCCAAAGTACATTACATGGCTTTCTAAAACAGAATTAAAAGGAAATACGACTTTACTTTTTACTTTAAAAGGTGATTATATTACTTCGCAAAATATTGCTCCGGATTTAAACCTTGATGTTAAAATCGACAACGGATTTGTGAATTATGACAAAAGCGCATTTCCGGTTTCTAATTTAAATCTTGAAGTTAAAACAAAAGTTCCGTCTTTAAATCCGGATCTTTTAACTGTTGATGCTAAAAACTTATCCTTAAACATTAACAAGGATTATATAAAATCGAAATTCTTTGTAAAAGGTGCCAACACGCCAGAAATCAATGCCGATTTTAAAGCTAAAATCGACCTTAGCAAACTAACAAAAGCACTGGGAATTCCAGATGTTGAATTAAAAGGTTCTTTAGCAGGAGATATTCAGGCGAATGGAAAATTTGATCAAAAAAATAAACTTTTCCCTGTTACAAAAGGTGTTTTTGATTTAGAAAATGGATATGTGAAAACAAAATATTATCCAAACCCGATCACTAATATTACGATAAAATCTAAAATCGACAATCAAAAAGGAACTTTTGACGATTTAAAAATAAAGCTAAAACCGGCTCAATTTACTTTTGAAGGAAAACCTGTTTTTGTAGAAGCTGACTTAACTGATTTTAATGATTTGACTTACGATATTAAAGCAAAAGGAGAACTGGATGTAAACAGAATCTATAAAGTATTTTCTCAAAAAGGACTGGATTTGGATGGTTTCGTAAAAGCCGATTTGGTTTTGAAAGGAAAACAAAGCGATGCCGAAAAAGGGAATTACAGCAAATTATACAACAAAGGAACGCTTGAGTTGAGAAACATTGGCATTGCATCTGAATATCTGCCTAAAAAGTTCATTATAAAAGAAGGAATTTTCAAAATCAATCAGGATAAAATGTCGTTTAATAATTTCACGGCAGCATACGGACAATCTGATTTTAAAATGAACGGTTATCTGCAGAATGTATTTAATTATGCTACAACAAATACAGGCGTTTTAAAAGGTTCTTTTAATGTTTCGGCACGATATATTAATGTTGATGAATTTATGTCGAATACATCTGCAAATGCTTCTGTAACCAAAAACTCAGCTCCAAAACCGGAAACAAAAACCCAAGCTGCACAAACTGGTGTTATTATTATTCCAACAAACCTGAATTTACAATTATTAGCCAATGCCCAAAAAGTAAATTTCGACAAATTAAACCTTCAAAATGCAACGGGTCATTTAACCATGAACAAAGGTAAATTGACGATGCAGAATACCGGATTTGATTTAATTGGCTGTAAGGTTGCCATGAATGCGAATTATCAAGCGGTAACGCCACAAAAAGCAAACTTTGATTACGCCATAAAAGCATCAGATTTTGATATTAAAAGAGCATATAACGAAATTGAGGTTTTTAGAAAAATGGCAAGCGCTGCCGAAAAAGCGCAGGGAATTGTTTCGTTAGATTATCAATTAAAAGGACGATTAAACGGAAATATGGAACCGGTTTATCCTTCGCTTGTTGGCGGTGGAGTACTTTCTGTAAAAGATGTAAAAGTACGAGGATTGAAAATGTTTAATGCCGTAAGCAAACAAACCAGTTCTGAATCGATGAAAAATCCAGATGTTTCAAAAGTAGACATCAAAAGTACGATCAAGAATAATATCATGACCGTAGAACGCTTTAAATTTAAGTTTGCAGGCTTTAGACCAAGAATTGAAGGAACAACAAGCTTAGACGGAAAACTGAATTTAAAAATGCGTTTAGGATTACCTCCATTGGGAATATTCGGAATTCCGTTAACTGTTACCGGAACTCAGGATAATCCTAAAGTAAAAGTGGGACGTAAAACTGAGGATTTGGAGGAAACTAAGGATACTGAATAAAATAAATTCCAATTTTTTAAATTCCAAATTCCAATTGTTACTGGCTTATTGCTTAGAATAAATCTTATAGACCTTTGTCAAAGTTTAAAACTTTGACAAAGGTTTTTTTTACGATTTTGTTCTCGCAATCTTTGGTCATTGCAAGGAACGAAGCAACCGCACTAACAATGACCCCACAATTGATTTAGCACGTGAGATTGCTTCGTTCCTCGCAAGGACCAATCTTTGTCGAAATACTAGTGCGATTTCTCCATACGTCGAAATGACAAGATTGTGGTTACTTTATCTTAAAAAATAACAAAAATAAAAAACCCGATCTTTTCAGAACGGGTTTTTTATAAAAAGTAAATCTTTATTAATTATGCCTCGAAAGGAATAATAGAAACATAAGATTTGTTATCTCTTTTCTTTTGGAACTTAACAACTCCAGCTACTCTTGCGTGTAGTGTGTGATCTTTACTAATGTAAACATTTTCACCTGGATTGTGTTTTGAACCTCTTTGTCTAACGATGATGTTCCCAGCAATAGCAGCTTGTCCACCATAAATCTTAACGCCTAAACGTTTTGATTCTGATTCTCTACCATTCTTCGAACTACCGACACCTTTCTTGTGAGCCATGACGTATGAGTTTAAATATTGTTATTATTCTTTAGTAGCTTCTTTTTTCGCTTTAGGAGCTGCTGCTTTTTTCACTTTAGGAGCTTCTACTTCTTCAGTAGCTGCTTCTTCTGCTACAACCGCTTTTTTAGCTGCTGCTTTTTTAGTTCCTCCTGCTGCAGTAATACCTTCAATTACAATTTGTGTAAGATATTGTCTGTGACCATTTCTTTTTTTGTATCCTTTTCTTCTTTTCTTTTTGAAAACGATAACTTTATCACCTTTTAAGTGTTGTAACACTTTAGCTTCTACTGAAGCACCTTCTATAGCTGGGGCGCCTAAAGTTACATTTCCGTTATCATCTAATAAAAGAACTTTGTCAAAAGAAACTTTTGAACCTTCTTCATTAGCTAAACGGTGAACATAAACCTTTAAGTCTTTGCTTACTTTAAATTGTTGCCCTGCTATCTCTACGATTGCATACATACCAAATTGATTTATTGATTTTTAAGGTTGCAAATATACAACTAATAATTTACTGTGCAATCTCTTATACTAAAAATATTTTAAGCCGTTTAATCGTTGTTTTTCAAGGCTTTTTAAAAGAATTTAATTCTCAATTAGAGGTAAAAGATTGTTAAATTGCAATCAAAACAAAGATAAACCCGTAAATGATAATTAAAAAAAGTTATTTTTGATGCAACTATGATCAATTCTTGGCTGCCTGCCATTTTACAGGTAATATAAATTTTATTAATCTTTATGAAAAATTCAATAATGATGTTAAGTGCAGCACTAATGCTTGGCGGAGTAGCTCATGCTCAAAAGGTGGCTTTTGAAGAATACAATTTAGATAACGGCATGCATGTTATTCTGCATAACGATCCTTCGGCACCTGTAGTTATTACTTCTGTAATGTATCATGTGGGTTCAAAAGACGAACGTCCGGATCGTACAGGTTTTGCACATTTCTTTGAACATTTATTATTTGAAGGAACTCAAAATATAAAACGCGGCGAATGGATGAAAATCGTTACCGCAAATGGCGGAGTCAACAACGCCAACACGTCTGACGACAGGACGTATTATTATGAAGTTTTTCCATCAAACAATTTAGAATTAGGTTTATGGATGGAATCTGAAAGATTGATGCACCCAATTATCAATAAAATTGGAGTTGACACGCAAAATGAGGTTGTAAAAGAAGAAAAAAGAATGCGTTACGACAATCAGCCTTACGGAAATATTCTTCCGGAGGTTAAAAAGAATATGTTCAAAAATCATCCGTATCGCTGGACTACAATTGGTTCTATGAAAGATTTGGATGCTGCAACTTTGGAAGAATTTCAGGCCTTCAATAAAAAATTCTATACGCCAAATAATGCGGTTTTAGTAATTGCAGGAGATTTTGATAAAACAAAAGCCAAAGAATGGGTTCAGAAATATTTTGGACCAATCCCAAAAGGTGAAGATGTTAAAAAACAAACTTATACTGAAGAACCAATTACGCAAACCATTAAAGCAACTTACGAAGATCCGAATATTCAGATTCCGATGGTTGTGGCTTCGTACAGAACGCCGTCTATGAAAACCAGAGACGCCAGAGTTTTAGATTTAATTTCATCGTATTTAAGCGACGGAAAAAGCTCTAAATTGTACAAAAAAATTGTCGACGATAAAAAAATGGCACTTCAAATTGGTGCTGTTGGTTTTAGTCAGGAAGATTACGGAACCTATATATTGTATGGATTGCCAATGGCGCCAAATACTACAGCCGATATTTTAAAAGAAATGGATGAAGAAATCGTAAAACTTCAAACCGATTTGATTTCTGAGAAAGATTACGAAAAATTACAAAACAAATTCGATAACAATTTCGTGAATGCAAATGCAAGCGTAGAAGGAATTGCAGAAAATCTGGCTTCATATTATTTACTTTACGGAGACGTAAATTTAATTAATACCGAAATTGATATTTACCATTCTATTACGAGAGAAGAAATTAGAGAAGTAGCCAAGAAGTATCTAAACCCTAATCAGAGATTAATTTTAGATTACATTCCTACCCCAAAATCTCAGAACTAAGAATATCGAATCATGAAAAATCTACATACATTTTTAATCATTTTATTCCTAACTGGAATTATGCAAGCACAAGATCGTCCACAACCAAAACCAGGAAACCCGCCTGTAGTTAATATTAAAAAACCTCAAACCTTTGTTTTGGCAAACGGTATGAAAGTTCTGGTTGTCGAAAACCATAAATTACCAAGAGTAAGTTTTAACCTTACGCTGGACAACGCTCCTTTTACTGAAGGAAATAAAAAAGGTGTTGACGAATTAACCAGCAGTTTAATTGGTAATGGAACCAAAAAAACTGCGAAAGAAGCTTTTAATGAAGAAATTGATTTCTACGGTGCAAACATCAATTTTACATCACAAGGTGCTTTTGCAAGTTCATTATCTAAATATTCAGGACGTGTTTTAGAACTTTTAGCCGAAGGTGCTTTACAGCCAAATTTCACACAGACTGAATTTGACAAGGAAAAAGCAAAATTACTGGAAGGGCTTAAAGCCGATGAAAAAAGCGTTCCGGCAATTGCAAATCGTGTTGTAGATGTTTTAGCTTTTGGAAAAAATCATCCTAACGGTGAATACCTTTCTGAAGAAACTGTAAAGAATGTAACGCTTGAAGACGTTCAAAAAAATTACGCTACTTATTTTGTACCTGAAAATGCTTATTTAGTTATTATTGGAGATGTTAAGTTTAAAGAAACTAAAACTGCTGTAGAAAAACTTTTTGGCGGATGGAAAAAACAAGCTGCTCCAAAAAATACGTATCCAAATCCTGAAAATGCCTCTAAACTTCAAATTGATTTTGTAGATGTTCCAAATGCAGTTCAGTCAGAGATTTCGCTGGTAAATACTATAAATTTAAAAATGAGCGATCCTGATTTTTTCCCTGCTGTAATTGCAAATCAAATTTTAGGAGGCGATTTCAACAGTTATTTAAACATGAATTTACGTGAACAACACGCGTGGACTTATGGCGCAAATTCAAGCATTGGAAGCGGAAAATATGTAACTAAATTCAAAGCTTCGTCTGCGGTTCGTAATGCCGTTACAGACAGTGCTGTGGTTCAGTTTATAAAAGAAATTAAAAGAGTTCGTACTGAGAGAGTTGATCCAGAAGTTTTAAGAAATGTAAAAGCAGGATATATTGGCCGCTTTGTAATGCAGGTAGAAAAACCTCAGGCTGTGGCGCGTTATGCTTTAAACATTGAAACAGAAAAACTTCCGGCTGATTTCTACGAAAAATACATTCAGACGATTACAAACGTAACTGCTGATGATATTTATCGTGTAGCAAACAAATACTTTTTACTTGACAACATGCGAATTGTTGTTGTTGGGAAAGGTTCTGATGTGATTCCTGGTTTAGAAAAACTTCAAATTCCGATTTATTATTTTGATAAATACGGAAATCCAATTGAAAAACCAGCTGTTAAAAAAGAAGCTCCAACAGGAATTACAGCAAAAACAGTTTTCGAAAATTACATAAAAGCTATTGGCGGAGAAAAAGCCGTATCTGCTGTAAAAACTCTTTATATGGACGGAACAACAAAAGTTCCGCAAGCTCCGGCTCCGCTGACTTTTACTTCAAAACTGGATTCTAAAGGAAAAATGATGATTTCACTTTCTATGGGAACTATGAATTTGATGAAACAGGTTGTAAATGATAAAGGTGCTTACATCGAGCAGCAAGGAAAACGTAAAAACCTTGAAGGCGATGATCTTAAAGAAATGAAAGCAAACGCCGCTCCTTTTGAAGAATTACAATTAGTAAAAAGAACAGATCTTAAAGTAGACAGCATTGAACCAATTAACGGAAGCGACGCTTATGCTATAAAAGACGGCAACACGACTCATTATTATGATGTAAAATCGGGATTGAAAGTAGCAAAATCGAAAATTCGTGAACAAGACGGAAAATCGGTTACACAAATCACAAACTTCAACGATTACAGAGAAGTAAAAGGTGTAAAAGTTCCTTTTAATTTGGTTCAAAATGTAGGTTTTGAATTAGATATCAAAATGACAGATATCAAGATTAATGAGGGAGTTTCTGATGCAGATTTTCTTTAGGAAGGTTCAAAGTTGCATTCAGAGGGACTAAGGTTCTTTCTGAGTCTTTAAAATAAGTTTTTTGAGAGCTTTGTCAAAGTTTATAACTTTGACAAAGCTTTTTTTAGCAATAACCACAAAGTTTGTCAGGCCAATCGAAGTCGACGTTCTTTTCGCCCTTCGACTTCGCTCAGGGTGACATATAAATAATTTACCAGACATTGGCATAGCTTTGTCAGGCTGAGCGAAGTCGAAGCCCCGTTCCAATTGGCACACCCTTTGACTTCGCTCAAGGTGCAGCACTTTAAAAACAAGAAAGGCCGTCAATTACGACAGCCTTTCTTGTTTTGATCATTCAACATCCAGATAAGGGTTCAGAATTTCGGCTAATTCATTCAGCCAATAAAAACCATCCTGAAGATTCATTTTTTCGGTTTCCATTGTTTCGCAATCCCGCATTATACTTAAGGCAAGTATATAATTTACTTTTCGAATGGTTTTTGCCATAAGTTTAGGATCGATTGAATTGTTGAAAAAATGATTTAATCTCAATTCTGTTTCTTTTGAAAGGGCGTTTGTGTTCATAATTTTGACGATTAGGAAGTAAAAACCCGCATAGCTAAGGTGTCCTACGCCGTCAAAAGCGTTACGGTTGTTTCCAATACCGCCACCATACCACACGGGCAAAAATTTCTTTGAGTTCATATATTTGACATTTATAGGAACTTCAAATATATTAAAAAATAAAAGAAAATTACTACAAATTATGTATTTACTCAAACTTTGTCATTTCGACCGAAGGGAGAAATCTCCACAAGTAGCTCCGCAAACTGAATCGATAATCTTTGTCGAGTTTCTTACGAAGATTTCTCCCTTCGGTCGAAATGACAAACTTTACGAATATGAAAAAGTAAAATTACTTTTTAGCCGATAAATAAACCCCAATCAAAATAATAAAAGCACCGAAAAACTGAATTGGAGTAAGCATTTCATTATCTAATAATCCCCAGAAAAAAGCAACAATAGGAATTAAATAAGTAACCGAAGTTGCAAAAACCGGAGACGAAATCTGAATCAATTTAAAGAACAAAACATTGGCAATTCCGGTTCCTAAAATACCCAAAATCATTACAAAGAAAATAGAATGCTGTGTTGCTTCAAAAGTAAGTTTTTGAGAAATATCTGTTGTGCTCAAAATAATCAAAGCCGGAATTAATAAAACGGCAAAATTTCCTGTTGTAATGCTTACCGAATTTAAATCAGGAAGATATCTTTTAATCAAATTAACATTTATTGCATAACAAAGAGTTGCAATTACAACCAGTCCCACATAATAGTAGTTTTGTCCAGGATGTGCCGATGCTCCGCTTAAAACCAAAAGCAAACATCCAATTAAACCAATAAAAACTCCTAAAACTTGTCGTTTTTGAAATTGAATTCCGAAAATAAGTATTCCTAAAACTAAAGTATTTAAAGGCGTAAGCGAATTTAAAATGGCTACAATTGAGCTGTCAACTTCGGTCTCTGCAATTGCAAAAAGAAAAGCTGGAGTAAAAGTGCCAAAAAAAGAAGTTAAAGCAACAAATTTCCACTGAGAGCGCGATATCTTCTTTAAACTTTTAAAACCGACAATCAATAAAAAAAGAGCTGCAAAAATAATTCGGAAAGATCCAACCTGAATTGCGGTTAAACCAACTAATCCTCTTTTGATTAAAATAAAAGAACTTCCCCAAATTAAGGACAATACTAACAAGTAAGCCCACTTTAACTGTTTTGCATCCATAAAAAGTATTTTACTGCAAATTTGTACTATTTTTACGAATTAGCCTCTTCATTTTTAGTAATTTTGCAAAGAACATTATTAGTAAATTAAATTCTTATAATATGAGATTCACAAAAATCATAGCTTCATTAGCAATTGCTGGTTTAGTATTCGTAAGCTGTAAAAAAGAAGAAGATAAAAGTTTAGCAGTAATAAATGCTGAAAAATCTACTCCAAAAGAACATAAACCAATTGCTGCCGGAAACGTACAAACAGCAAGTTTTAATATTGAAGGAATGACTTGTGCGGTTGGATGCGCCAAAACTATCGAAACGGAATTATCTAATTTAGAAGGTGTAGAAAAAGCAACTGTTGATTTTGATAAAAAATTAGCGACTGTTACTTTCGATAAAACGGTTCAAAATTCTGAATCACTGACGAAAGTTGTTCAGGAAACCGGAGACGGAAAAACATATAAAGTTTCGAATTTTAAATCGTAAGTTTAAAGTTTATAAATACAAAAACGGCGTTCAAATGAACGCCGTTTTTATTATTTCTTTATTTCCATTTTAATGTTTCCATCAATCGCTGCATATCATTTTTGATATAACTCGCGGCCGGCATTACAGAATCAAAATTTGGTTTTGCATAAAAATATACAGATCCTGTTATAAAATGTTTTGTACTGTCTGTAACGTAAAATTGGGAGTTTGTAGCCGCGTTTCCATCCACTTGATAAAACATTCCGTAAACTTTCTTTTCTGTGTTTAAATACGGTTGTTCTAAAATATCATCGGCTTTAATAACGTGTTCGTAAGTCAATTTTTGGGCATCTTTTAAAAGCTTTTCAATATCGCCGTGAACAGGTTTATAAGTTAAATAAATCGTCGCTTTCATTTTTGGATATGTTATTGCAAATCCGCAGTCTTTTTCACCTTTAATAATCGCATCTTCATTCATCTGGAAAGCAAACGGACAATTATTTTCAAAATTGACATATTTGGCTTCTGGATAATCTAATCTAAGGAAACTTGCAGGTTTTGGCAAAACGTCGTCTTTACAGCTTACAACTGTTAATGTGAGCAAAATTACCGCGACCGAAATTATTCTTTTAAACATTTATTCTATTGTTACTTTTATTTGTTTTACACGCTTTTTATCAACGGTTTCTATTGTAAAAACACAGTTTTCAAAAGCTATTTTTTGATCTTTTTTAGGGAAATTCCCCAGGATTTCTAAAATAAATCCGGCCAGCGTTTCGGCTTCGCCTTTATGAGATTCAAATAGATCTTCGTCGACATCGACAATTCTATAAAAATCTTTAAGATTTATTTTTCCTTCAAAAAGAAAATTCTTTTCATCGATTTGAGAGAAATTTAAATTTTCATCATCAAATTCATCGCTTATATCCCCTACTATTTCTTCGATTATATCTTCTAAAGAAACTAATCCGGAAGTTCCGCCATATTCATCAACCACAATTGCCAAGTGACTTTTAAGGCTTTGAAAATCCTTTAACAGATTATCCAGTTTTTTATTTTCGGGAACAAAAAATGCTTCTCTTATTAAGGATGCCCAGTCAAAACTTTTTTTGTCAATATGCGGCAATAAATCCTTAACAAACAAAACGCCTTCTATCTGGTCAATATTATCTCGATAAATGGGAATTCTCGAAAATCCTTTCTCGATTATTTTAGGATAAATAGCCGAAAATGGTTCTGTAATTTCCAATGCAAATATATCAATCCTCGGACTCATAACCTGCTTTGTATCTGTATTCCCAAAAGAAACAATTCCTTCTAATATTTTTTGCTCTTCTGTTGATGTTCCTTCAGAATCTGTCAATTCTAAAGCCTGAGAAAGCTGATTTATTGAAAAGCTGTTTTTTTGTTTTCCTAATTTATTGTGCAAATATAAAGTAACACTGCGCATAGGTAAGCTTATTGGCGATAGTAATTTATCTAAAATTGAAATGGAATAAGCAAAACGTTTGGCAAATTTTATATTGTTTCGGCTGGCGTAAACCTTGGGCAAAACTTCTGCAAATAATAAGATAAGGAAAGTAACGAGAACTACTTCTAAAATAAACTTTAAAACAGGTGATTCAACACCTGCAAAAATATTCCTGCCAATGAAAGAGAACAGGATAACGACTCCAATATTTAAAAAGTTATTGGCTACTAATAAGGTCGCTAAAAGTTTTTTGGGTTTATCTAAAAGATCAGAAATAATTTTTCCCTTTGATAGGTTTTCCTGAAGTGTGTCGTCAATATCTTTTTGGGACAAAGAAAAAAGTGCAACTTCGGCACCTGAAACAATTGCTGAAAGAAACAGCAAAATAAATATTCCGACAAAACCAATTATTAAATTGGTGTCTAAAATTGTAGTAAATAATAAACTGGGCTCCGGGTCCAAATTACATAAGATTAGTTAAACAATCAAAAAGGCAGATCATTAATGGGCAAGCCTTCGTTTGGCGCATCAAAGTTAGTGTTTTTTGCGGATTCCTGATCGTGGTTTGGCCTATGATTTCCCGTTTCTTTTTTGGTAGTCAGAAAAGTAAATTCTGTAACCTGAATTTCTGTTGTATATTTTGTCGTACCATCTTCAGCCTGCCACTGTCTGGATTTGATACGGCCTTCAACATATATTTTATCCCCTTTAGATAGGTATTTTTCGCAAATTTCGGCGGCTTTATTACGAACAACCAAATTATGCCATTCTGTAGATGTTATTTTTTCATTGGTCGTTTTGTTAATATAAACTTCATTAGTAGCAAGCTGAAAGCGTCCAATACAGTTCCCTCCATCAAAATAATGCATTTTTACATCATCGCCTAAATGACCAATAAGCATAACCTTATTTAATGTTCCATTCATAATTAATAGTGGTATTTCTACCAAAGATACATTTTTTTAGCAATTTATTTCTTGCTTTTCTATAAAATTATATATAACAATTGGAAAAGGAAAACTTTTTAAAGTTTTCAAATCAATTCCGTTTTGGAGGACTTCATTAATTTTTATTTTCCAAAATTGGATATGAAGATGCTGGTGCGAAAGCTTATGTATTACGGTCGCTTCAGCACATTCTTCTATACTTAATATAGTATAGGAAGAAAACAGGTCATTTTGTGCTATTTCTGAAACAGTATTAAAACCTGCAATTTCACTTGTTTCAAAAAGAGGAAACTCATATAAGTTATGCCAGATTCCTTTTGCCGTTCTTTTTTGAATGATAGTGTTTCCTAATATATCTTCTAAAACAAGATAATTAAAGAAACGGTTTGTCACTTTTACTTTTTTAGATTTTACAGGTAGAGAATCAACTTTCTTTTTTTGCAGCGCTAAACAGCTGTCGTTAAAAACACAAACAGAACAATTCGGACTTTTCGGAACACATTGCAATGCACCAAATTCCATTATCGCCTGATTGAAGATTGCCGGGTTATCTTTTGGCATTAATTCATAAGCCAGTTTTGTAAATTCTTTTTTTGCTGCAGGCTGTGCAATATCTGTTTCAATATCAAAATAACGGGAAAGTACACGAAATACATTTCCGTCTACAACCGGAACAGCTTCATTATAGGAGAAAGATGCAATAGCTGCGGCAGTATATTCGCCTACTCCTTTTAAATTTAAAAGTTCTTTATATGAAGGAGGAAAACTTCCGTTTAGATCCTCTGCGACGTATTTTGCTGTTTTATGAAGATTTCTTGCTCGTGAATAATATCCAAGTCCCTGCCAAAGTTTTAAAACTTGTTCTTCGGATGCATTTGCGAGATCAAAAACTGTAGGAAATTCCGCTGTAAATGCAAAAAAGTAAGGCATTCCTTGCGCGACTCTTGTTTGCTGCAGCATAATTTCTGAGAGCCAAATTTGGTACGGATCGGCCGTTTTTCGCCATGGAAGATCACGTTTGTTTTGTAAATACCATTTTATCAGCGTGTTATGAAAATTCATCGTTAAATCCTTAAAATACAAAAGTAAATGTTTATGTAATTAAAATTTAACGAATTAGCTTGATTAATTATTTTTTTAATTCCTATATTTGCAAACTCAAAAAAATAGTACACCATTTATAAATAAAATAGGAAAGAAAATGACGAAAGCAGATATCGTAGCGAAAATTTCAGAGAAATTAGGTCTTGAAAAAGGAGATGTTCAAGCAACAGTAGAAACTTTTATGGAAGAAGTAAAAACTTCTTTAGAAACAGGAGACAATGTTTACCTAAGAGGTTTTGGTAGTTTTATTGTAAAAACCAGAGCTGAAAAAACTGGTAGAAACATCTCAAAAAACACTACAATCAAAATTCCAGCACACAACATCCCTGCGTTTAAACCTGCAAAAGTATTTGTAGAAGGAGTTAAAACTAACAACGAAGCAAAATAATATTAATTAACATAAATCTGACACGATATGCCAAGTGGTAAAAAAAGAAAGAGACATAAGGTAGCTACTCACAAACGTAAGAAAAGAGCGAGAGCTAACCGTCACAAAAAGAAAAAGTAGTTTTAAACTACTTTTTTCTTTTTAAACGTTCATTGAAATTTGGGAAATTTCAAAAATTCCAAAAAAGAAAATCCAAAATCCAAAAATTAAGAAATCAATATTGATTTAATTGGAGTTTGGAATTTAAAAATTGAAATTTAACTTTCCCTCCCGGGTTCAATACCTGTTAAAATATTGTTTAATCCATCTGTAGATAAGATTTTAGATCTTAGATTTTAGATTTTAGATTTTTTTAAATCTATGCTCTTCTCTCTATACTCTATTTTCTGAAAAAACAGATAAAAATTTACAGTGTGAATAAAGAATTAATCATTAGATCTAGTTCTGAAGCCGTAGATTTTGCCTTATTAAAAGATGGAAAACTAATTGAATTACACAAAGAAGAAGAGAAAAGCAACTTTCAGGTTGGTGATATTTTTATTGCCAAAATCAGAAAACCAGTTGCCGGACTTAATGCTGCTTTTGTAAATGTAGGCTTCGAAAAAGATGCCTTTTTACATTATCACGATTTAGGTCCAAACTTAGCTTCTCAGCTGAAATTCATAAAACTTGTAAGCGCAGGTAAAATAAAAGATTTCTCCCTAAAAACCTTTCAGTTTGAAAAAGAGATTGACAAAGATGGCATCATTACTGATATTTTAAGTGCCAATCAATCTGTTTTAGTTCAAGTAGTTAAAGAACCTATATCGACCAAAGGCCCAAGAATAAGTGCTGAGCTTTCTCTTGCCGGAAGATTTATTGTTCTAGTTCCTTTTTCTGATCGTGTTTCTATTTCTCAAAAAATAGAAGACAAAAAAGAAAAGGATCGTCTAAAAAAACTTGTTCTATCGATCAAACCAAAAGGATTTGGTGTTATTGTTCGTACAGTAGCCGAAGGCAAAAACGTAGCCGAATTAGAAAAAGATTTGCAGAACCTGCTTGGCAGATGGTCTGCAATGTGTAAAAAATTACCAACTGCTCATCATCCATCAAAAGTATTAGGAGAGCTTAACAGAGCTTCTTCAATATTAAGAGATGTATTTAATGATACCTTCAGCGGTATTCAAATAGATGATGAAGAGTTGTTCCACCAAACGAAGGAATATCTGCAAGAAATTGCACCTTCGAAACAATCGATTGTTAAGTTTTATCAATCAAATGACACTCCAATTTTTGAGAAATACAATATAGAGAGACAAATCAAAACTTCTTTTGGCAGAACCGTTTCTATGAGTAAAGGGGCTTACCTTATCATCGAACACACTGAAGCTCTTCACGTTATAGACGTAAACAGCGGAAACCGTTCGAATAAAGCAACCAACCAGGAAGACACCGCCATGGAAGTAAATATGATTGCCGCAGCAGAAATCGCCAGACAACTTCGTCTGAGAGATATGGGCGGAATTATCGTAGTTGATTTTATCGATATGTCTAATCCAGAAAACAGGAAAGTTTTGTTCGACTTCTTGCGAGAAGAAATGAGCGACGATAAAGCAAAGCATAAAATATTACCGCCGAGTAAATTTGGTTTAGTCCAAATTACAAGACAGCGAGTAAGACCAGAAGTTAATATAAAAACTAGAGAAGAAGATCCAAATAAAGTTAATGGTGAAATTGAAGCGCCAATATTAATAATTGACAAGATCACCTCTGACTTAGAAAGACTTTTAAAAACCCACAATAAAGTTGTGCTTAATACACATCCGTTTGTGGCTGCATACCTCAGCAAAGGTTTTCCATCATTACGTTCAAAATGGTTTTTTGAACATAAGAAATGGGTGAAAATCATACCTCGTGACGCTTACACGTACTTAGAATACCATTTCTATGATAAAAAAGGAAATGTTATTTCAGAATAAAAATCAAAACCGCCCCGATGCATCGGGGCGGTTTTTTTGTGTCTTTTTTTGCCACGAATTACACGAATTTGCACGAATTAATTTGTGTCAATTCGTGTAATTCGTGGCGGAAATTTAGGTTCAAAAAGTATATTTAAAAAGTTATTTTGAATACAAAAGTGTCACCCTGAGCGAAGTCGAAGGGCGCTCCAATTGGCACGTGGGCTTCGACTTCGCTCAGCCTGACATACAATGCCTTTCATCTTTTATAAAGAAGCAAATTTTGGAATTTGGAATTTAAAAATTTGAATTTCCTTTAAAATTTTATTCCCTCACAATCTCGATTTTCCTTCTAATTTCATTTCCAGATGCATCTACAACCGTAATATAATGTATTCCTGTTGTTGGCATAATTGGCAGTTCATGAAATGTTTTTGTGGTGGCTTTATAAACATCATCTACATACCAAAATAATTCCTTATCCCTTTCAGAATAAGCTACTTTTAAAATTACAGGCTGTACTTTACTGTTAAAGTCTTTAGTTAGGTAAATTTTGCTGTTTGCTTTTGGATAAATAAAATCCATTGTTTTGGTTTGTGTTCCCTCACATCCTTCTTTAAATGGCGGTAAAGGTAAATATTCTATATGCTGACTTTTGTAATACCAAGCCATTACCGGAGGCAGTACAAACCAGTTTTTAGTTACAATATTTTCAATGCTTTCGCAGCTGCTGTTTACCTGAAATTGTTCTGTTTTATCTAAATGAATGGTTTTATGATACGGACAAACTGCTGTAGATTTTCCTTTTTTAGAAACCCATTGTTTAATTTTCGGACAGTTTTCTTTTGCCAGATATCCGCTTAAACGACAAACCTCAACTTCTTCTAAATCTTTATACGGAATATCAAACCATCTTTGTCTTGGCAGTAAATTAAAAACGTCGAATAAAATTGGGGCAGCACTTGTAACTCCGGTTAAAGTCGGCCTTCCTTCTCCGGTTGCATTTCCAATCCAAATTCCCACTACATATCTTGAATTTGTTCCAATAGCCCACGCATCACGATTTCCGAAACTTGTTCCTGTTTTCCAGGCAATTTTTAACGAGCTGTCATAAAACTTCCAGGCTTCATCTCCTTCCGGCCTGTTCACTTCTTCCATCGCGTTATACGTTAACCAAATTGATCCCGCACCCAAAATATTCTTTTGATTCGTTTCTGAACCAAAATCGGGCTTAAATTCATTTTTATAATTTAGCTCTGTGAATTCGTTTGTTCGGTATTTTCCGTTGTTTTTAGTGTAATAATTAACCGTGGAAGAAAGATTTGCATACGTTCGGCATAAATCCCACAAATTACTTTCGGCACCGCCTAAAATAAGCGACAAACCATAATGATCAGGAGTTTTATTGATGTCTTTTAGTTTGAATTTTTGCAATTCTTCATAAAACTTGTTTACTGTAAATTCCTGAAGCATTAAAACTGCCGGAATATTCAACGAACGTGACAAAGCACGATGCGCCGGAACAGCGCCGTCAAAAGTAAGATTGAAATTTTGCGGTGTATAACCTGAAATCTGCGTTGGAATATCAGCCACTAAAGTATTTGGCAATAATTCTCCGTCGTCAAGCATTGCGCCGTATAAAAGCGGTTTTAAAATACTTCCCGTACTTCTTGGGGCATCGATTATATCAACATCTTTTTGATGATCTTTATCCGTTGGAGAATTTCCAACATAACTCATTACATTTCTGTTTTGAACATCAATTACTAAAATTGCCAGATTATGAACTTCATTCTGTTTATACTGGTTGTAATAATATCTTGCAATTTGATTTACACGATTTTGCAAGGCATGATCGATCGTAGTTTTTACTCGTGTTCCTTCTTCACTTTTTGCCACTCTTTGCAATAAATGCGGCGCAATTTGAGGCAGATCATAAGGTTTTTGAGGCAAAGGTTCTTCTATCGAAAGTTCGTACGTCTGCTTGTCAATTATTCCTTCCTGATGCAGTTTCAGTAAAAGTCGGTTTCGTTTGTTTAGTAATTTTATCTGGTTTTTTCCCGGATAAATTAAACTTGGCGCATTTGGTAAAACGGCTAAAACCGCATTTTCTGCCCATGATAATTGATTGGATTGTACGCCAAAATAACGCCAAGAAGCCATTTCTAGCCCTACTACATTTCCTCCAAATGGCGCATGAGCGGCATACATTTCAAGGATTTCATTTTTAGAATATCCCAATTCTAATCGGGTTGCGAGAATAATTTCAACAAATTTTTCAAAATAGGTTCTGTTTTTTCCTTTTCGGGATAATCGGATAACTTGCTGTGTTAAAGTACTTCCACCTCTAACTACTTTACCCGCTTTTCGGTTTTGTTTAAAAGCATTAACCATTGCTCCCGGATTAAATCCCGGATGTTTGTAGAAATACTCGTCTTCAAAATAAACAATACACTTTTTGAATTTATCAGGAACGCTGTCCTGCGCCGGAAAACGCCATTGTCCGTCGCGGGCAATTTTAGCTCCAAGTAATTCTCCTTCTTTACTTTCAATAACGGTTGAATACGGTTCTTTGAATAAAGTTCGGGGAAGGGAAAAATAGTAAATCAGCAAAAGCACAAATGCAATTGCTGATTTTATTTTATTTCTTTTAATCCAGTTTATGATGCGTTGGAAAAACGCTATAAGTTTATTTTTCAAGACTAATTTATTTAACCGCAAAGACGCTAGGTTATCGCAAAGTTCGCAAATTTTTTTTCTCGCAGATTTAGGAGATTCGCAGATTTAGGAGATTCGCAGATTTTATTTTATCAGCTGGATCTGCTAAATCTGCGGGAAACTTTCTTTTACTGCAAAGTTCGCAAAGCTTTTTTGCCCACGGATTTTACAGATGAAACGGGTTTTCGCAGCGTAATTTAAAAAACATCTGTGTCAATCCGTTTCATCCGTAAAATCCGTGGGCCATAAATTTACTTCACAACCTCAACCCAGAATCCTTTTGTTCTTGCCAGGAATGTATTGTCGTACATGGCTTCGCATTGTAATCCAGGTAAATAATAATTTCCTAGATACGATGCGTTTAACAGAATTCTGAAAACTTTCGTTTCTCTGGATTTCATTCCGAAGTAGAAATTAGTTCTGTCGTCACGAATATCAATATAATCGGCAATATTATTTACTGCGTCCCCATAATCTGTGAAACGTGTGTTTACAATTTCGAATCCAGAAGGCAGAATTTGCGATAAAGCTACATTTTGAACACTTTCATTTCTTTGGTTTTTAATGGTAACCTCAGCAATAAATTCTGTCCCCTGACTAATTCTTGAAACATCTATAGTACTTCCTTTTCTGTTTTTGAAAACAATACTTGCCGAAACATCACTTTGAACAGCATTTTCATTTCCGATTGGTAAAATTCCCGTATTCAATACGCGAACATAAACCGTATTATTTTTAAGGTTTTTTAATGTGATGCTATTTGTTCCGCTCGCGGCAGACAAACTACGATCTGCAATTGTTTTTTGCGTATTGATCGTTTCTCCTTTACCGTTTTTGCTAAACTGAATATTGATTCCTTTTGGACCGTTACTTATCGCAAATTTCGACATTGAATACAAGCAATAAGCCGTTGTCTGCGTACTCATCCATTGATTTGCTGACATTTCTTTGGCTAATTTTGTTGCCGTGGCAAATGCTTTTTGTTTTTGATCTAAAAGAAGCAGTGTTTCTAAAGCCATTGCTCTGTTTCTTTCGTCTGAACCATAATAGTAATAATTATAGTTGTCTGAACCGTCAATACTCGTTTGAAGCAGTAAATTCTGTCCTGCCGATTTTTGTCCGGCTAAAACATAAGCAGCGGCCAAACGAAGTTTACTTTCATTCGAAATTGATTTTGTTTCACGCAGTCTGTTCATTGACGATAAATCGGCATTTCCTGCTAACGCTAAAGTGTATAATCTATAAGACTGAGCGAGATCGTTGCCGTATTTTGGTTCAAAACGCCATTGTTTCGCTTCTTTCTGTTGATAAGACAACCATTTTGATTTGAAATTTATCGGCAATACATAACCTTTTTTCTCCGCCTCAATCAAGAAATGTCCAGCGTATGAAGTTCCCCAATCGTCTGCAATTGTACCTCCTTGCCAGTAAGGTAATCCACCGTTTGATAACTGGAAGTTTCCTAATCTCTGGATTCCTGCTGCAATGTTTTTTTGTATAATTTCTTTTCGTTTGGCATCAATATCAGCAACATCACTTAAAAATAATTGCGGAAAAACTGACGATGTTGTCTGCTCGACACAACCATGTGGATATTGAATTAAATATTGCAGTCTTCCGTTCAAATTCATCGATGGCATTGACGAAACTTCTAATCTTGCTTTATTGCTTCCGGCAACACCAAACGTTTTCCACGAAAGTGTTTTGGTACTGTTTGGAGTTAAAACAACATCAGTAAAAGTACTCGTAACCGGATTTGGGTTTGTCATATCGATTTCAACATCGTAAGATGATTTCTCATTTCCTGATGTTGCAATAACCTGCACTTTTGCAATTCCGGTTGCAGAACCTACAACCAAATTGAAATACGCCATTTTTTCGTCTGGCTGTGCAAAACTTAGCTTTTGAACAGCACTTCCCACAACTTTCAATCCGTTGCTTGTTTTTATTTGAACAGAAACATTTTTGATTTTATTTTCAGTTGCAAAAATGGTAACCGGAATCGTTACTTTTTCGGATGGCGAAATTTTTCTCGGTAATGAAGCCAAAACCATCAGCGGACTTCTAACCGGAGTTGCTTTTTCTACACTTCCGTATGCACTTGTCGCAGCGTCGCCGGCAACAACCATTGTTCTAACAGATCCAATATATTTAGGCAGTTTTAATTGGTGTGATTTTGTTTCTCCTTTTTCTAATTTAAAAGGTCCATAATATAATACAACTGGTTTAAAACGGTTTGCTTTTTTAGCTTTTCCACCGCCCAAATCCTGATCTCCTCCAATACTGAAAATCTGGTTTATTTTTCCGCCGTAAGCGCCAATTACATCATCATAAACGTCCCATGTTTTTACCCCCAAAGCTTCACGAACATAGAAACTATCCCACGCATTTGGCGTTTTAAAACGGGTTAAATCCAGCAATCCTTCATCGACAACTGCAATTGTATACGTCATTTCTTTTCCTGATTTCTCCCCTACTTTAACCGTAAATGGCTGTTCTGGTTTTAATACATCAGGCATATTAATGGTTGGTGCCAAAATCGTGTTTTTATCCACTACTTCAATCGGAACAATTCCGTACATACGAATTGGCGAATCATTTTTAGTCGAAGCGTGCGGTTGTAATAACGTGATATTAAAATACACATTTGGTGCCATTGCTCCTGTAATTGGAACTTCTACTTTTGTTTCTCCATTTTTGGTTTCCGCCCAAAGTGTTTGTACAACGCGAGAACCATTTTCTATAGAAATCAATGCACGCCCGCCTTCACTTGAAGGGAAAGATATTTGTGCTTTTTCTCCAACAGCATAATTCTTTTTATCAGTAGAAAAAACTAACATATTAGCTGTAGAAGCATCTCTGTTTCTGGTTTTTCCAGACCAGATTGGCCAGTCGATATTTACGGTTAAAGCTGTAGCATGGCCGTCGTTTGGATCTTCAACTCTAATTAAATAACGTCCCCATTCTTCATCGGTTAAAGCAAATTGAAAACTTCCTCTTCCGCTTGAATCGGTATTAATTACCACAGATTTATAAGATGTTGTTGAGTTCGATGAATTATAATTCGATAAATTATCGCTTGAAGAATCCCACCACCATCTCCAATCTACTTTGTAAATTCTTACTTCAAGATTTCGAACTGCTTTTGGTCTTCCGTTTTCATCAACCGTAACCACTTCAAAGCGATTATTCGTTCTGGTTTCAAGCATGTTATATTTGTTCAATTCAGGCGATTTTACCCCAACATAGGTTTTATATGGAGAATACGTTGTCGAAATAACATCGGTACTAAAATCACCGCCTTCTTCATACACTTTTGTAATGAATGAAGCGCGAAGCATTCCCGGCGCCTGACCTTGTAATCTTGGCTGAATATTTACAGATGCTTTTCCGCTTTCGTTTAATTTACCTGAAAAAACATTGATTTCTTCGGTACTAAATTGACGAACCATATCATCAAAGCTATATTTTTCATATCCTTTAAAAGTTGTGGTTTGCTGCGAGAATTTTGCCTGCATTTCTACATTTAAATTCTTAGCAATTGCGCCGTGAAGCCATGTTACTTCCAGATTATCTGTATTTGGATAAGATGATGAAAGCGTTTTTCTTGTAAATGTATTTTTGATTTTTAAACGATTTGGTTTGATCGTTTCTATTTTAATGCTCTTATAAAATTTAGCTCCGCCAACGCTTACCATGGCTTCCCAATTTCCTGTTGGCGCATCCTGATTTGTTGGAACTATAAAGGCATAATGATTTAAATCGTTTGTTTTTTGAACGGTTTGATAAACTGTTTTTCCATTCGGATCATTTAATCTGAATTTTATCGGATGCGATTTCGGAAGTTTGTTCGCAGCATCATTTAAAATAAAAGACAAATACAAATTATCCCCCGGACGCCACACGCCTCTTTCTCCGTAAATAAATCCTTTTAAACCTTTTTGTAAAGTCTCTCCGGCAACATCAAAATTACTGACAGATAACGAAAGTCCGTCATCCAATTTTACATACGTCGATTGATCACCTAAAGTAACAATTGCAAAATAGGCGAATTTATCCAGCTGGAAAGAAGCAATTCCTTCGCTGCTTGTTGCTTGCGTCGAAATTTTTTGCTGTTGAAAATTGTACAAATCAACTCTCGCGTTCGAAACTGGTTCGGTCGTTACAATATTATTTACAGCAAATAAATACGATTTATTCTCTCCTCTTTTAGCAATAACTCCTAAATCTGAAGCCAGAATATTAGTTGCAATTTTCGCATTATAATAATACGATCCAGAGCAAGGATCCTGACTTTCTCTCCATTCGTAATCATCGTAATAATAATCGTCGTATGAGTTTCCGCTGTAGTTTACATCATTTTCGTCAACTTCTTCTTCCTCTGTTTCATCCTGATCTCCATCTGATGTTTCACATTTATAAAGCGCGTATTTCTTTTTATATTCAAACTCAACTCTATAAATCGCTCCCGGTTCTGGTTTTATAATTTTAGATAAATCTAAGGCATACGTATTCCATTTCGTGAGATTTACGAGCGTACTTTCTCTTAAATTAAGTGTGGTTTTTGCAATAGGCTGCGCTACTTTTTTAAGGTTTTGTGCGCCGTTTAATTCGTTGTATTGAAGAAACTGCAGAATATTGTTTTTGTAAATTTTATAAACCTTTACATCAACGGCACTTAAATTTACGGCTTCAAAATTCAGTTTTAAATTGTTTGAACTTGGCAGAATTGTTCCGTTTTTAACGAAACGCACGCTTGGTTTTATCTGATCAAAAGAGATTTTTTCAGAATAGTTCGCTTCCATTTTTTTGCCGTACTGGCTTTCAATTCCCTGAAAAACTTCCAAAAGTAATTCTCCAGTAATCACTTGTTCCGGCTCTTCATCTGGAACAACTTCTACTATATCTTCTACCGGAGCTTCAACAACTGCAGCGGCAGAATCGACAGCAACTGCTGCAGAATCAACGGTAACTTCGGCCGTTTCTTCCTCAACAACAACTGGAGCTGGTTCCTCTTTTTTAGGAGCGTTTTGGTTTGTAAAATATACTTTTAATAGATTCCCTTGTGTAGAAAACTTTAAGTTATTGGTGTTCTGAATCGAAACCAATCCGGCAAAATCCTGTCCTTTTTCTAAAGGTTCAGAAAAATTAATTGAAACCGATTGATTGCTTCCGTCCGGAACTTCAACTTTTATAATTTTAAATTCGTTTATACTTGTAATTGGGAAATCGATTTGTCCTTTTTGATCAATATCAAAATCATTTCCGTCATATATAATTTCCAAATTTGAAGCTTCAGAAAAACGCTGAATACTGTCGATTATAAAACGAAATTCTTTTGCAGGACCAGTCGTTTTTTCAAATTTAATTTTAAGATTGTTTCCTTTTTGTTTGGCTTCAACCAACTTTTGAGCTGTTTCAAGATCAATTTTATCTGCTGTTTTTAAAACGCAGTTTAAATATTGATATTCTTTACTGTACGATTGAATATCGCCGGTATTTATGGTAAAATCCTGCTTAACTGTTTTAACCGTAAAGTTGAATTTAGAAAGCTCTTTTTCCTTTTCTTTTGGAATTGCTGTCAGTTTATCTAAGTTTAAAGTAACCTGATATTCTGTTCCCGGATTTAATTTTTTCTCAGGAATAAAAGCAATTGTATTTGTAGAAAGTGCTACTACTTTTCCGTGAACGTTTGGTGAAATATCAAACAAATCGTCGTCTAATTCCTGATTGGGTTTCCAATCATTTTTGTCGAAAGCCAAAACGACTCGGATATCAGAATCGGAGGAAACGATTCCGCTGGTAAAGCTGGTTATGTACTCTTTAAATAATGAAAAATCGGAGTTGAAATCTGCAGCCGATTTTCTGCCGCAGGATTGAAAAATAAAAAACACAAAAAATACGAGAACTAAACCTTTTGCTTTCACTTTTATTTAGAGTTAATGGTTAACAAGTTAGTAATTTAACATGATCTGCTGTTTAAAGTCTTAACAGCAAAACGCAAATTAAATTACAATAAAAGTAAAGTATTTTTTGATTCTTTAAGAAGAAAATTCTTTAGTAATAATTATTTAACTTTTGTTGAAGTTTGCAAGTTATTGCAGCATTGATTAAGAGCATCAAACCTTAAAGTTCTGTTCCTAATTTTGACAAAACCTTATTTAATTCGGCAAAATGCTTTTCTGAATTTGATGCATAAAACATTTGATTTCCACTCATAATAATAATTACATCATCAGGACAATTTCCGTAAAAGTTTATTCCATCAAGCCATTGTTTAAAACCAACTCCTTTATCAGCAAAATTCTCTTTAATAAAATCTAATTCCTTCTGCTCTAATTCAAAAAAGGTATTGCATGGAAATTGTAATGCAAAACCAGCTTGCAGAAAAGCCATTGCAGTAAAAAAATCGGATAATTTTTCTGTTTCTAAGTTCCACTCTTTTTCATCAGAACTCATATAAACAGGCGGATCAGGTTTCAACAAATCGTCTTTATGTATTCCCCAAACACAAGCTTTTTGATTTTCAGAATAAAAAATCAAATAGTCATCATGCTTATAATATTGAAAACGCTCTGGTACAATTAGTAAATCCTGTGTATGATTTAAATTTTGAATTTTACCTAGTTCTGTATAATAATCCACAAAAACCTGGGGAAGTTTCCCAAAAATATTTTCAATAGTTTGAACTTCATCAGAAATAAAACCAAAAGGTTCTGTAATATGAAATAGTTTTTTTATTATTGAAAAATCAGTCATAACTTATCGCTTATCAAAATATTCAAAAGGATTTTATTTACGTCTTTCCAGAAAAAAACGCTTCATCAAATCTGCAGCCTCATTAGCCATTACACCAGAAACCACAGTTGTTTTTGGATGCAGTTTTGTTCCCATAGTTATAAAACCTCTCTGCTCGTCGCGCGCACCAAAAACGATTTTCGAAATCTGGCTCCAGTACAAAGCACCCGCACACATTTGGCAAGGTTCAAGCGTTACATAAAGTGTGCAGTCTTTTAAATATTTTCCGCCAAGGAAATTCGCAGCGGCGGTTATGGACTGCATTTCAGCATGAGCGGTAACGTCATTAAGTAATTCTGTCAAATTATGGCTTCTTGCAATTACTTTATCGGCTACAACAATAATGGCCCCAACAGGAATTTCGCCTTTAGCAAAAGCTTCTTCGGCTTCCTGCAAAGCTTTTTTCATGAAATATTCGTCGGTAAAAGGGTTTTCCATAATTGCAAAAATAGGATTTTAGAACTTATTTTTTATTACATTTATTTTTTGATATTTGAATATGGAAGAAAAACATAAAATAACGATTCCAAAACCTTGTGGTGAAAACTGGAACAAAATGACGCCAAACGAAAATGGCCGGTTTTGTTTGAGCTGTTCTAAAACGGTTGTTGATTTTACTTCCATGCTTCCTGATGAAATTCAGCATTTTTTCATTCAAAATCAAAACGAAAGAATTTGCGGAAAATTTAAAAACGAGCAATTAGATTCTATTACAATTCAAATTCCAAGTCGGGTTTTATATACGCAGACGAAGTACCATAAAATGTTTTTGCTGGCTTTGTTTGTTACAATGGGGACTACTTTATTTAGCTGTCAGGATAAAAATGAGAAGAAACAAAAAATTGATAAAGTAGAAATTGTTGAGAATGATACAATATCTGCTACTACATTGGGTATGCCTGTCGTTCCCGATGATCATCAAATAAAAACCGAAGACATAACTATTAATTATGATGATATTTTTAGTCCAATAAGTTTAGATGTCATACCTGAGCCAAAAAATGGAATGAAAAAGTTTTATGCCTTTGTTAACGATAATTATGTTATCCCCAATAAAACAGAAAAATATACCGGAAAAATATATGTCTCGTTTGTAATAGAAAAAGATGGAAGTTTAAGTACTTTCAAAATATTACGTGATGCCGGAACCGGAACTGGCGAAGAAGCTATTAGAGTTTTAAAAATGTCCCCAAAATGGAATCCGGGAAAATTAAACAATCATGCCGTTAGAACATCTTTGAACTTACCAATTTCTTTTAAGCAATAAATAATGAATAGAAAACATAAAATCACAATTCCTGAACCATGTCATGAAGACTGGAACAAAATGACTCCAGATGGAAATGGTCGTTTCTGTTTAAGCTGCTCTAAAACTGTTGTTGATTTTACAGCAATGCTTCCTGATGAAATTCAGCATTTTTTCATTCAAAATCAAAATAATAAAATTTGCGGAAGATTTAGAAAATCGCAATTAGATTCTGTTACAATTCAAATTCCAAGTCGAATTTTGTATGCACAGACTAATTACTATAAAATGTTTTTATTGGCATTATTTGTGGCAATGGGAACAACTTTGTTTAGCTGTGCAGATAAAGAAGGAAATAAGAAAAAAATTGATAAAGTTGAAGTTGTAAAAGATACCGTTGCTAAAGAAAGAATTATGGTTGGAGACATTCCAATTAATCCGAATGATCCTCATCATAACCCTTTACCACCACCTCCTCCGCCTCCAAAAGTTGATCACGTGAAATTTGAAAAAAATCCTGTAAATAATACTAAAAAAGAAAAAGCTGCAAAGCTAAATTGTAAAAAAGCTGTGGAAGTCGAAGACGAAAGTTTATTTACTACTGGTGCGGTTATGGAGACAAATGCAGAATTTCCTGGTGGAATTGAGCAATTTTACACATTTTTTGCAAAAGAATTTAAAAAACCAGAAGACTCAAATATTGGAAAAGCGAAAATAATTCTTGCGTTTGCTGTAGAAAAAAACGGTTCTGTATCTTATCTTCAATCTCAACCTGCTGTCGACCAGCCTTTAGAAAAAGAACTTATCCGAGTTTTAAGTTTATGTCCAAAATGGCAGCCGGGAGAATCAAATGGAAAAAAAATCAAGATGCAATATTCTGTACCAATTTTATTGAAATAGCGCTCAGCGAAAAAATTAAATTTAAAACCGTAAATTTGCTTTTTACCTTACAATGAAAAGCAATTTACTTTCGAAAATATACAATCCTGCCGATTTACGTCTTTTAAAAGAAGAGCAGCTTACTCAAGTTGCTCAGGAATTACGTCAGTTTATTATTGATGTGGTTTCTGTAAAAGAAGGGCATTTGGGTGCCAGTTTAGGTGTAATCGAACTGACAATTGCTTTGCATTATGTTTTTAATACGCCCGAAGATTTATTGGTTTGGGATGTTGGACATCAGGCTTACGGACATAAAATTTTAACCGAAAGAAGAGAAATTTTCCATACTAACAGACAAATTGGAGGAATTTCTGGTTTCCCAAAAAGAACCGAAAGTGTTTATGATACTTTTGGCGTTGGACATTCTTCTACTTCTATTTCTGCAGCATTGGGAATGGCGATTGCTTCTAAATTAAAAGGGGATTTCGATAAACAGCACATTGCGGTTATCGGCGATGCTTCTATCGCAAGCGGAATGGCTTTTGAAGGTTTAAATCATGCCGGAGTTACCGATGCTAATATTCTTGTAATTTTAAACGATAACGCAATTGGAATTGACCCAAGTGTTGGTGCTCTAAAAAAATATCTGACTGCGGTTAAAAACGGAAAAAATCCGAAGCAGAATAACATTATAAAATCACTGAATTTTGATTATTCCGGTCCAATTGACGGACATGATTTTCCAACTTTAATCCAAGAATTAAATAGATTAAAAAAGATAAAAGGCCCAAAGTTTCTTCATATTGTAACTACTAAAGGAAAAGGTTTACAGCAAGCCGAGGAGAATCAGGTAAAATATCATGCGCCCGGAAAATTTGATGCTTCGACGGGAGAAATTCATTTAAAATCAGAAGAAAATCTTCCACCAAAATATCAGGATGTTTTTGGTTTAACTATTTTAGATTTAGCTAAAAAGAACGAAAAAATAATAGGAATCACGCCCGCAATGCCATCAGGAAGTTCTTTAAAATTTATGATGGATGAACTGCCGGAACGTGCTTTTGATGTGGGAATTGCAGAACAACATGCTGTAACTCTTGCCGCCGGAATGGCAACGCAGGGAATGATGGTATATTGCAATATTTATTCTACTTTTTTACAGCGCGCTTACGATCAGGTTATTCATGATGTGGCTTTGCAAAATTTACCCGTTATTTTTTGTTTGGATAGAGCTGGTTTAGTTGGCGAAGACGGTGCAACGCATCACGGTGTTTTTGACATTGCTTATCTGCGTTCTATACCTAACATGATTATTTATGCACCAATTAATGAAATTGCACTTCAAAACATTTTATATACGGCTCAATTAGGCTTATTAAATCATCCTGTTGCGATTCGATATCCAAGAGGACGCGGTGTCTTACAAAACTGGGAAGTAGAAAATTTCGGACATTACGAAAAAATTAATATTGGCGAGGGAAACTGCTTAAAAAATGGCACAAAAACAGCCATTTTATCTACAGGAGCAATTGGAAATAATGTAATCGAAGCTATAAATCAGTGTTCGAATTCAGATGAGATTGCGCATTATGACTTTTCATTTATTAAACCACTAGATATCAATTTATTAAACACTATTTTTTCAACTTTTGAAAATATAATTACAATTGAAGACGGAGTAAAAAGAGGCGGATTTGGAAGTGCTGTTTTGGAATTTGCTGCCACAAATAACTTCAAAAATGATGTCAAAATTTTGGGTATTCCAGACGAGTTTATTGAGCATGGAAGCGTGCTGCAGCTACAACAATTGTGTGAAATTGACGTTAAATCTTTAATAAATCTTTTTTCAAACGGTGTAAAATAATTATTTTGCAACACCAAAAATACAAAAATAAGCCTAATGAAATTATTACGTTCTACCCTTTTGCTTCTGTTGCTTCTCTGTTCTTCAAAAAACTTTGCGCAGCTTATACAAACGACTTTAGATCCAAATCAAGTACCTAAACTGCCTTCAAACTGGACTAAAAAAAATCAAGTGGGTTTTGATATTTCAGAGATCGCTTTTGTGAATTGGAGTGCGGGGGGAACAAGTTCTATTTCTGGTTTATTTAAGGGTGAATTTGGACGAACTTTTGTAAAAGGAAATCATAAGTGGGTTAACGAACTTATTGTTAAATATGGTTTAAACAAACAAGACGGGACTGAACTTAGAAAAACAGACGATGCTGTTTTATTAAACTCAACATACGGCTTTAGAAAAGATACGGTTTCAAACTGGTATTATTCTGCTAAATTTAACTTCAATACACAATTTACAGACGGTTACAATTATCCAAACCGTGATATTGCAATCTCTAGGCCTTTTGCTCCAGCTTATATATTTCTGGGAGCGGGAGCTGAGAATTCAGACAAAAAGAAAAACAGAACTTTTTACTTCTCTCCTATTACGTTAAAAACTACTTTGGTATTAGATCAATACTTGGCAAATCAAGGTTCTTTTGGTGTGAAAAAAGCGGTTTATGCACCAGATCCTTTAGATCCTAATAATCAAATTTTAATTGAGGAAGGACAAAAAGTAAAAGCGGAGTTTGGTATTCTTTTTACGGCATACATGAAAAGCGAAATCTTTAAAAATATTTTTTACGAAAACAGATTAAGTTTATATACCGATTATTTAAACAGATTTGGAAATGTCGATGTCGATTACGATACGCGTTTAGATCTTGTTGTAAACGCTTATGTGAAAGCAAATATTGGTATTCATTTAGTTTATGATGATGATATTAAAACTAAAAAAGATGTTGTTGATCCTGTAACCGGAAGTACTTCGCAGGTTAACGACGGACCAAGAGCGCAATTACGCCAAGTTCTTGGTGTTGGTTTAGTTTATGCTTTTCAATAAATAAAATTCATACTATAAAAAAAAGTGCCTGTAAACAAACATACAGGCACTTTTTTATACTATAATTTGAACATTAATTCTTTTTTCTTCCCTGAATCATTTCGTATAATTCCAAGGCATTTCCATCTGTTAAAAGAGAAACATAATGACAAATATGAAGCAGACGTTCATATAAATTACCTTTCTCTAAATTATGTTTTTCCGGCAACATTTTCAGGATTAATTTATCATAATTTGATGCTGTCCCTTCGTATTTGTTATTGAATGCAGTGATAAACTTATCAAGCAGAGTCTGAATGATTTGATACCCAACAATTTCTTTTTCGATAACTTCACGGCTTTGATAGATTTTTTCAACGCTTAAGTTGATAATATCATTCATCTGCGCTTTGTATTTACTTTTATCAGTTAAAGCAAAAGGGAAATTTCCGGCCAGAATCGCTTCTTCATTTTCTACAAAAACATCAACAGCGTCATTAATTAAGGCTCCAATTGCTAAGGCACGTAAATAACTAATTCTGTCTTCTTTTGTTTCTAACAATTTATATTTGGCAACTCCAATATTGTCTTTTACTAATTTGATTAAGTATTCTAAAGCATAATCTTCAGAAACTAAACCAAGATTGATTCCGTCTTCAAAATCAATAATGGTGTAGCAAATATCATCTGCAGCTTCAACTAAATAAGCTAAAGGATGTCTTTCAAAGCCAATATCTCCCTCTTCTTTATTTGGGATCATTCCCATATCTTCGGCAACTTCTTCAAAAAAGGCTTTGTCAGACTGGAAGAAACCGTATTTTTTATCAGCAATATTATTGGTTGGTTTTTTCGGAAGACTTTCTTTTGGATATTTCATAAATGCGCCTAATGTTGCGTATGAAATTCTAAGTCCGCCTTCAATTCCCGGACGGCTTGCCGTAAGTACCGAAAAACCATTGGCATTTCCTTCAAAATCAATTAAATCCTGCCATTGTTTTGCCGTTAATTTATCTTTGTATTTCAATCCTTTTCCGGTAGAGAAATATTCGCCAATTGCTTTTTCTCCCGAATGTCCAAAAGGCGGATTCCCGATATCATGCGCTAATGAAGCAGCGGCTACAATTGCCCCAAAATCATTCATATGATAACCGTGAATTTCTTTTAAATAAGGATATTTTTCGATGATTTTTTTACCTACCAAACGTCCTAAAGATCTTCCCACAACAGAAACTTCTAAACTGTGTGTTAATCTGGTATGTACGAAATCTGTTTTAGAAAGCGGAATTACCTGGGTTTTATCCTGCAGAGAACGAAATGCTGCCGAGAAAATAATTCGGTCATAATCGACTTCAAAACCTAATCGTGTATCATCTTGTTCTACACGTAATCTTTTGCTTGTATCTCCCTGACGTTTTAATGATAAAAGTTGTTCCCAGTTCATTGTTCTATTTTAGATTGTAGATTATTGATTTTAGATTGAGGATCTAAACGTCAAAAATACATTTTATTTTAGGATAATATTAAATAAAAATAGGCCGTAGATTAATTTGAATTAAAAGATTAAATGTTTTGTTTGCCACGAATTTCACGAATTTTCACGAATTAATTTATATACAATGATTTGTGAAAATTCGTGAAATTCGTGGCAAAAAACCTAACCATCAATCCTAAAAAAATCATTATAATCTTTTTAATCTGTGGCAAAAAAAGATTAAAACTCTAATGCGGTACTGTGTTTTATTTCTCCCATTACAAAAATACTGTTCGTATTTCCAATGTTTTCTATTGTTGACAATTTATTCATTACAAAATCCTGATAACTAGCCATATCCTGCACGAGAATTTTTAGCATAAAATCGTAATCGCCCGCAATATTATAACATTCTATAATTTCAGGAAGCGCTACGATATCTTTTACAAAATTACTTCCCACGTTTTTAGCGTGTTCTTTTAAACGGACATTGCAAAAAACTGTCATGCCGCGGTTCATTTTTTTTCTATCAAGTAATGCCACATACTTTGTTATAAATCCGTCTCTTTCTAACCTTTTTATACGTTCATAAACTGGCGTTACAGTAAGAAATAATTTACTGGCGAGGTCTTTTGTGTTGATATTTGAGTTTTCCTGAAGGTGTTTCAGGATCAGCAAATCGGTTTTATCGAGGTTTTCCATAGTTTTTTTTACGGCTAAAGGTTCGTTTAAAAGACATTTACAGTAATAAAATCTTTTTAAAATAACTTTTAAAATACATTTTACTGAAATAAGGGTCAAATATAAGTTATAAAATCTAATACAATAAATTTGTTCAGTAAAAAATACTGAAATCAAAATGAAAACAAATAATTTAGGTTATCCAAGAATCGGGAGCAACAGAGAATTAAAAAAAGCCAGTGAATTGTATTGGGCAGGAAAAATTTCGGCAGATGAACTTATCGATGCCGGAAAAGAAATCCGTATCAAAAACTTGCATTTACAATCACAAGCCGGAGTTGATTTAATTCCGTCAAATGACTTTTCTTTTTATGATCAGGTTTTGGATTTGACTTTGACAGTTGGTGCAATTCCGCAGCGTTACCACGAATTCGCAAGAAAAAATTCATCTCTTGATTTGTATTTTGCAATGGCAAGAGGCGCACAAAAAGAAGGTCAGGATGTTGTAGCAATGGAAATGACAAAATGGTTCGATACGAACTATCACTACATTGTTCCTGAATTTACAAAGAACCAAAAATTTGAATTGTTTTCAGAAAAAATAATCAATGAATTTAAAGAAGCAAATGCTTTAGGAATTGCTACAAAACCAGTTTTAATTGGGCCAATTTCGTATTTACTTTTAGGAAAAGAAAAGGAAGAGGGTTTTAACCGAATTGATCTTATTGACGCTTTATTGCCTGTTTACTTCGAAATTTTCGAAAAATTACAAGCAGAAAATGCAGAATATATTCAGCTTGACGAACCTTTCTTAGCTTTAAATTTAACTGATAAAGAAAGAAATACGTTTACAAAGGTTTATAACGAAATCAATATTCGTTTCCCAAAACTTAAAATCATTTTAGCGAATTATTTTGACTGTTTTGGAGAAAACTTAGAAACGGCTTTGGCTCTTCCGGTTGATACTTTCCATTTAGATTTAGTTCGATGTCCGCTTCAGTTAGATGATATTTTAGAATCCGGAAAACTGGCTTCAAACGTAAATCTTTCTTTGGGAGTTGTTGACGGTAGAAATATCTGGAAAAATGATTTCAAAAAATCTTTAGAATTAATTAAAAAAGCAACTGATGCTTTAGGTAAAGACAGAATTTTAGTTGGACCTTCTTGCTCTTTAATTCACAGTCCTTGCGATTTAGATTTAGAAACAAACGACGAAACTCTAACGCCTGAAATCAAACAATGGCTTGCTTTTGCTAAACAAAAAATCAACGAAATTGTACTTTTAAAACAAATTGGTTCAGGAGAAGTTGATGTTAAAAATTCTGTTGACTACGAAAGAAACGTAATTGCAAATGAAAACCGTAAGACTTCAAAATTAATTCATAATAACGAAGTTAAAGCGCGTGTTGCCGGAATTACAGCTTCAGATGACAAACGTAAAAGTGCTTTTGCAGCAAGAAGAAAAAGTCAGATTGAGGCTTTAAATCTTCCGTTATTCCCAACCACAACAATTGGTTCTTTCCCTCAAACGGCTGAAGTGAGAAGCTGGAGAGCGAAATTCAAAAAAGGCGAATTAACTACGGAACAATACAATGATTTAATCGAAAAAGAAACTGAAGCTACGATTCGTTTTCAGGAAGAAACCGGAATTGATGTTCTGGTTCACGGAGAATTTGAACGTAATGATATGGTGGAATATTTCGGCGAACAATTGGCCGGATTTACTTTTACCAAAAATGGCTGGGTTCAAAGTTACGGAAGCCGATGTGTAAAACCTCCGGTTATTTATGGTGACGTTTCAAGACCAAACCCTATGACGGTAAAATGGTCTAAATATGCACAGTCTTTAACTCCAAAATGGGTAAAAGGAATGCTTACAGGACCAGTAACAATTTTACAATGGTCGTTTGTACGTAACGATCAGCCTCGTTCTGAAACTTGTACGCAAATTGCTTTGGCAATTCGTGACGAAGTTGTGGATTTAGAAAAAGCGGGAATCAAAATTATTCAAATTGATGAGCCTGCAATTCGTGAAGGTTTACCATTGCGAAAAGAAGAATGGGAGAAATATTTAGACTGGGCTGTAAAAGCTTTCCGTATTTCTGCAAGCGGTGTAAATGACGATACGCAAATTCATACACACATGTGTTACAGCGAATTCAACGACATTATTCAAAACATTGCCGATATGGATGCGGATGTAATTACGATTGAATGTTCCCGTTCGCAAATGGAGCTTTTAGATGCTTTTGCCAACTTTAAATATCCAAACGAAATTGGTCCCGGCGTTTATGATATTCACTCACCACGTGTGCCTTCGAGCGCAGAAATGGTTCGTTTATTAGAAAAAGCTTCGGCAGTAATTCCAGTAGATCAATTATGGGTAAATCCTGATTGTGGTTTAAAAACACGTCATTGGGATGAAACCAAAAAAGCTTTAATCGAAATGGTTGCAGCGGCTCAGGAAATGCGCGCTGCGGTTGAAAGTCCTGTAAATTAATAGTTCTTTTTAGATATATTTTTGTTTTTTAGTGTCAGCTTAGTGGAGTCGGGAATTAGTTATGATTTAGTTTCGACTTCACTTTTGCGGGCATTATTTTTTTTAAGCAGAAGACTTTTTGTTTTCAAAAAATCTTAGCGAACAATACGCTATCTTAATACAAAATGTTTTATTCGATATTCGTTGCGTAGACGCACTGCAGTGCGTCTCTACAGAACAAAATACGTGTATGATTATCAAAGAAAAATCAACACAAAGCATATCGTAGAGACGCACCGCAGTGCGTCTTATGCGCAAAGGATACACTCAATGGGATTCTATCAATAAAAAAAGCACCCCAATTGGAGTGCTTTTCTGAAATTGAATATGTAACTTAAGATTAGAAGTTTTTAGAAACTCCAATGTTAAATGTTTGTCCAAAATTGAAGTAGAAATTACTAACATCCGGACCATTGTTGTCATAGCTGTAAGTATCGTAACCTAAACCACCAATGCTGAAGTTTAAACCAAAACCTTTTTTCATGTTAATGAAAAGAGCTGGAGTTACTCCAACGTACATTCCGTCTGCTTTAGATTTTGAGTAATCATTTCCAGGACCATCAATAGTTCTTTTTTTATTTTGTAAACCTAAGCCCATATCTGCAAAAACAGAAAAAGTTTGGTTTAATGGCACTGAATAACGTACAAAAGCTCCTAATTTGAAATCATTATCTTTTATTTCTCTTGCACCATTGTCATCATTAGCTGAAGATACCGTAAATTCACCTCCAACTGTCCAGTTTTCGTGAAATTGGTAACCTACTTTAGGAGAAAAGCTAAATTGATTTGTTTTTGTTTCACCAACTCCATAATCAACCGTTTCAGAAGAATATCCGATGTTTCCACCTACTAAGATTGTTCCTTTTTGTGCATTTGCAAAACTGCAGATAGCCAATGCAGCCATCACTAGAATTTTTTTCATAATTTGGGTTTTATTTTAATTTAGCATTCCTTTAACAATAACGATGCCGTGAATACTGGGCGATGTTTAATTTTTTATAATTACTTTAAAAGATAAATTTTAGCAATCGAGACTATTTCTGTTTACTTTTGTAGCAAATAAAAAGTCATGTCAATAGAAATAAACAGTATATCAAAAAGTTACGGAGCGCAAAAAGCTTTAAATGAAATTTCGTTTAAAATTGAGAAGGGAGAAATCGTAGGATTTCTTGGTCCCAACGGAGCTGGAAAATCTACTTTAATGAAAATTTTGACTACTTATTTACTTGCCGACAGCGGCTCAGCCCTTGTAAATAGCCACGATGTCATGACAAACGCTAAAGCGGTACAGCAGTCGATAGGATATTTACCAGAGCATAATCCGTTATATTTGGATTTGTATGTTCGTGAGTATTTGGCTTTTAATGCCGATGTTTATAAGGTGCCAAAGTCAAGAATTGAAGAGGTAATTCAACTGACAGGACTGACACCGGAAAGCCATAAAAAAATCAGCCAGCTCTCAAAAGGATACCGTCAGCGCGTTGGGCTTGCGAATGCTTTACTTCACAATCCTGATGTTTTGATTTTGGATGAACCAACTACAGGTCTGGATCCGAATCAGTTAATGGAAATTAGAAACGTAATCAAAAATATTGGTAAGGATAAGACCATTTTTTTATCGACACATATTATGCAGGAAGTCGAAGCAATTTGCGATCGTGTCATAATTATTGACAAAGGACAAATTGTTGCCGACAATAAATTAGATCATTTAGTTTCTGATAATAAAGAGCAAGTTATTGAAGTAGAGTTTGATTATAAAGTCGAAGAGCAGCTTTTAGCCAGATTAGAAAACATTTCTTCGTACAAAAACACGCATGACATGACTTGGGAACTAACTTTTGTTACAGAAAAAGATATGCGCCCTGCAATTTTTGACTTTGCTACAGAAAATGGTTTAAAAACATTACAATTAAACCAGAAAAATAAAAACCTGGAGGCGGTGTTTAGAGAAATTACTAAGTAAGTTTTCAGTCGCGGTTTACAGTCTCAGATATATTAAAAACCGATTTATTCCTAAGAATAAATCGGTTTTTCTTTTCTAAGAATCTCTGTTTCTCTCTTAATCTTTCTTAATATCAAATATTTATCTACTTGGTATCAAACATGTAAAGTTTATTGCAATTTTTAATTATTTTTATTTAGACTTGTTATAAATAATATTATATTTGCATCTGTAAAATTTATATTGATATAATCTGGATAATCCTATTAGTGCATTAACTCCAAACATATAGAATTTTAGATCCCTTAAACTTGTTTTTTTGTTTTTTATTTTTTTTTGAAAGAAAAGAGCCTGCTAATTTTAGACAGGCTCTTTTTATTTTACTGAAATGATATTTGAATTTGGTGTTTTGAGATAATAATAGATATTTTGTAATTCTAAAATGAAATTGTTATTATAAAAAAACCATATAATCAAATCCGTAAAAGACATTGATTATATGGTTATGTGAAATTAAAACAGAAAGTTTTAACCTATTTTTATTGAGCTGTATACGTTAATTTAGTAATAGCCGAAATATCAGTTCCACCACCTGTTACTTTTGCACCAGCAGTTGCAACTCCAGTTTCTAAATTAATTTTGTAAATACGAACTTCATCATTTGTTACAAAAGCTTTATAAGCATTTCCATTTTCAACAAATAAACTTCCTATACCAAAATAATTATCTCCAGCGTGTCCAGGTAATCCTGTTACTGCAGTTATTTTTTTAGTTGGTAAATCGATAATTGCAGATTTAAATTTAAAGGTATAATGACGTAAGAAACCCCATTCTACCGTATCATCTGCAGCAGGAAGATAAACGATGTATGCTTTTTCTCCTCCAATTGGGTAAGCTGCAAGTACTTTTCCGTTAAGAGTGCTTTCCTGAAGATCGAAGAAATAAGAAGCATCAAAATCTGTCTGTCCTTTATTAATACGAAGGATTCCAGAGTGAGAATCTTCTTTTACAGTATAACCTCCAGCTTTAGCATTTGAAGAGAAAGTATAAATGTTTCCTGAATCTGTGCGTATAATACCCGTGTTAGTGTAATACATACCAACTGCAGTTGTACGAGGATCAGCAATTCTTTTTACAAAAGTTAAAGATGGGTAGTCGTAAACTCTAATGTAAGCTTGTTTTTGATCTATCTGCCAGTCATCACTTGCATCTCTGTTAAATACAGATACAAATACTTTATCTCCAACTACTGTTACACCTGTTGGGAAATCAAAACGACCTGTAGTAGTTGCAAAATCGTTAAATTTACGACTTGTAATAAATTGTTTTACAGGATCGTAAACAATTAATTCATTGTTTGAACTCGCACCTTCCCATGAAGCACCAACAATTAATAATTTATTATCTTCAGTAACACCATAAGCATATGGAGATTCGATAAAAACACGGCTTCCGGCAACTAATGCTCCGGCAGCATTTAATGAAAATGGTGCAGAACCTTCTGCCTCACTATCCATTGCAAACATAGTATTAGCAATTGGAATGTATGAACCGCCTTGCTCAATTCCTTTTCCATTCATGTCTATTGTTCCGGTCATTAACTGATCTATTGAACTAAAGCTCCACATGTAGTTTTCATTCCAGGTATCAGTTTGGTAACCAATAACATATTTGCTTAACGTTATTGGCTCCTCTGTATTAGAATCGTCACTACTGCATGAAAATATAGTAACTGACATTAGCATAACTGCTAATAGATTTTTAATTTTAAGTGTTTTCATAATTATTTAAATTTAGTTTAGTAGTACCAGCAGCTTCAACTGTTTCTGGAATTAATTTTATATAGTATTAGAAAGGTTACATGAAAAAATAACGAAGTTTTAGGGTAAACGATCTTCCTGGTTTTTGCACATTAAAATAGTCGTAAAGTTTAACGTCTGTGATATCAAAACACTCTACGGCAACATTATAACGTCCATTTTTAAGTGAATAAGCTACAGATGCGGAATAGTAAAGCTGCTCTGGAATTTCTTTTTTACCTGTTTCTCCAAGATTTGGATTTCTTAAATAGTAACTGCTTGAATAATTCGTTAATAAGTTAACGGTAAGGAAGTCGTCATCAAATTTAATTTTCCTGAAGTTAAATCCCAGATTAGCATTTCCATATAAAATTGGCACGTTTGCTAATTGTTTATTATACAAATAATTAACCTGGTTAGTACCCGGAGAAACCGTTGCATCTTTATTAACCGTTTTTTGATATGTTGCATTTAAATCTAAAACCAGCCAGTCTTTGTAACCATAATGCAAAACTCCATCAACTCCGGTTACTTGAATATTTTTAAAATTAATCGCTTTACTTTTTGATGGATTGCTTTGATCTTGTCTGTCTTGTATAAAGTCATCAGCTCTTCTATAAATAAAATTTGCTTCTGCTCCATAAGAGTGTACCGCAGCAGCATTTTTATAAGAAAATCCAAAATTAAAATTATCACTAGATTCCGGCTGAAGATTTGGACTTGGACTTACTCTAAGACCATCTCCTAATAATTGAAGTGCTGATGGCATTCTGTAAGCATGCTCAAAAGATGTTTTAAGCTGTAAAGTTTCAGGAATTAAAAAATAAGCTGCGACACTTCCATAACCAAAATTGTTAAAGGAAGGGTTAACTACTTTTTCTGAAGTTGTACCCGGATCTGTTGTTACTTCTCCTTTTAAATCAAGCATTTTTCCAAAAGCTGTAAAAGACAATCTTTTTTCAAGTGCTGATAAACTATATGAAAAACCTACTATATTTTTATTCAAAAATGGTTTTGTTGGTTTGTCCGTAGTTATATATTCATTATCCTCTGTACGCTTATATCCTACATAAGTATAATTTAGAGCAAATGTGTTATTCTCATCCAACTCATATTTTAAATTAGCATTACTTTGAAGAGATTTTACATCATAAACCATTAAAGTTTTAACGGTATTAATTTCTCCCGAACTATTATAAGCCGGTACGTCTGTACGCACTCCTCTCCATGTAAACCTTCTGGATGACGTATCAACCTTACGTTCTTCTGCTATGTTGTAAGATGCCGCCCAAGTTGCCGTTAATCCTTTAGTAAACAAGTTTGATTTCTTATACTTTAATGACGCAACAAAATTTTGGCTGTCTTCAAAAGCATCCCCAACAACTCTAAACATAGTAGGCCCTTGTTGTACTTCCTTTTTGTTTGCACTGCCAGTAACACCAACTAATAAGTAATCTGCATATTTTTTGTCTTTTACTCCTACTTCTGCTATAACAGTTGCTTGTTTATAACCATCATGAAAGTGCTTAAGTTCTTCCGGCGGCCCAAAAAGTCCTGTTACAGGATCTGGAACCTGAGCTTCGACTTTATAACTATTATCAGAATAATTAAGAAAAGCATTAAGATTAGTTACAAAACCTTTTTTACTTGTAAAACGTGTATTTAGTGCAGCCTTGTGCGTATTAAAAGAGCCATAACTGTATGATGCATCAATATATCTGTTTACATTTTTATTCGTTACAATATTTACTGCACCTCCTAAGGCATCACCTCCTAATTCAATTGGCACAACTCCTTTATAAACATCTATTCTTTCCGCCATATTTGTTGGAATATTATTCAATGTAAAAGATGGCCCGTAATTATCTAATGGAATTCCGTCCATAAAAAATTTAACCTGATCTCCGGAAAAACCGTTCAATGAAAAATTAAAAGCAGATCCCATTCCTCCTGTTTCTCTCACACGAACTCCGGTAGTTCTATTTAAAACCTGATTTAAATCGGCAGAAGTATTATAAAGCTGTTTTAAATCAACTGCGGTAATATTAAAGGCTTCTTCGCGAACGCGCTGTACTTTTGATTTTCCTTTAACCTGAACTTCATCTAAAGCCGCCATATCCTCTTCAATAGTGATCGTTGGGATTGTTTTAGACTGATCCAGATTTATTTTGATTTGTTTTGATTTGTAACCAACATAAGAAATTGATAAAGTATAATTACCCGGAGCGGCACTAATTTCAAATTCTCCTTTTTCGTTTGTTAAAGTTGAATAAGATGTCCCTTTTAATGCAACCGAAACACCTTCAGCAGGTTTTCCATTATTTCCTAAAATGACACCACTTAAATTTACTTTACTACTTTGTGGAAAACCCTGAATCGAAGTGAAGAACAATAAAATCAGGATTAATAGTCTGTTAATTTGCATTATATTAATTTGGTTTAAATTAAATTTTTGCACAAAATTAACATACAAATATAAATAAAAACAAATTAATTTTTATTTATTCTAAATAAGAATTAAATTAACCTTTAAAATAAAATATTAATAAAAAAATCCATCAATTCTTAAGATTTGATTAATATTAAATTAAGTTTTTATTAAATAAAATTGAAAATAAGTTAAAATCACAAAACTTAAATCCATTAAAAACCTTACAAATTCAATAAAAAAAATCCTGCTAACCGTAGTTAGCAGGACTTGTAAAAAAGTTTTTGTTTGTTTTTTTAGATAAGCTGTTTGATTTCTTCTAAAACTATTTTAATATCCTTTTCTGTAGTTCGCCAATTTACAAACGAAGCCCTGATTCCTTTTTTATTTTGATAAAAAGTCGGCGTCATAAAAACGGTTCCCGTATCATTTAGTTTGGTTAAAAACTCTCCCACTTTATCTTGATTTTCATCCCCTTTTAAAGTAAAGCAAACATTATTTAATCTAATTGGAGCCAGAAGTTCAAAGCTGCCGTCTTCAATAAGAGCATTTCCAAAATGAAGTGCCAGTGAAATACTTTTTTCAATAATATCGCAAAAACCCTCTTTCCCGTAAGCTACTAAAGAAAACCAAACTGGAAGCGCTCTTAAACGACGTGAATTTTCAGGAAGAACATTTAAATAATTAAAATTCTCCAGCGGATTTCCTAAATATGGTGCATTCGAATTCTGAAACGTTTCAATCTGCAGGTTCACGTGATCTTTTTTAATTAAATAAAAGGCACTTTCATAAGGCACATTAAGCCATTTATGACAATCAATTGTAATACTGTCTGCATTTTCCCAGCCTTTTACAAAATGTTTGTATTTCTCCGAAACTGCAGCAAATCCACCAAAAGCACCATCAATATGCCACCAGAAATTGTATTTTTCTTTTAGATTTGAAATCGCTTCAAAATCATCAAAATCTGCAGTATTTACGGTTCCGGCACTTGAAATCAATATAAAAGGTTTTCCGTTTAATTCTTTAATTTTCAATTCTAAATCAGCAATATCAATTGCTTCACGATTGCCTTCAACCGTTTTTATTACGGTGTAATTCTGACTTCCAATTCCTAACATTGATAATGATTTTATGGAAGAAGAATGCGCCGTTGCAGTTAAGATATTTATGGTTTCAGAAATTCCGTTTTTAGCAAAATCTTTTCCAAGTTGTTTTCCAAACCATTGTCTCGCAACTGCTAAACTGGTAAAGTTTGACATTGTGGCTCCGGTTACGAATCCGCCTAAAAAGGAATCTGGAAGTTCTAATAATTGCAGCAGTAAATTAATAGTTTCAAACTCTATTAGTGCCGAATTTCCTCCTTGCGAATTAATTGATTGTGCATTTTGATCATAAACCGTTGCCAGCCAATCGCCAACAATAGAAGCCGGAGTTGACCCGCCCGTCACAAATCCCCAATAACGCGGTCCCGGAGACGAAACTAATAAAGGCGCTAGTCTTTCATTAAATTCTTTTAAAGCTTTTTCTGAACCTAAACCTAACTCGTTTAAATTTCGCTTGGGATCAATTCTATTGGTATTGGATGTTGAAATGTTTTCAAGATTATTAAGAAAATCAATCCCTTGTTGTTTTGCTTTTTCTAAGATATTTTCTAAATCGTTTAGATCGTGTTGTAGTGTTGTGTTCATATTTACATAAGTTATTTGATCAGCGTCATTGTCAGGCTGAGCGAAGTCGAAGCCTTTACATGCGAGATAAAGTTATTTTTAAGAATTATTTTTGAAAGGAAATTTTTTATACCGAAGCTACCACTTGGTTTTTTCAGAGAATCGCGAAACCATCATCGAGCAGATTACATCGCCATTTGCGTTTAGTAAAGTGGCAATTGGATCAACCAGGGTTCCTAAAATCATGGCGACTGGCAGCGCTTGTTCCATCGGGAAACCGTAAACAGTAATGGCTAAGATTTCGCCAATATAACCTCCGTTTGGAATTCCGCCCTCTACAATTGAGACAACTACAGTAATTCCTAAAGCCAGAAGAATGGTCATGGGATCTGTAAAATCTTTGCCAAACATGGCAAACAAAAAGGTTATTTTTAAAATGGATGACATACTCGAACCATCTTTGTGCAAAGGTGCTCCAAGCGGAATTACCAAATTACGAACATGCGACGGAATTCCCATTTTTTGTGCAGCATCCAAATTTGCCGGAATCGTTGCAATACTGCTGCAGGTTCCAACTGCTGTTAATGAAGGCGTAATATTATTGCTCCAAAAAACTTTAAATGCTCTTTTTCCGCCAGAGACAAGTGCGTATAAACTAAAGAACACAAAGAAATAAAAAATACAGGCTGCATAATAAACTGCCATAGGTTTTGCATAAACTCCAAACAACTGCGGCCCGAAAATACCAACCTGATAGGCAAAATAAGCTCCTAAACCAAGTGGTGCAAACTTCATTATAATGTTCAAAAGTTGTTTCATAACCTCGTTTCCGGAATCCAGAAAACTCTTGAAAGCCTTTCCTTTTTCTCCAGACTGCAATGTGGCAAAACCAATTAAAAAAGAGAAGATAATCAACGCCAGCATGCTTTTTCGCGACAGTAATTCGAAGAAATCATTTGCCGTAAGCAGTTTCGCTATTTGATCACCCGCAGATCCTGATTCAATTTTTTCAAACGGAACTTTGGTAATGGCAATATCCTGATGAATTGGAAAAAGATAAACGGCACAAATCATTACAATTCCTGAAATAAGAATTGTCGCCAAAAAAACCAGAATCATGATAACAAACAGCTTTCCTAATTTTTCTGTTCTTTCCAAATTAGCAATGGAAGAACCAATCGTGAAAAATATAAGCGGAATAATGGCAGTAAAAAGCAGGTTTAGGAATATATCACCAATTGGTTTTATTATCAAAACTTTTTCTCCAAACACTAATCCAAAAATACTCCCGATAATAATACCGCCAAGAAGCAAAAGTATGCTGCTGTAATTTTGTAGAAAATTGATTTTTTTAACTTCCATAATTTAATAAGGGTTATAATTCAGAAAGATTAATAATAAACAATGAAAGTACTTAAAAAACTGCTAGAGTTAATTATTTTTTGCCACAGATTATATAAGGATTAACACAAATTAAAAATCCTTTTAAATCTTTTATCCCGATAGTTATCGGGAGTGGCAGAAAAATTATTTTTCCAAAACAATAGTTGTATAATCTCTGTCTGCCAATTCGCCTGTTTTGCTCTTTACTTTTTCTGTCTGCGTTTCTGTGTAAACAATTTTAAAAGGCGTTTTTTCAATTAATTGCTGAGCCTTTTCAGTGCTGTATAATTCGAATTCAAATTGTGTAAAAGGTAATTGCTTCATGAAATCTTCCTGGGCAAAGGTTATACAGAAATTTCCATTTGGTTGCAAAACTCTGTAAATTTCCAGAAGTAATTCTTCTGGTTTCTGCCAAAAATAAATGGTATTTACTGTAAATATTTTATCAAAAGATTCGTCTTCAAACGGAATTTTATCTCCGTCATAAAGCGAAAAGAAAGCTTGTTTTTGAGAGACAAAATTTCTGTTTATCTGGCGCGCTTCCTGAAACATCAGTTCCGACATTTCCAGTCCGTAATATTTAAGATTTTCTGCTTGTTCAAACAAAAATTCTACGTGTCCCGCATTTCCGTGACCTAATTCCAGAATTTTATTTTCTTTGGATATATTAAGATTTTGAATCGAATGGCGCGTCATATTGATGTTCGTTTCGTTCATCATATTTGCCATTTCGATTCCTTTTTCTCCAGATGGATGTTTTAATTGAGAGGCTATGGCTTGTAATTCTTCTTGTTTCATAATTTTTTAAATTTCAATTAAAAAAATTCCAAATTCCAATCATCATCTTCCACATTCTTGTCATTTCGACGAAGGAGAAATCTTCGTACGCAGCTCCGCAACGAGAATCTAATCTTTGTCGAGTTTCTAGCGAAGATTTCTCCTTCGTCGAAATGACAAACTGTACTCAATCAACTTTGTCAAAGTTTAAAACTTTGACAAAGTTCCTCGCAAGGACCTTAAAAAACCTGACTAGCAATCTGGCGGATATTCTCAGATTTCCCCATTGAATAATAATGTAAAAATGGAACTCCTGCCGCTTTTAATTCTAATGACTGCTGAATCGCCCATTCGATTCCCACTTGTTTGATTTCAGCATTATTTTTGCATTTATCCACCGCATCAATTAAATCTTCCGGTAAATCGATTCTGAAAATCTGCGGTAAAACTTGTAAATGTCTTTGAACAGCAATTGGTTTAATTCCGGGAATAATAGGAATTGTGATTCCCATTTCTCTTGCTTTTGCAACAAAATTAAAATATTTCGAGTTGTCAAAAAACATTTGTGTTACCACATAATCTGCTCCCGCGTCAACTTTTTCTTTTAATCTTTTTAAATCTGATTGTAAAGATGGTGATTCTAAATGTTTTTCAGGATAACCCGCAACACCAATACAAAAATCAGCTTTGTTGTCGATATCCATCACTTCATGAAGATATTTTCCGCAGTTTAGATCGTTGATTTGTCGTACTAAATCAATTGCATAATGATTTCCTCCCGCTTTTGGCACAAAAGATTGTTCGTCTTTCATTGCATCGCCGCGAAGCGCCATTACATTGTTGATTCCCAAATATTGACAATCAACCAGCATATATTCTGTTTCTTCTTGTGTAAAGCCACCGCAAAGTAAATGCGGAACCGTATCTACATTGTATTTGTGTTTTATAGAAGCGCAAATTCCAAGCGTTCCCGGACGCATACGAGTCAATTTTTTATCCAGAAGTCCGTTGCCTTTATCAATATAAATATATTCTTCGCGAGAAGTAGTTACGTCAATAAACGGCGGTTTAAACTCCATTAACGGATCGATATTATCATATAATTCCTGAATACTTTTCCCCTTTTGAGGCGGAATAATTTCAAATGAGAATAATGTTTTTCCTTTGGCGTTTTCTATATGCTCTGTTACTTTCATTTTTTAAGTTATGGGTTATGAGTTATGAATTTTGAGTTTTAGTCTGTGTAAAAAATCTGAAATCAAAAAACGTAAATCAATCTTTTTATTTGTTTCAAGTTTCAGGTTTCAAGTTTCAAGTTGCTGTAGAGAACTTGAAACCTGAAACTTGAAACTAAAATAACTTTTCGTTAATCTGCTATATTAGGGTTTAACCATTTCATGGCGTAATCAGTTGGAACATTGCGTCGTTTGGCGTAATCTACTACCTGATCTTCTTTTATTTTTCCGAGTCCGAAATACCTGCTTTTTGGATTCCCGAAATAATATCCAGAAACTGATGAAGCCGGCCACATCGCCATGCTTTCTGTCAAAGTCACACCAATTTCTTCGGCTACATTTAAAAGCTTCCAAATCGTTGGTTTCTCCAAGTGATCTGGACAAGCCGGATAACCTGGAGCAGGACGAATTCCTTTATAATTTTCTTTAATCAATTCTTCGTTGGTTAAAGATTCTTCTGAATCATAACCCCAGAAATCTTTACGAACTTTTTCGTGAAGATATTCGGCGAAAGCCTCAGCAAAACGATCGGCAAGCGCTTTTACCATAATCGAATTGTAGTCGTCTAAATTCTTTTCATATTCCGCTGCCCATTCGTCAACACCAAAACCTGTGGTTACACAAAAAGCTCCCATATAATCGGTTATTCCGCTTTCTTTTGGCAGAATAAAATCCGACAAAGCGATGTTTGGAGCACCTTTTGTTTTTTGTGACTGCTGGCGAAGTGTTAAGAATTTCTCTAGAACTTTTCCGTTTTCATCACGCAATTCGATGTCATCATCGTCAACCTGATTCGCAGGGAAAATTCCGTAAATACCTTTTGCTTTCAGCTTTTTCTCTTCTAAAATCACTTTCAACATCGCCTGAGCATCGTTAAAAACAGAAGTAGCTTGTTCTCCCACAACCTCATCCGTTAAAATTGCCGGATATTTCCCGTACAATTCCCAAGTCTGAAAAAATGGTGTCCAGTCGATATACGGAACCAAAACATCCAGTTCTATTTCAATAGTTTGTGCGCCAATTACTTTTGGTTTAGTTGGTGTATATTCAGACCAATCTAATGGTAATTTGTTTTTACGGGCATCTTCAATCGTCAGGAAGTTTTTATCTCTCGAACGATTTAAAAATGTTTCTCTAAACGAGTCGTATTCTGCACGAATATCTGCCGCATATATTTTTCGGTTATGATCTAACAGGTTTCCTGCAACAGTAACGGCTCTCGAAGCATCGTTTACGTGAATTACAGTTTCTCTGTATTGAGGCGCAATTTTCACGGCTGTATGTGCACGTGAAGTTGTTGCCCCGCCAATCATAATTGGGATTTTAATATCTTGTTTGTCTAATTCTTTGGCTAAATACACCATTTCGTCAAGCGAAGGCGTGATCAGTCCGCTTAAACCTATGATATCTACATTGTGTTCAATCGCCGCAGCAATAATTTTTTCCGGAGGCACCATAACACCAAGATCTACAATCTCGTAATTATTACAAGCCAAAACCACCGAAACAATGTTTTTACCAATATCGTGAACGTCACCTTTTACGGTCGCCATCAGGATTTTTCCGTTTCCTTGTTTGTCTCCCGCTTGTTTGCTTGCTTCAATAAATGGCAGTAAATAAGCCACAGCTTTTTTCATTACACGAGCCGATTTTACAACCTGAGGCAGGAACATTTTTCCGCTTCCGAATAAATCTCCAACGACATTCATTCCCGTCATCAAATTGATTTCGATAACTTCAATTGGTTTTGTTGCTGCTAAACGTGCTTCTTCAACATCTTCTTCGATAAAACCATCAATCCCTTTTACCAATGAATGTGTAATACGCTCCTGAACGGTTCCAAAACGCCATTCCTGAACTACTTTTTCATCGCTCTTTGCCTCACCTTTTACATTTTCTGCAAAATCTAAAAGTCGTTCTGTCGCATCGTCGCGTCTATCTAAAATTACGTCTTCAACGTGTTCTAATAAGTCTTTCGGAATATCATCGTAAATCGTAAGCATCTCCGGATTTACGATTCCCATCGTCATTCCGTTTTTAATCGCGTGGTATAAAAACACGGAGTGCATGGCTTCACGAACGTGATCATTTCCTCTAAAAGAGAACGAAACGTTACTCACTCCACCGCTGATATGTGCGTGAGGTAAATTATCGCGAACCCATTTTGTTCCTCTAAAAAAGTCCAAAGCATTTAAGCGATGTTCTTCCATTCCGGTTGCAACCGGGAAAATATTTAAATCGAAAATAATATCCTGTGGAGGAAACCCTACTTTGTTCACCAAAATATCATACGAACGCTGACAAATCTCAACTCTTCGGTCGAAATTATCGGCCTGACCAACTTCGTCAAAAGCCATGATAATTGCCGCCGCTCCGTAACGTTTGATTAATCGCGCGTGATGAATAAAGGCTTCTTCGCCTTCTTTTAACGAAATCGAGTTTACAACGCTTTTTCCTTGTACTACTTTCAGACCTGCTTCAATGATTTCCCATTTCGAACTGTCGATCATAATCGGAACTCTCGAAATATCCGGTTCTGCAGCGATTAAATTCAAAAATTTAGTCATTGCATTAACGCCATCAAGCATTCCTTCATCCATATTAATATCGATGATCTGCGCTCCTCCTTCTACCTGTTGTCTTGCAATATCAAGTGCCTCGTCATATTTCTCTTCCTTGATTAATCTCAGGAATTTTCTTGAACCTGTTACATTCGTACGCTCTCCAACATTCACGAAAACACTTTCCGGCGTAATAATTAATGGTTCTAATCCTGATAATACAAGGTCTCTTCTTTTTTCTGTCATTTTCTTTTTCAGTTACTAAGATTCTAAGATGCTTAGATTCTAAGTTTTTTTATTCTCTATTTGTGTTCCTGCAAGGTTTTTAAAACCTTGTAGGTATTTATGTTTATTAATTTGGGCGTGTCCCTCCGGGTCGGGCTATCCGCTTTTAGTCCTCGCTCTTCCTTCGTCAGGCTGTGGGCTAACCGCTTCTATCCCTCACGCAATGCTACCAACCATTTGTTCCTACGGAACATTTATTTCCATTTTGAATGCTCTATATATTTGCAAGTTACTCCTGCATCATATATGTAATATTTAGTTTTAGTAAATCCTGCTTTAACTAATGAAATTGAATCAGGTTCTAATTCTTCTTCTAAAACTATATAGTTTTTTTCTGGGTTGTCTAAATCGTACTTTACTTTATAAAACTTATTTAAATGTCCATAATCACTAGAAACCTCAGCTAAAACTTTTTTATTTGTATAAAAATAATATCTCAAAGACCTAGTTTTTCTGTGGTATTTGACTCTAGTTGTAAGCCCTATGGTTTCACCTTTTAAATTTTTATCGTATTCATCATACTTCTTTTCATTCTTATTCGAAAAAATACTAAACAGAAATATTAGTGCAAGCAGAGCTATTCCTATAACTCCTTTGATTTTATCTAAATCTCTTTTGTTTTCTTCCACTTTTTAATTTTCAACTGAATAAATTCTGTTATTCCCAAACATTTATTCCTACAGAATATTTCAATTTCAATTCAACCTGAAGGTTTTCAAAACCTTTTTGGTTTCTACTTTTATTCGCAAACAAAATCATACCTACAAGGTTTTGGAAACCTTGCAGGAAACGTTTACGCAATAACTGGTGCGACTCTCGGCTTATAATCCTTTGCAATCTCAGCAATTAATCGAATATGATCCGGAGTTGTTCCGCAGCAGCCACCAATTATATTGATTAAATTATCGTCTAAATATTCTTTAATGAAAGCCTGCGTTTGTTCCGGTGTTTCATCGTATTGTCCGAAAGCATTTGGCAATCCTGCATTTGGATGTGCCGAAACATTAAAGCTTGTATTATGCGCTAATGTTTTTAAATACGGTTTCAATAAATCGGCTCCAAGAGCGCAATTGAATCCTACACTTAATAACGGAATATGTGAAACTGAAATCAAAAACGCTTCAACAGTCTGCCCTGAAAGTGTTCTTCCAGATGCATCTGTAATTGTCCCCGAAACCATGATTGGAATATCCAGATTTCGTTCTTCTTTTACTTCTTCGATTGCAAAAAGTGCTGCTTTTGCGTTTAATGTATCGAAGATTGTTTCTACTAAAAGTAAATCACAACCACCATCCATTAAAGCTTCAGCTTGTTGTTTGTATGCGATTCGCAAATCGTCAAACGTTACGGCTCTGTAACCCGGATCGTTTACATCTGGTGACATACTTGCCGTTCTGTTTGTCGGACCGATTGAACCGGCTACGAAACGTGGTTTTTCTGGATTTTTAGCAGTAAACTCATCCGCAACTTGTCTGGCGATTTTTGCCGATTCATAGTTTAACTCGTAAACCAAATCTTCCATGTGATAATCGGCCATACCGATTGTCGTTCCTGAGAAGGTATTGGTTTCTACGATGTCAGCACCAGCTTCATAATAAGCGGCATGAACATCGCGGATCGCTTGTGGTTGTGTTAGGGATAGTAAATCGTTGTTTCCTTTTAGCGGATGCGGAAAATCTTTGAAACGCTCTCCTCTAAAATCTTCTTCTGAGAAATTATAACGCTGCAGCATTGTCCCCATTGCTCCGTCAAGGATTAGGATATTTTTTTTTATTGCTTCTTGAATTGTTATTGCCATCTTGTATTTGCCGCTAAGGCGCTAAGGCACAAAGCTTTTTTTATTTTTAATTTTGAAGGCTCTGTTTGCCTTCGATATTTTTTTTACATTAATTCCAAAAGTGCACTATTGCCAGCTCATTAGCCCCGATTGAAGTGGAAATCCTTTTGATTTTTTTCTTTAAAAAAGCAAAAGATTGCAACGAAAAGCGGGAACTATTGACTGTAAAAATGCGCCAATGATTCGCTCCTGATACAGAATCTGTTTCAGTAAATATTGTAGTTGTCTGGAAAAGTTTTGAGAAATACGAGTAATGTATTTGTGTTATCTATCTTTAATACTGGAAAATGTTGTATAAAGTAGAATTTAGCACCTTCTTTATGATAAAGGGTTGCTAAGGTTTCATCGGGTCTATCCCTCCGCCTTTCGTGATAACTGACAATAATTTTAAGAACAGTGCAAAGGTATGAAATAGGGTTTCGATTTGCAAATGTTTTTTTTGTAAGGTTCTGAGGTTCTAAGATGCTAAGATTCTAAGGTTTTAAAATTGAATACTGTTTTTCAAACATAGCCCGTGGTTTCAACCACGGGAAACGTATTGTGATAATTCTTTTCGTATTGTAATCATTTGTATGGATTGCGTTCCAGTGGTTGAAACCACTGGCTATATTTTATGTAGATTTCTTAAAACATCAATGCATAATTAAATGAAAAAGCTCAAACTAAAAGTTTGAGCTTGTATATAAAATCTTAGAGTCTCAGAAACTAGACAATCGCTTTCACAACTGCTTTTGGAGCTTCTTTACGAGTTCCGTCGAAACCGTCTACACCAGAAACTGTTGTATATTTCAATACATATTTTTTACCTGGGTTTATGATTCCGTATGCAGCCTGACACATTAAAGTTGCTTCGTGGAAACCGCAAAGGATTAACTTTAATTTTCCTGGATATGTGTTTACGTCTCCAATGGCAAAGATTCCCGGAATGTTGGTTTGGTAATCTAATGCATTGTTTACTTTGATTGCATTTTTCTCGATTTCTAATCCCCAGTCTCCAATTGGACCTAATTTTGGTGTTAATCCGAAAAGCGGGATAAAATAATCCGTTTCGATTTTACGGTGTGCTCCGTTTTCTTCGATATCTAATGATTCAACGTGCTCAGCACCATTGATTCCAATAACTTCTGCTGGAGTTATTAATTTGATTTTTCCAGCTGTTTTTAATTCCTGTACTTTTTCTACAGAATCTAAAGCTCCTCTAAATTCGTTTCTTCTGTGAATTAAAGTTACTTCTGAGGCTACATTTGCTAAGAAAATTGACCAGTCTAACGCTGAATCTCCTCCTCCTGCAATTACAACTCTTTTATCTCTAAACTTCTCAGGATTCTTGATGAAATATTTTACTCCTTTATCTTCATAAAACTCGATATCTTCAATAAGTGGTTTACGAGGCTCAAAACTTCCTAAACCTCCAGCGATTGCTATAACTGGCGCATGAAATTTAGTTCCTTTGTTTGAAGTTACAATGAAAGATCCGTCTTCTTGTTTTTCGATTGTTTCTGCACGCTCTCCTAAAGTAAATCCTGGCTCGAATTGTTTAATTTGCTCCATTAAACCATCAACTAAATCTCCGGCTAAAACTTCTGGGAAACCTGGAATATCATAGATAGGTTTTTTAGGATATAATTCTGAAAGCTGTCCTCCTGGCTGAGGCAAAGCATCTAAAATGTGGCATTTCAATTTTAACAATCCTGCCTCGAAAACGGCAAATAAACCTGTTGGTCCTGCTCCAATTATAAGTATATCTGTTTTAATCATTATGGTTATTGTTTATAATCATTCTTAATAATACAAAGAAACGAATAATTTATTCTCCTGACAATGATTTTTATCATTATTCATTTCTCCTGTATGTTACTCTTTATTTTTGAGCGAAGATGTTATCTCATTCATTCTCTTCACTTTTTCTTCAAAATTACCTTTTAAGGTTTTACGATATTCATTGAGGTTTTCAACCATTTGATTTATATCTTCCGGAATTACTTCTTCAAAAAATTCCCGAAGCCTTTTGGCCGTTGTTGGCGATTTTCCGTTGGTCGAAATAGCAATTTTTACATTTCCTTTTGTTACGATTCCACCTAAATAATAGTCACATAAATCGGGCGTATCGGCGATATTGCAAATCAAATAACGCTTTCTCGCTAAATCATAAACCCTTTTATTCACTTTCAAATCGTCTGTGCAGGCAATTACCATGTGAAGCTTTTTGAGCATTTTCTTTTTAAACTTCGATTTTGTCAATTTTATCGAAGGATGATTTTCTGCTAAAACTTTAATTTCTAAATGAAATTCTTTTGCTACTACCTCAACATTTGCATTCGGACTTGACTTTAGCAAGAAAGAAAGCTTTTCCAGACCTACATTTCCTCCGCCTACAATCAGTACATTTAAATTGTGAAGCTTTAGAAATATTGGATATAATTCGTTTTGTTCCATTTTAATTTATTTTCATCTAATCAAAATTAGATGATTTACCAACGAATTGTTCCTAACGGAACATTTTTATTGGGAACATTTATTTTTTTCTACCGACCAAATGTTCCTAACGGAACATTCTCTTTGGCAAAATTGGGTTAAAATCCAATGTTATTGCCATACGTCCATCGGGTTGAAACCCGACGCTACAATATGAATCGTTCCTTCGGAACTTTATCTTGAAACTTCTTTTGATAGAAATTCTTCGTAAAATCCTTTTAATTTATTGCTTTCTCTCACAACTTCTCCAAGAACAATAATCGCCGGTGAACCTAATTCTTTTTGTTTTACAACTTCTAAAATCGAATCTACTGTTCCAACTCCCACTTTTTCTTCTGTTGTTGTTCCGTTTTGAATGATCGCAACAGGTAAATTTCCTTTATCTTCTTTCTGGAACAACTCGATGATTTGAGGCAATTTGTGCATTCCCATCAAAATCACAACTGTTGCAGATGATTGTGCTGCCAAAGCTACATCTGAAGATAATTTTCTATCAGAAGTTGTTCCGGTAATCGCCCAAAAGCTTTCTGAAACGCCACGTTTTGTAATTGAAATTCCCTGACTTGCAGGAACGGCAACTACAGATGAAATTCCTGGAACTATGATCGTTTCAATTCCGAAGCTTTCTGCAAAATCAATTTCTTCTCCACCTCTTCCAAAAATAAATGGATCTCCGCCTTTTAATCGCACTACATTTCCATAAGTCAATGCATTGTCAACAATCAATTGATTAATTTGATCTTGCGTGTAAGCATGATTTCCGATTCTTTTTCCAACAAAAATTCGAATGGCATTTTTTGGTGCATAATCCAGAATTTCTTCGTTGGCCAAAGCGTCGTATAAAACCACATTTGCTTCAGCCAATGCTTTTACAGCTTTCAGCGTAAGTAAATCGGGATCGCCCGGACCTGCACCGACTAAAGTTATTTTGGGTTTTATATTATGCATTTGCTAATTCCTGAGCTCTGAAAGTTTCGATTTTGTCAAAGAAAACTACTGCCTGAGCAATGTAATCTTTAGCGAAAGCTTCTGATGGTTCATTTTTATTGATTTGGTAAACCAAGTCTTTAAAAGTTGAGTTTAATTCGATTTTATTATTTTCGATAAAAACGGTATCAAACAAATCAACAATTCCTGCGTGATGGTTTGTTTTTTGGTTTTCTGCCAATAACAAAGCTTTTGCTCCGTTTACAAATCCTGCGTAAGCATGATAAATTGCATCTGACCATTTTTGGTTGTCGAAAGATTCCTCAGCCAGGATTAATTTCTCTTTAGCTTCAAACAATAATGTCGCTACTAAATCGATCACAACTCCGGCACATTCTCCTACTCCAACTGCTTTTACGTAATTGTCTGCGTTACCCCAATCCACAAAATCAGCTTCTGTTAAATTGGTTACATCTGCAAAAGGTTTTAAGATTTCGTAGAAATATTTTTCTCCTTTTGTATCATAATAATCTAGGAATTTTTGTCCGCTTCCGTTAGCATCAAAATCATTTAAGATGGTACGCAATGCATCAGGACCTCTACGACTCGGTACTTTGATTACTTTATCAGCAAAACGTCCCGCTCCATTTCCTAATCTTCCTCCGCCTAATAAAACTTGTAAAGCCGGAGCAACCAGTTTTCCTGAGTTGATAGACATTCCCTGGAATCCAATTGCAGACATATTATGCTGTCCGCAGGCATTCATACAACCTGAAATTTTAATTTCGATTTCACGGTTATTTAAATACTGAGGATATTCGGCAGTTAAAACTCTTTCTAATTCTTCTGCAATACCGGTACTACTTGCAATCCCCAAATTACAAGTATCAGTACCCGGACATGCCGTAATATCACCCGTAGAATTATACCCCAATTGAACAAAATCTAACTTGGCTAATTCCTGATAAAAGAAAGGTAAATTGGCTTCTTTTATATGACGTATTACAATATTTTGACGCAATGAAAAACGTAATTCATTTGCTCCGTAATTTTTAATTAAAGCGGCTAATAATCGGGCTTTATCAGTATAAAAATCTCCTAATAAAATTTTAATTCCAATAGCGTAATAACCTTCTTGCTTCTGCTTGATTACATTCGAATTTTTCCAAGCTTCATAAGCTGCAGTATCTTCGATTGTAACTTGTGGAACTTCTAATAATGGTTCTGGAATTGGACCATCAAAAGCTGTTGTATCTATTTCGTATGTTTCAAAAGCGATTGCTTTTTTCTCTTGTTCAACCAAATCAAGGAAAACATCTCTTCCCATTTCTTTGATTAAGAATTTCATACGTGCTTTCATTCTTTTTGCACGCTCACCATATCTGTCGAAAATACGGATGATTCCTTCAGCTGTTGGAATGATTTCATTAACCGGAACGAATTCTGAAAGTAATTCGGCATGTGCTGGCTGAGATCCTAAACCTCCTCCAAACATGATTTTGAAACCTTTTTGCCCGTCTTTAATTTTCGGAATAAATCCTAAATCGTGTAAATAACTCAGCGCCGTATCTTCGTCTGAAGAAGAGAACGAAATTTTGAATTTACGTCCCATTTCCTGACAAATCGGGTTTCTTAACAAATATTGAAAAAGTCCGTGTGCATAAGGCGAAACATCAAACGGTTCGTTTACGTCAACTCCAGCTAATTCACTTCCTGTAATATTTCTAACCGTGTTTCCACAAGCTTCACGAAGTGTAATATCATCTTTAGCCAAATCTGCCCAAAGTTCTGGTGTTCTGTCTAAACTCACGTAGTGAATCTGGATATCCTGACGTGTCGTAATATGCAAACGTCCTGTAGAATATTCATCAGAAACTTGTGTAATACGCACCAATTGCTCGCTGGTAACTTTACCGTAAGGCAATTTGATACGAATCATCTGAACGCCTTCTTGGCGCTGACCGTAGATTCCACGCGCTAAACGAAGACTACGAAAACGCTCATCATCAATTTTTCCTCCACGGAATAAATGAATCTTTTTTTCTAATTCGATAATCTCTCTTTGAACTACCGGATTTTCTATTTCTGTTCTAAAACTTTCCATTTCTTTTTGATGCTTTAGGCTTTAAGCTTTAGGCTATAAGCTTCTTAAACTTTGTGTTTTCTTGCTTTAGGCTTTTAGACAATAAGCCGTAAGCTTTATTGCATGCCTTTTTATACGTTTTTTGCTAAAAGCTTACAGCCTAAAGCTTATTGCTTACAGCAGTAAAACTAACGAATGAATCCTACTCCTGCTGTTGTGTTTGTTGCTGTATCAATTAAGATAAAAGCTCCGTTTGATTTGTTTTCGTTGTAAGCGTCAAAATATAAAGGCTTGCTTAATTTGATACTTACTTCTCCAATTTCGTTGATGGCTAATTGTGAAGCTTCTTTTGTTCCGGAATAGTCTGTTGAAATTGTATTTTTAATACTTTCTACTTTTGCTAAAACCGAATTTGTATTGTGCTGTACAATGTATTTTGTTCCTGCAACCAGTTTTTTGCTGTCCATCCAGCAAACTGTTGTTGTGATTTCTTTTTCAATTTTTGGAAGTTCTGATGATTTTACAATCATATCACCTCTCGTCACATTGATATCATTTTCTAATTCGATTGTGATTGAAGAACCTGCAACGGCTTCGTCAAATTGTTTATCGAAAAAGTGAATTTTAGATACTTTTGATTCTGTTAAAGAAGGAAGAACTGTTACGGCATCTCCAACTTTGATTGAGTTTCCGTATAATTTTCCTGCGTAACCTCTAAAGTCGTGGTATTCTTCAGTTTTAGGACGAATCACAGTCTGAACCGGGAAACGTGCTTTTCCTGTTTCAAAAACATCATGAGCATGTAATCCTTCTAAATGTTCCAATACAGTTTGTCCGTCGTACCAAGGCATATTCTCAGATTTATCAACCACGTTTCCGCCGTTGATTGCACTTAACGGAATATAACTTACGTTTTGCTCTTTGAATGTGCTTTTTGCATTTAATGCCTGAAAATCGGCTTTGATTTTGTTGAAAACTTCTTCCGAATAATCAACTAAATCCATTTTGTTAATCGCAACAATTACTTCTTTTACCCTCAATAAATTATTGATGAAAAAGTGACGGTAAGTCTGCTCAATTACTCCTTTTCTGGCATCAATTAAAATGATAGAAACCTGAGAAGTCGAAGCTCCTGTAACCATGTTTCTTGTATATTCTACGTGACCCGGAGTATCGGCAATAATGTAACTTTTCTTTGCAGTCGAAAAATAAATATGCGCAACGTCAATCGTGATTCCTTGTTCTCTTTCTGCTACTAAACCATCAGTCGCCAAAGAAAAATCAAGGTAATCGTATCCTTTTTGTTTACTGCTTTTTTCGATTGCTTCTATTTTATCAGTCGTTAATGATTTTGTATCATACAATAATCTCCCGATCAAAGTACTTTTTCCGTCATCTACACTTCCTGCTGTTGCTATTTTTAAAACTTCCATTCTTGTATATTGTTTCAGGTTTAAAGTTTCAGGTTTCATGTTCTCTCGAAACTTATAAGTCTGTATATTTTTTGTTTTCTTGATTTTTACTTTTAAAATTTCGTTCTGAATTGCATTTACAATTAACAATTCATAATTAACAATTATTAAAAGTATCCTTGTTGTTTTCTCTTTTCCATTGCAGCTTCAGAGCGTTTGTCATCAATTCTGGCTCCTCTTTCAGAAATTGTTGATTCTCTGATTTCGCCAACAACTTCTTCGATTGTTGCTGCGTAAGATTCAACTGCTGCTGTACAACTCATATCTCCAACGGTTCTGAAACGAACAATTCGTTCTTCGATTTGTTCGTCTTCTTCCTGATACACAAAAGGAGAATGCGACCAGATTAAACCGTCTCTCAAAAAAACTTTTCTTTTATGTGAAAAATAGATTGATGGAATCTCAATGTGTTCTTTTTCGATATAACTCCAAACATCTAATTCTGTCCAGTTTGAAATTGGGAAAACACGAACGTTTTGTCCATTTTCAATTTTTCCATTTAAAATATCAAACAATTCAGGTCTTTGATTTTTTTCGTCCCATTGTCCGAAATCATCACGAACAGAGAAAATACGTTCTTTAGCTCTTGCTTTTTCTTCATCACGACGTGCTCCACCAATACAAGCATCAAACTTAAATTCTTCAATTGCATCTAAAAGTGTTGTTGTCTGCAAGCTGTTACGGCTTGAATATTTACCAGTTTCTTCAACCACTTTTCCTTCATCAATAGCATCCTGAACATTACGAACGATTAATTCCAAACCTAATTCTTCTACCAATTTATCTCTGAAAGCGATTGTTTCAGGGAAATTATGCCCCGTATCAACGTGCAATAGAGGAAACGGAATCTTAGCAGGGAAAAATGCTTTTTGCGCTAAACGCACTAATGTGATAGAATCTTTTCCTCCTGAGAAAAGTAAAACCGGTTTGTCAAACTGTGAAATTACTTCTCTGAAAATGTATATCGCTTCACTCTCTAAAGCGTTTGTTTTTAATACTGAACTCATTGTTTTTTGTTTGATATTTTTTAGTTTCAAGTTTCAGGTTTTAAGTTGTGAGTTACTCTAAAACTTTACACTATTTATTCTGTTTTCTATTCTCTCTTCCATTCATCCATCAGGTTGAAACCCGATGCCGCAATATAAATCTTCATTCTCCCCCGGATTAAAATCCGGCGCTACAATATGAATCGTTCCTCCGGAACTTTAAATCTATATTCTTTATTCTATTTTCTTGCCTCTTGCTTCTAATTATTCTTTCTTAGCGCTATGCAAACCACATTCTTTATGGCTTGATTCCCACCACCATCTTCCGGCTCTGATATCTTCGCCCGGAAAAATTGCTCTTGTACACGGTGCGCAGCCAATACTAACGAAACCTTGTTTGTGTAAAACATTTTGAGGAACATTGTTTTCTGATAAATACGTTTCAACTTCTTCTAAAGTCCATTTTAATAACGGATTGAATTTTATGATTTCGAAGTTTCCGTCATATTCAAACAAACTTAAATCATGTCTGTTTTCTGATTGTTCAGCTCTTAAACCTGTAATCCAAACTGAATTTCCTGCTAAGGCTTTTCTTAACGGAACTACTTTTCGAATAAAACAGCATTCTTTTCTATTTTCTACTGAATCGTAAAAGCTGTTTGGGCCTTTTTCTTTTAGAAGATTTTCTACCGCCGCAGCTTCTGGAAAAAAAACTTCAATAGGTCTTTTATACTTTTTTAATGTTTTGTGAAAAACGTCGTAAGTTTCCTGAAATAATCTTCCCGTGTCTAAAGTAAAAACGGTAATATCAGTATTACTTTTGGCAATAAAATCTGTAATCACCTGATCTTCCTGTCCAAAAGAAGTGGAAAAAATTACTTTCCCCGGAAATTTTTCTGCTAAAAAAACTAAGGTTTGATCCAGCGAAAAATCTTTTGTTTTCTCTAATAATTCTTGTACAATAATCGCACTCATAATCTCTTTCTCCGTATCTAAAGAATTACAATAATTTAGATAATGTTTTTAAACTCAATAATATAATTAGAATTCCAACGGCAATCATCATTGGTTTTCTTTTGATTTTGTTTACCAAATATGCTGCTAATGGTGCTGAAATAACGCCTCCTAAAATTAATCCGATGATTACCTGCCAGCCATGAATTCCTCCAAAAAGCATAAAAGTAATACCACTTGCAAATGAAATCGCAAACTCCGCTGCATTTACTGAACCAATTGTATATCTTGGATTTCTTCCTCTTCCTAATAATGTTGAAGTTACGATTGGTCCCCAGCCTCCGCCGCCAACCGAATCCATAAAACCTCCAAAAACAGCTAAAGCGCCTAATCTTTTCGTTTTCTTCTTTACAATTGTTTTTTTCAATGCTTTTCTGATGATAACAACTGCCAAAATAATCATGTAAACTGCAATAAATGGTTTAATAACATCCCCATTAATAACATCAGACAATAAATAAGCTCCTGTAATTGAACCTAAAACTCCCGGAATTAATAAATGTTTTGTCAATTTTTTATTGATGTTCCCAAATCGGTGATGCGAAAGTGCCGACGCTCCTGTTGTAAACATTTCTGAAACGTGAACTGCCGTACTGCTTACAACCGGCGGAACTCCATAAGCCAATAAAAATGACGTTGAAGTTGCTCCGTAACCCATTCCTAAAGTTCCGTCAACTAATTGAGCGAAAACTCCAATGGCAAAAAACACTAAAAATTCTTCATTAAATCCTTCTACAAATCCATTCCACGAAAATTCAGTGTAATGATTGTATATTAATACAGTTAATAAACTTACTAGTAAAACAACAGGAATTCCAATCCATAGCTTTTCTTTAAAAGAATCGGCGGTATTTATTTTCAGTTCTCTTTCCATATTAAAATGATTCGATTTGTTTTCAAAACCTATTACCCTATCGGGTTAATAGATTACTTTGCAAAAATACTATTTATTTCTAAAAATCAAAACAAATATTCTCGTTTTTTTAAACCTTTAACTTCCTCTGGATCACATTGAAACAAATAATTGAATTAATTTCACAAATAACACCGTATAACATGTTATTTAAACAATATAATGGCTCGAATTATTTGGTTATCAAATAAAAATCTTAATCTCTACAATTTCCATAGGATAATTATAAAAATGTCGTTATTTTAGCGACAAATTTTTTGTATGGATTTTCAAATAGGTCTTGTAATTGCAGGTTTAGTAGTAGGTTTTATTGTTGGATTGACTGGCGTTGGAGGCGGTTCTTTAATGACTCCAATTTTATTATTTTTTAATATTCCGCCAACAACCGCAGTGGGAACAGATTTGCTTTATGCCGCTTTTACTAAAGCCGGTGGTGTATTTGTACACAATAAAAAGGGAAATATAAACTGGAAAATTACCGGCTGGCTCACATTAGGAAGTGTTCCTGCTGCTTTAGTGACTTTATGGATATTAAATAGTATTAAAACAGATATTGAAACTATTAATCGTGTAATTAAATACAGTTTAGGCTGGGCTCTATTATTCACTTCAATTGCTATTATATTTAAAAACAGAATTTTAAAGTTTTCTCAAAAACATGCCGGTGATAAATTTCACAGCGAAAGCCATACTCAAAATATGCTTACTGTAGGAATTGGAATTTTACTGGGAGCTACTGTAACCTTAACTTCAATTGGAGCCGGCGCTTTAGGAACTGTAACTTTATTTTTCCTTTATCCGCTTTTGCCAACGCCTCGTTTGGTAGGAACTGAAATTGCCCATGCTGTTCCGTTGACTTTAGTTGCAGGAATTGGCCATGCTTCTATGGGAAATTTAGATTTAGCGCTATTAGGACAATTATTATTGGGATCTCTTCCAGGAATTTATATAGGAAGTAGTTTAAGCGGAAAAGTACCGGATTTATTCCTTAGAAATGCCATCGCCGTAATGCTTTTTCTTGCAGGATATAAACTGATCTTTTAAAATATTTTTTCAACCATATAAGTTATATAAGTTCATTTAATTAAGCTATGCCGCAAGTGCAAAGTCTAAAATGAACTTATATAACTTATATGGTTTAAACTTAAAAAGCGATATCAGCTAGAGAATTGCTTTCTAATATTTTAAGTGTATTATCTCTTACTTCTGTCATTAAACGTCGTGCAGCGCAGGTAGATTCATCATCGCAGTCATCGCATTTTTCATAGAAATTATGACTTGCGCACGGAAGCAATGCAATTGGACCTTCAAGAATTCGGTATACTTTGGCCATACTGATATCTTTTGGATCTTTTATCAGATAATATCCGCCGCCTTTACCTTTTTTTGCACCAAGAAATCCTGAATTCCTCAATAATAATAAAATACTTTCCAGAAATTTTATCGAAATATGTTCACTTTTTGCAATTTCCGCTATTTGTACAGGTTCGTTATTTTCTCGTCTGGCTAAATAGGTTAAAGCTTTAATTCCGTATTTTGTTTTCTTTGAAAGCATCTTTAAATTTTAGATTTCAGACTGTAAATTTTAGATTATTTTTAAAATTTACAAGCTTCATATTATTCTGCAACAAAAATAGGCTTTTTAAATGAGAAAAATAACAGATTGAGATTTATATTCTACTTATTCTATCAATTTAGTTCGGTGTTCCCTATTAAATTGAATTCGTGGAATAGTTTTACTTCTTTCTCCAAATCTTTTTTATTGACAACATAAGTATCAGTAATTGAATCATGCCAGCCTCTGCTTCCTAAAAAAGAAAAAACTTCAAAAGGAATTAGTCGGCATAATGATCTCTTAAAAATCGTTCCGAAAGAAGGTTTTTCGCCATTTTCATCTACCACAACAGTTCCCGTAACAAATTTCCCAAGTGATCTTCCAAAAAGACCTTCTGACAATGAATAATAAAAAACAGAAATAACAATAAAAACTAACTGTCCTTCAAAATCACTCAAATTACCAAGCCAGTACAAAAGATCATTCCAGCCCAAAAAATTTCCTAAAAAAGCAATCATTAAAGAAATAATAAAAATTAAAGCAAGGATTACAACTATATCTAAAATATAGTTTACAAATCGGCTTCCGCCGGATGCCAATAATTTTTCATCAAGAATGTAAGTAGAGTTACTCATGGTTTGGTCGTTTATTAAATTGATTATTATAGATTTAAATTATAACGAAAACAAAAATATATTTTTTGTTCAAATAACCATCAAAAAAGAATGACGATTTTTAACAGTAATAAATTTACAGTCAAAAATCGTCATTATATACAGTTTAGAAAATCTAATATCTAAAATCAGAAATCTAAAATTATTTAATCCAGCGCTTGCTTTAAATCGGCAATTACATCTGCTACGGTTTCTAAACCTACAGAAACGCGAACCAGACCTTGTGTGATTCCAACTGCAAGTTGATCTTCTTCAGATAATTTGCTGTGTGTTGTTGACGCAGGATGCGTTACAATCGTTTTTACGTCACCAATATTTGCCGAAAGAGAACATAATTTAATCTTGTCCAAAAATTTTCTTCCTGCTTCAAGACCGCCTTTAATTTCAATCGCAATAATGTTACCGCCTAAAAGCATTTGTTTTTTGGCAATTTCATATTTTGGATGTGATTTCAAAAATGGATATTTTACACTGTTTACGTTTGGATGGCTTTCTAAAAATTCAGCCACTTTTAAAGCATTTTCACAATGTTTGTCTACACGAACAGCCAAAGTCTCTAAACTTTTTGACAAAACCCAGGCATTAAATGGCGACATTGCCGGCCCGGTATTTCTTGAAAACAAGTATATTTTACGAATTAACTCAGCTTCTCCAACTACAACTCCCCCTAAAACACGACCTTGTCCGTCTATTAATTTTGTTGCCGAATGAACTACTAAATGCGCACCATATTTAATAGGCTGCTGAATATATGGCGTAGCAAAACAGTTGTCAATTATTAAAATTAAATTGTGCTTTTTCGCAATTTGACCTAACAATTCTAAATCAATTACATCTACACCAGGATTTGTTGGCGTTTCAGCATATAGAATTTTAGTATTTGGTTTGATGAAACTTTCAATAGTTTCCGGTTTATTGATATCGAAATATGAAGTTTCAATTTTCCATTTTGGAAAATACGTCATGAACAATGCATGCGTTGATCCAAAAACGCTTCCAGCAGAAACAATATGATCTCCAGATTCTAACAATGCGGCAAACGTAGAATATATTGCAGCCATTCCGGTTGCAAAAGCATAACCAGATTCGGCACCTTCCATTGCACAAACTTTGTCTACAAATTCTGTTGTATTTGGATTGCTGAAACGGGAGTAAATATTGCGGACTTTTTCTTCCGTGAAAGAAGCTCTCATATCCTCTGCATCTTCAAATATAAAACTTGATGATAAATACAAAGGAGTTGAATGTTCCTGAAATTGTGTTTTTTCTAAATGTGTACGTATGGCTTTAGTTTCAAAACCAAATTCTTGTTCGTTCATTGTGTTGTTTATTTAAAAGAGTTATTTCGCAGAGTTTCACAAAGTGATCACAGAGTTTCGCGAAATAATCTTTCATTATTTAATAGTTAGTCCAAAGAATTATCTAATTCTTTAATTGACTAATTTTCTAATTGAATGTTGTTTAAAACAACTTTGTAATTGATTGTTGCTGTTGGTTCTACAGTTTTAGCAACTGAGCAGTATTTCTCAAAAGAAAGCTGTGCGGCACGTTGCACTTTTTCTGGATTGATATCGCCTTCTAAATAAAAAACCACATCGATTTCTTTAAAAGGTTTAGCTTCTTCAATCTGTACACGCGTTCCATCAACCTCAGCGTTAAAAGAAGTGATTTCCTGGCGCTGCTTTTTCAAAATCGAAATCATATCAATGGCACTGCATCCTGCAACGCCCATTAATACCAACTCCATCGGACTTGCGCCTAAATCGCTTCCGCCAAATTCAGCTCTGCTGTCAACATCAACTACATGTCCGCGTTCATTTTTAAGTTTAAAATGAAAAGCGTCATTTACTCTGTTCAAAGTTACTTTCATGTTATTTTTCTTTTTTTGTTTTATTTGAGTTCAAATCAAAAATCTAAACTCGAAAATCTGCAATCTAAAATTCAAATTACCCTTTATCAGATAATCTCAAAATATCTCCAAAAACTCCTCTTGCCGTTACCGCAGAGCCTGCACCAGCTCCCTGAATAACAATTGGACGATCTCCGTAAGATTCAGTGTAAATTTCGAAGAAAGAATCAGAACCTTTTAATCCGCCTAAAGCAGTATCTGAAGGAACAGAAACTAATTTTACTTCTAGATTTCCTTTATCATTTTGTAAATCACCAGACAATTCACCAATGTATCTTAATACGTGATTTGGTTTTTGATCGGCTTTTATTTTCTCGTAAATTGGATCGAATTCTTTTAATTTGGTTAAGAAATCAGCAACATTTCCTTCGCGTAAATGTTCCGGAATCAGGTTTTGAATGGAGATTTCTTCAAACTCATTTTGTAAATCTAATTCTCTCGCCAAAATCAATAATTTTCTTCCCACATCATTTCCGCATAAATCCTCACGCGGGTCTGGTTCTGTATATCCGTTATCAATTGCTTCTTTCAGAATTTCGCTGAACGGAACATCTTTTGCAGAGAAATTATTGAATAAATAACTCAACGTTCCTGAGAAAACGCCTTTAATTTTTGTGATATTTTCACCCGAAAGATGCAGTAATTTAATGGTGTCAATTAATGGTAATCCTGCACCAACATTAGTTTCGTATAAATAATTCTTTTGGTTTTCTGCTAAAGCTTTTCTTAATTCTTTATAAAAACCATAGGTCAATGTATTCGCCACTTTATTTGAAGAAATCAAGTCGAAACTGCTTTCTACAAGCGGAACATAATTTTCTACGAATGATGCACTTGCCGTATTATCAATTGCAATTAAGTTCTCTAAATGATACTCATTTGCATAAGCGATAATATCTTTGATTGTATACGGTTCACCTTTAGTTTCAATGTCATTTTTCCAGCTTGAAGTTACGCCATTTTTATTTAAAAGAAGCTTTTTAGAATTCGCAATTGCGAAAACATTCAGCTTAATATCTTTACGTTTTTCAATTGAAGAAGCCGATTCTAAAATTTGATTAATCAAAGTTCCACCCACTAATCCGTGACCGAAAATAGCAATGTTGATTTTTTTAGAAACTCCAAAAATCTCTCCGTGAATTACGTTTAAAGCTTTGTTTAGTTCTTCTTTCTTCACAACCAAACTCACGTTTTTACCTGTTACGGTGTTGTTGAATAAAATGGGAACTATTTTATTTTTGATTAATGCTGTGTATGGTTTATGGAACGTACTTAAATCCTGACCAATAATCGAAATTACCGAAACATTATCTGTTACTGTGATCTGGTTTACATCTTTAGAATAAAAGTCGTTTTCGAACTCTTTTTCTAATTCCACCATTGCAAGCGTTGCTTTTTCTTTTGCCACAACCAATCCAATTCCTCTTTCTGAAGAACCTTGCGAAATAATGCTTACGCTGATGTTGTGATCACCCATTACTTTAAAAATACGGGCATCAACTCCAGATTTTCCTAGTAATCCACGTCCTTCAAGGTTTACAAGTGAAACGTTTTCTAAAACAGAAAGTGTTTTAATTCCTTCTTTTTGAGAATTTGAAGTGATTAAGGTTCCGTGATTTTCGTGATTGAATGTATTTAAAATACGAAGCGGAATATTTTTTTCTAATAAAGGAATTATCGTTTTGGCGTGCAGAATTGTTGCACCAAAATTGGCTAATTCGTTTGCTTCATTAAACGACAAATATTCGATTTTTTTAGCATCGGCAACTAAATCCGGGTTTGCTGTGTAGATTCCGTCAACGTGTGTAAAGTTTTGAAGTTCTTCGGCATCCAGATAATTTGCGATTAACGAAGCGGTATAATTACTTCCATTTCTCCCTAAAGTTGTCGTGTCGTTGTTGTTGTTTGAACCAATGAAACCCGTAACAATATTTACTGTTTCACCGTTATGAAGTTTGAAATAATTGATAACGTTTTTCTTTGAAAGTTGTTCCAAAGGCTGAGCGTCACCAAATTTAGAATCGGTTTTTAATAATTCTCTTGTGTCAACGAAATTGGCAGGAATTCCTTTTTCAACTAAAATTGAAGTCAATAATTTAGCCGAAAGCAATTCGCCTTTAGACAAAATCTGATCTTTGATTTTGTTGCTGTAATCACCAATTAAGCTTACTCCTTCAAATAATTTATCTAAAATATTAAATTCTTCAGATAAATCAACGTTTGGATAATCTGAAGTTTGGTATGCTTTAAAGCTTTCTAAAAGCGGTTTGTAATTTCCGTTTTTGGCAGCAATTCTTAAAATATCTTCTAATTCATCTGTTGCATTTCCGCGCGCAGAAACGACCACGGCAATTTTTTCTCCTTGATTTACTTTATCAGTAATGATTGAAACTACTTTGTTAAGTCCTTCTCCGTTTGATAATGATTTACCACCAAATTTTAATATTTTCATTTTATTTTGCTATTGTTTCTGCCTTAAAAATATCGGCAAGTAAATGATCTAATTGTTTGTACTCGATTAAAAAAGCGTCATGTCCGTGAACCGAATCAATTTCGCTGTAAAAAACATTGTTTTTAAATTTCTTTAATTCATTGTAAGTTTCCAGATTTTCTTTTGGTGTAAAAAACAAATCTGAATTGATGGCCACGATATGAATCGCAGCGTTTGATTTGGATATTAACGTTTCGAAATCGGCGCTATTTCTCGTAATATCTATGGTTTTAAGCAGTTGGTTCATCAATTTGTATGATGCTAATTGATAACGCTGCTGTAGTTTTTTTCCGTGATGTGCCAGCCAGCTCTCGATATTAAAAATCAAAAGATCCTGATTGATGGTTCGTTGGAATTTTTCTTTGAATGATTCAGGAGATCGGTAACATAACATGGCGTGAATTCTGGCATCTTCGATTGGTTTTGAAGAATTGTTCAGAATTTGTTCTTGCAGAAAACAGTTTGCAATCATCCAGTCAGTAGATTTCCAGTCGGTTGCAATAGGAATTAAATGTTCAGTAATGTTTGGTTCCAAAGCCAGGATTTCCCAGGCAATTCCACCGCCAACAGAACCGCCAATTATGGCAAATACCTGCTCAATATTTAAAGCTTTTAATCCTTTGATAAAAATTCTAGCGATATCTCTGGTTGTAAAATCCTGATAGTTTTCGATTATAAACGAATCGTTTCCATTTCCGGGAACATTAAACGCCAAAACAGTATATTGATTGGTATCGATGGTTTTTGCTTCGCCTATTAAATCATTCCACCAGCCATTTTCTCCGGTAACCTGAGCGTTTCCGGTTAAGGCGTGATTTACCAAAACAATTGGGGTAGTATACAGCGGTTTGCCGGAAAGTGTAAAACTTAACGGTAACGACGGATACAGCGCACCACTTTCGGTGATGAAATCTTGAATTATAATGGGCCTTGGTATATTTTCCAATTTCAAATCTATTTATTATTGATTTGTATGTGGAAATATTAGAAAGAAAGTCTAGAGTTGAAACTAGAAAAATTCTTGTTGTTATCTTTCCACGTTTAGGCGTGGTAGAATGCAGCACCTTCTTCGAATTAACGAAGGGTTGCTAAGGATTCATCGGGTCTAATCCCTCCTCCTTTCTTTATAACATTTCAATACGTTTTTGAACTTAACGGTGCAAATTAACTACTAATTTCTTAAACTAACAAATTTTAATGAAACTGATTGCTCAATTTCTTAAACATAATTCAATCAGAAACTTTTGTACGCACAAAAATACCGAACGTAATGCCCAGTAAAGTCATGCAGGTTTTAACCTATTTTATGGCTGCTTTTCAAGTTAGATGAAAAGGGTTTCATTTTCTTTTGAGTACATCAAAAACAATAATGAATTTGGTACTTTTTTCTCCGCTTTTTTATCTGTTTCAGTTACACCGAAACTTGGGTGGATTAATTCATTTACAGGCGGCGGATTGTTTCTTTCAGCTTTTGCACTTCTGAACCCTGTAAGTTTTTTTCTTAAGTAAGTTATTGCGCTCATATTATTAAGTTTAAGTTAGTTATTTTTAAATCTTTATATTTCTTTTAATTCTTTGTTATGTCTGCCTAATGGAATAAAAAAACCCTTTTGGATTTTAATACCAAAAGGGTTTAAGTTTTTATAGAACTTATATATACTTTTAGTATCAACAGACGTGTACACAAATACGTGCGACATTAAACATCATGTTCATCTGTAGGGACTTATTCATTTGCAATTTGACAGTTATTTTAATAAAATCTTGCATTTACTTTTCTTTAAAAAGCTTTTTTTAAGATGTGATTAGGATCTCAAAAGCTATATTTATTTTAACAATTAATCAGCTGTTTTTAACAGTTCTTACTTGTCTTACAAATGTGCGAATATTTTTTCAATATTCCAAGTTATAAAACCCTATTTTTTCTTAAAAAACGTTAAAAAACAGCTTTTTATCGTTAAAAAACATCCTACAAAATTACAATTTGAACCAAACGAAGTATAATCTTACAAAAAATAACTTACTTTTAGTTTCAATCTGTCAAAGAACTACTAATATTACAACCACTTATAGCCAGACTGCTTCCTTATTTTTAATCTTTTCAGCTACTTTTAAAATATCTGTAATTAAACCTCTTGAAATGGCCTGTTTGCATGGCGACGCACTTTGGAGTACAATGGGTGTACTGGCATAAGATTGGGTATAAATTTCAAAAATAGAGTCGGAACCTTTTAATTGTCCAATGGCCGATGTAATAGGTTCTGATACTAATTTGACTTCTAATGTATTTTTCTCGACATCAAATTCTCCTATATATCTTAAAACATGATTGTCTTTCTGGGTTATTTTGGCAATTTTAAACGATCGGTCAATGGCATCTTTATTAAGGATTCCGTTTTTCTCCAAATGTTCTTCTCCAATAAGCGGATTGATTTTAATATCAGAGAGTTCGAATTCTTTACCAATTTCACGAGTTAAAATCAACAATTTTCTGGCGGTGTCATTTCCGGATAAATCTTCTTTAAAAGTAGAGCGCATTAATCCGAGAAGGCTTGCATCTTTTAAAACAGAGGAAAAAGTATTTTCTTCGGCAGAAAAACGATTAAAGACATAACTCAGATTATCTGAAAATACGCCTCTTATTTTGGTGATTTTTTCTCCGGAGAAATACAAATCTCTTAAAGTCTGCAAAACGGGAAAACCGGTATCGACTGAGGTTTCATACAAAAACTCTTTGTCGTACTTCTTAAGATTTTCTCTCAATTGCTTATAAAGATCAATTGGGAGTGTATTTGCCTTTTTATTGACAGCAACGATATTAAATCCGTTTTCGATCAACGTATTATAGTGACCTATCAATTCGTCACTTGCGGTTGCATCGACAGCGATTAAATTTTCGAATTCGTTTTCTTTTGCAAATTCGACAATATCCTGCACTCTAAAAGGAACAGCCAATTCTCTAAAATTGGTTTCCCACGCATATCCTACGCCTTCTTTCTCGAAAAAGGCAACGGTAGAATTGGTAATTATTGGAAAATGAAAATCGACGTTTTTACTTTGCAGAAAAAACTCCTGACTTTCTATAATCTGATTGATTAATGTACTTCCTATATTTCCAATCCCAAAAAGGATAATATTTATTTTAAGCTTTGACATAATTTTAATTTTTTAAAACATATCTATATTTAGTAAACCATATAAGTAATATAAGTTCATTTAATTTATCAACGTTTATAATTTTAGACGTACCGTGTTTTCGAGTTAGACGCACTGCTGTGCGTCTCTACAATGGTGCGTCTCTACAATGAACTTATATAACTTATATGGTGAAACTTTTATCTTGAAATCTTTTTTCATAAAAAATCACCTCTAGCAGAACTCACGCTGCTAAAGGCAATTTTTCAAACAAAAAACAAAAAAACCTAATTTTTATTGATACTATACTGTGACTGGGTTACGTTTTCAAAAACCGATTGTAAGTCGGCAATTAAATCCTCTACATCTTCTATTCCAACAGAAAGTCGGACTAAATCTTTTGAAACTCCAGTAGCCAATTGCTCTTCTTCTGACAATTGCTGATGCGTAGTGCTCGCCGGGTGGATAATCAGCGATTTTGTATCACCAATATTAGCCAGAAGTGAGAACAATTTTGTTTCGTCTACCACTTTTTTAGCCGCATCAAAACCTCCTTTTAGTCCAAAAGTGATCACGCCGCTTTGTCCTTCAGGAAGATATTGTTTTGCTAAATCATAATATTTACTTGATTTCAAACCTGGGTAATTTACCCAAACTACCTCATCTTGTTTCTCTAACCATTCGGCCAGAACCAAAGCATTTTCGCTGTGTTTTTTAATTCGGATTGGTAAGGTTTCTAATCCCTGAATAATCTGGAAAGCATTAAATGGACTTAAAGCTGCTCCAAAATCACGCAGTCCTTCGATTCTTGCTTTTGCAATAAAGGCTGCATTTCCTAAAGCTTCGTGATATACTAATCCGTGATATCCTGCAGAAGGTTCTGTAAATTCAGGGAATTTTCCGTTAGACCAGTCAAAAGTTCCGGCGTCGATAATCGCGCCACCTAATGAAGTTCCGTTTCCGGCAATATATTTTGTTAAGGAGTGAATTACAATATCGGCACCATATTTAATTGGGTTTAATAAATAAGGTGTCGCAACTGTATTATCTACTATAAATGGCACTTTGAATGCTTTGGCTTGCGCCGAAATTCCTTTTAAATCTAATACATCCAGTTTTGGATTCCCCAGTGATTCTACAAAGAATGCTCTGGTATTTTCTTTTGCTGCTTTTGTGAAGTTTTCAGGGTTTGAAGGATCTACAAAAGTGGTTGTAATTCCTAAACGCGGTAATGTTACACTTAATAAGTTGTACGTTCCGCCGTATAAACTATTTGACGCTACGATATGATCGCCAGTTCTAAGCAAAGTCAAAAAAGTCGTTGAAATTGCCGATGCTCCAGATGCTGTAACTACAGCTCCAATTCCGCCTTCGAGAGCCGCTAAACGCTGTTCTAAAACATCATTTGTTGGATTGTTTAATCTGGTATAGATAAATCCTGCTTCGGCAAGACCAAATAAATTGGCAGCATGATCAGCGTTATTAAATACGTATGATGATGTTTGATAAATAGGCACTGCTCTTGTTCCTGAATTTTTAGTTACATCATGCCCTGCGTGTAATGCGTTTGTTGCAAATTTTTGTGTACTCATGATTTCTTAGTTTTTAAATATTGTTAATACGATATATTGATATTGTGAATTGTAATTGATTTTTGAAATTGCCAATTGATTTATGCAAAAGGAAGTTCTCCTTCTAGTTCAAGATCATACATTTGAAACAGTAATGATTTTTGACTTTTTCTATCTTGCTCTGTTTTTATTCTGACAACTTCTTTTGTTATCTCTTCTGATCTATTGTTGTTTGTTTGAGAATCGTTTCTCAATAAATACTCTATAGCGATTGAATTTAGTGTTTTCATGATTTTAAAATTTTAAGTGTGAAAATGAAAAAAGCCCTTTCGGATGGCGACCAAAAGGGCTTATAGTTTAACTATAACAAAGATTTTATCTTTTTACTTTTGGCAACAGCAAGATTGGATGCACATTTGCATCATGCTACAACACATCATATTATTTCTTGCTATTGTTTTCATTTTAATTTAAAATTTAATTCTTTTTTAAACTCGACTAATTCGATAGAGTAAATGTAATATTTATTTATTTAACTGCCAAATAAAATTTTGATATTTAACGTTAAATTTTTTTAGTTCGCGTAAATAAAGGCTTCTTCTTAAAAAAAAAATTGACCACAGATTTTACGGATTAAACGAATTAGCACGGGTTTTCTCTTTTATTTAATGTAATTCCGAACCTATGTAATATAAAAACCATTTACATGGATTGAAAGGTTAGCCACAGATTAAAAAGATTACATTGATTTTAAAAATCAGTGCTAATTCGTTTAATCCGTAAAATCTGTGGTCTATTCTTTTTAAAAACTACATTGATTCAAAAAATCAGTGCCAATCCGTTTAATCCGTAAAATCTGCGGCCTATATTTTTAGAATTTAAAGCTCAAACGAGCAAATCCAAATCTTCCGTTTAATCCAAATTGCGATACAGCTCTTGAATACGCAAACTGATTTGCATTTGTCAAGTCAGTACTTGGCGCAGGAGATAAAGTTGGAGTTGTATTGGTGAAAGCCGGAGTTGACGGATTATTTCTGTCCGGATAAACGTCTCCTATATTATTAAAACCAACAGTTGCTCTAAAATGTTCGTTGATTTGGTATCCGAAAGATAAATCGGTAACCAGTTTTGCGCTGTATTCCGGATGTTCGTATACAGAAGCAAATCCATCTAAATTAACATCTGTCGCTCCCGGATCTGTTACTTTTCCGAAATAACTGTTTCTCAAATAAATATCTAGTTTTTTAATGCTGAAAGTTGTCGTTAAGTTCGCTTTCAGTTTTGGAATTGCTTCTTCTAAATACACGCGGCTTGACTCCGGAAAAAAGGAATATATATAAGGATCTCCTCCTGCATTAACAATAGACTGCGGAATATGTAAATCTCCTACTCTTTTTGTTTCATTATAACTTAAAGCAAAATCATTTCTGATCACAAAATCCTGAATTACGTCGTATTTTTGAGAAATTACGACATCAATTCCTTTCGTTTCAGAGTCAATTCCGTTTGTCCAGAACGAAGCTCTTTCTACTCCTTTCAAGTCAAATGCTTGTTGAAACAAAGTCAAGGCATCTTTTTGTGTTTGCGATGTTGCGGCATTTATCTGTGCATCTGTTGGTCTTGCATATTGTCCTGACAAAACAATTCTGTCGTTGATTCTTGTAAAATAAGCATCGGTAGCAATTGTGATATTAGCTTCCGGGATTTTAAATGTAAATCCTGTGCTGATACTTTTTGATTTCTCTGGTTTTAAATTTTCTACACCAATACTTTTTGCCGCCTGAGAATCGTTTGTAAAATATCCAACCTGATATGGAGATCCGTTAATGAACTGAGTTGAGCTTGCTTCAAAGTATTTTTGCTGTAAAGATGGCGCTCTAAAACCTGTTTGTCCAGAAATTCTCCAGTTGATATTATCATTTAGTTTTAAAAGAGAAGCTAGTTTAAAAGTAACCGTACTTCCAAAATCTGAATAGTTTTCATAACGCGCCGCACCGTTTAAAAGCCAGTTTTCGGTTGCATTTAATTCTAAATCAATATAAGCTGCACCGCTTCGTCTGTCTCTTTCTTTAGCATCCGAAGGCTGAAATCCTGAAAATCCCTGCGCTCCGGCTCCGCGTTTGTTTCCAAAGAAATCAGTCACAATTAAAGGTGAAGTAGTTGGTAAAACTCCCGAAACTAAAGCTCCGTTTACATCATATAATCCGTATGAAGCTTCTTCTCCTTGTTTGATTTGGTAATTTTCATATCTGAATTCTCCACCAAATGCAACGTTTAAACCTGCAAGGAAATCAAATTTTCTGCTGAAATCTAAATTCGTTGTGCTTTGTAAAAAGGAAACTTTTCCGGCATCAAAACTTGAAGGAGAATTTACGCCCAAAGTTGCATTAATCGTATTGTTTACATCATATTTAAAAGAGTTAGTTCCAAGGTTTGAACTCAAATCAGTATCAAATCCAAATAATTGTGTATTTACTCCAAGTGCTGCAGAAGCGTCTAAAATTCCTGATTCGATTTCCGGTAAAAATCCATTTTCATACACTTGCGTGAAAGTTCCTGAACCATTTGGAAGTCTGTTAAAAGCATACGATTTACCATCTCTATACGATACTCCACCAAAAGAATACAGTGAAGTTGTTTCTGTTAAAGGATATTTTGCATTATAATACGCTTGTCCCGAAGCCAATTCCGACTGACCAACACTCATATTATAGTCTGCTCTTTCTTGTCCTCTGTATGCCAACTCATTATTGGTAACATCAAAATTAAGTGCGGTTTGCAATTGCGTAATTGTTGTTGCAGATGAAATTGCAGTTTGCTGTGCCGGCGTAAAATAACTTACCTGCGGAGCATATTGCTGTATCGAGCTTATAATTTGTGCCGAATTTGGAGTACTATTGATATTACTGAAAAGCGAATTAATCTGAACTCCGTTTTGTGCGGCTCTGTTTTCTACAGCATTATAAGCATTAAAAATTCCGTTATTTCTAATTCCTGCACGGCTTGTTGCTTGTCTTGTTACGGCTGTTCCGGTAACATTCAAGAAACTTCCCGGTTTACCTAATGATGTTCCGTAGTTTAAATCGACTTGAACGGTTTGTCCATCGGCTCCTCCTTTAAAATTATTAGAACCCGAAGATAAATTTGTTCCATATTGAATTCCTCCCGAAAGATATTTAGCATTCTTTTTCAATACAATATTGATTACTCCGGCAATAGCATCAGAACCGTATTGTGCCGCGGCTCCGTCTCTTAAAACTTCGATTCTTTCAATGGCAAAAGACGGAATCGCATTTAAATCTGTTCCTACAGATCCTCTTCCCGGTGATCCGTTTATGTTTACTAAAGCACTTGTATGTCTACGTTTTCCGTTTACTAAAATTAAAACCTGATCTGGGCCTAAACCTCTTAATTGTGCCGGATCAACGTGGTCTGTTGCATCGGCAGTTGATGTTGCGTTACTGGTAAAGGATGGTGCAACATAATTTAAAATCTGGGTTACGCTGGTTTGCGGCGCTCCTTTTGTTATTTCAGAAATATTAAAAACATCAACCGGAACCGGCACATCTGTTTTTACTCTATTTTTATTACGAGTTCCAATTACGGTAACTTCTGACAGTTCGTTATTCTTTAAAGTATCCTGCTCAGTTTTATTATCCTGAGCATACAGGCCTGAAAATGTCAAAAGACCTAAAACGATTAGTACATTTTTTTTCATTTCTTTTTGCTGATTAATTTGTTTTTGGCTTAAAAAAAATTCTTACAAGTTTAATTTTCGAACAAAAAAAAACCTCTGCGGCTGGCAGAGGTTCTATATATGTTGTTGAAAATAAACTACAATAGAGTCTCTGCGGAGGATTCCGGCATCTTACAAGACATCATATTGCAAATTGTAAATTTCATTTTGTTCTGTTATTTTAACGAGGCAAATGTGCAAACTATTTTTTAACTGACCAAACAAAAACAAAAATATTTTCTATTACCCTATCAAATTAGTATATTACTGTTAAATTTCTGCTACAAAAAATAAAAAAAGTTGAACTTTAATTTGCAAATCAAAATGGTTTTATACCTTTGCACGCGAATACAGAGGAAAAATTTGAACTGATTGCAACCTCTTCATAATGAAATGATTCGTTATGAATGCCGAAACTAAGTTTTTGGTAGTAAAAAATGCTAAAGCAGGAATTCTCCTTTAGCACTTTCAGCAATTACTTTTCCTCGCTTAATGTTAATTTAATAAATTATTATGGCTTATTTATTTACGTCAGAATCTGTTAGTGAAGGGCATCCAGACAAAGTTGCAGATCAAATTTCGGATGCTTTAATTGATAACTTTCTGGCATTTGATGCTGACTCAAAAGTAGCTTGCGAGACATTAGTTACTACAGGTCAGGTTATTTTAGCAGGTGAAGTAAAATCAAATACTTATCTTGATGTACAACAAATTGCACGTGAGGTAATCCGTAAAATTGGATATACTAAAAGTGAATATATGTTTGAAGCAAATTCTTGTGGAATTCTTTCAGCAATTCACGAGCAGTCTGCAGACATTAACCAAGGTGTTGACAGAGCTAAGCCAGAAGAGCAAGGTGCAGGTGATCAGGGAATGATGTTTGGTTACGCTACAAACGAAACTGAAAACTATATGCCTCTAGCTCTTGATTTATCTCATAAATTATTACAAGAGTTAGCTATTTTAAGACGTGAAAACAAAGAGATCACGTATTTACGTCCAGATGCTAAATCTCAGGTAACTTTAGAATACAGCGACGATAACAAACCGACTCGTATTGATGCAATTGTTATTTCAACTCAGCATGATGATTTTGATGAAGAAGCTGTAATGCTTGCTAAAATCAAAAAAGATATTATCGAAATTCTTATTCCTAGAATTATCGCTAAAAACCCAACTCACGCGCATTTATTCAACGATAAAATCAACTACCATATTAACCCAACAGGAAAATTCGTTATTGGAGGTCCTCACGGAGATACTGGTTTAACAGGAAGAAAAATCATTGTTGATACTTACGGTGGAAAAGGTGCTCACGGTGGTGGTGCATTCTCTGGAAAAGATCCAAGTAAAGTAGACAGAAGTGCTGCTTATGCAACTCGTCATATCGCTAAAAACTTAGTTGCTGCGGGTGTTGCTGACGAAATCTTAGTTCAGGTTTCTTACGCTATTGGAGTTGCTCAGCCAATGGGAATTTTCATTGAAACTTATGGAACTTCTAAAGTAAACTTAACTAACGGTGAAATCGCTAAAAAAGTAGAAGCTATTTTTGATATGCGTCCTTACTTTATCGAACAACGTTTGAAATTAAGAAATCCTATTTATAGTGAAACTGCTGCTTACGGACACATGGGACGTAAACCAGAAACGGTTACTAAAACTTTTTCTGCTCCAGGCGGAAACGAAAAAACGGTTACTGTTGAATTGTTTACATGGGAGAAACTTGATTTTGTTGACAAAGTAAAAGCTGCTTTTGGATTGTAATCAATCTGAAACATTTACATACTAAAAAAGGCTGTCTAAATTTAGACAGCCTTTTTTTATTTGATATGAAAACAGAACTTTAATACGTTCCGTTTTGCATTTTTGAAAGCGTTTCTTTTATATCGCTTGCCGTTACTTCTTCAACTTCCGGCGTTAAATATTTTACTGCCAAAGTCTGTGTTGCAATTGCTTTTTCTTTTTGACCGTCTTTATAATATAACTGCGCCAAAGTATCTAAATAATACGGATTGTTTTTTGTTACAACTAAACTGTATTCTGACCAAACAATTGCACTTTTTATAAATGAAGCATTCTGCGGTTTTAAAACCACAGTCCAAGCCGTAGAATTACAAAGATTTGAATGATAATCTTTAAAAGCATTCCATCCGTCATAAGAATAACTTGAAGTTGGATCTAATGAAGTATATATAGCATCTAATTTTTCAATTGGGCTTCCTTTTTCTGAAGCTAAGTTAGAGTCAAAATAACTGCTAAAGTCTTTTAGGAAATTCGTATTCGATCCGTCTTTATCTTCAATTTGGCTTAAATAATCAAAATAGTTTCGGTACGATTCAAAGTTTCCTTTTCCTAAAGCAATGATCTTTTTATAAATAGAAATATTCTTTTCTTTATTTACTTCTCCCGAAGTTCCTTCCTGAGAAATATAAGTGTTTTGCTGTAATGCCGAAGAAATCTCAGAAACTACATTTCCTAAAACATGTATTTCTCCTTCTTTACTATTGAATGCTGTACGTTCAGCTTCAATTGCGTCAGAATGTTTTAAAAGATAATCTATCGCTAAATAATCTGTATCGTTTAAGATTCTGTCTTCATTAAAAAGCTGTTTTGTAAAACCTTGATTTTTGATTTCTTTTACAATTGTTTCAACCAAATACAAGTTTGGCTTGGTGTCTTTTTGATGTGATTCAATTAGTTTTTTCCAAGTTTGAGCAATCTCTTTTTTATCTACAGCTGTTTTTGTTATCGCAAATTCAGTTGGGTTATCTTCTGTGACAACATAATCTGAATCATAATCATAAGAAGATTCTAAAACCGAAGCTCTATTAAAAGCTCTGATCAAATCTGTGTCGGCTGCCTTTTTGTTTTTAAAGATTTTATCAATCGTTACAAAAACATCTGCACGCAAAAGTTTTCTGTAAAGATCTCCATAATAATTAAAGTGATATGATTTGTCTGATAAATCAGATTTTGCAACGGCTAATACATCTCCGTTTCCGTTTAAAACAACTACGCTCGGATCGTTTGTAATTTTATTGTTTTTCAGCCACTTTTTATCATCGGCTCCAGCCAGATAATAATTAAAAACATCATATTGCGGATTATATGCTTCATACATATTATATCCCGTTTGTGTTTCCTGATCTTTTACAAAAGCATCGAAACTTTGTTTTGCCAATTTATTTTTGTCATTTGCTAAAACAACCAAATACTTATTGGTACTTGCTCCTTTAGTAGATTCAATTGCTTTTTTAAGGTTGTTTTCGATTTTTAGTTTGAAATCAAATTTTACAACATTAGGATCAACTGCATAATCAACCACAGCTGCAGCAGCCGTATCAACAGCAACTCCGGTTCCAAAATCTTCATTTAAATAATCAACTTTACCCGGATAAGTCCATTTTGAAATGGTTTGATTTTCAAGAGGTGTAACTTTTGATTTTTTTACAGGCTGTGGCTCTTTTTCATTTATAAATACCAATGGATTTTTTCCTCCTTTTTCAGAGATTTTTAATTCATTTGTTTTCTTGTCATAAAATCCGGCAAGTTTTAAATCGCCTAAAACTTCTAGTTCGTAATTAATAGTTATTTCAGCAGCATCTTTTGGTAAAGCGTATTTTTCTACATGGCTATTTCCGTCATATTCTTCATAAACTAAATATAAAAAATCTGATTTTTCGATTTCAAATTCTAAATCTGTTTTTGTCCATTCAGGATCCAGTTTAGTTTTTATATCCGAAATTCTTTGGTATTGAATTTCTTCTGTACCGTTTTGAGTTCCTATATAAAAAGAATAATAAGATGGATCTAAAAATTTAATCTTGATGTTTTTTGCTTTTTTATCAGTTACAAACGACAGATCAAATCTGTTTTCTGCAGTTGGATTTCTACTAAAAACTAACGAGTCGCCTTTAATTTCATAACCTCCCGTATAAAAAACTAATTCGTATTTATTATCGTCTAATAAATTCAGTTTGATTTTCTGACCTTTGGCGGCAGATAAATAAGTCCCTTTTTCGATGCCTTTCGTTTGAGAAAAAGACATAAAAATTCCCGAAGTAAATAGCAATAAACTCCAAATAGAATTGCGCATAATATAAAAATTTGGCTGTTAATATTCATGTAAAGATATTCTATTCTTACTAAAATAAACTCCTAAATTTTAAATTAAGTCAATCTATTATAAATTATATTTCATTGAAAAGATAATGTAGCGCGGTTGAACCGTGTATTGAGAAACTCTTGTAGAGAACTGCGTAAAGTTATCATCATTAAGATATCTGGTGTTTAGTAAATTGGTTGCCGAAACTTTATACTCCCATTTGCTGTTTTTCTTTTGATAAATTAAACTGGCACTTAAAAAATCATATTCGTTGTCGACCGTTTTATCTCCATTATAATAATGGTAAAATTCATACTCGGAAACAAAAGAAAAACTATCCAGGAAATAGTAATCTAATTTTGCAAATGGTTTATCAGTATAAAAGGTAGAACCGCTGTATTTATTCACCAAAAGATTGTACCCAAATTCGATATTCGGAAGGTTTTTATAATTGGTTGAAGCTCTAACTGTATAACTTTGCACAAAACTTTCTGTGGTTCTCAAATCATCATTTTGAATGTTATTGAATTTTGACCAGTTCAAACTTGCATTTACTGATGCTTTGTAATTCTTTAAAAACGAACGTCCGTAAGCTCCCATTCCTGAGAAAGTTTCATCGGCTAAGTTTGAATTATAGGGAACAGATGATTGATTAATTCCATCAAAATTGGCTTCTGTTTTAATCGCATCCACTTTTCTTGTATAGGTTGCATTCGCGAAAATATTCTCGAAATTGAACATATTGTATTTGAAATAACGAAGTGTATGAACTTGCGAAGTTGCGTTTTCTAAAGTACGATCTCCACGAAATAAACTGCTGTAATCTGACAAAACGTAACCAGCCGCCAATTGATTAATATCGGTAAAATCATTTGTCAAAGAGAAATTATACGTCAACGTTTCTGATTTTTTGATTTGGTATAAAGCAAAGAAATCCGGTAATATTTTGGTAAAACTTTGAGAATAATTTGAACCCAATTGTCCGTTTGTCATTTGGTAAGAATGCAGACTAACTCCAGGCGTCAAAGTAAATTTTCCTGTTAGAATTTTATAATGGAATCCTAAAAACGCATCATTAAAACGGCAATCTACATCATTATTGTTTTCTGAATTATTCAAATCATTTCTGTCTCCGTTATCCAGCATTTGAAAAATATGAGAATTGAAGTTTTGATACGAATAGGTATTTCCCAACGTAACATTGAAATTACTTTTTGGTGTAACCATATAATAGTAATCTAGTTTTGCGTCTAGTTTATTGGTTTTCACAAAACGATCCTGATTTAAATCGTTCCGATCCTGACCCGGAATATATCCTGACAAATTGAAAGGAAGTGTTCGCAGATTGGCATTATAAAAAGGATTTTCGTCCTGATACAAATGCTGCATTTCAAAAGCAAAAATATTCTTTTCGCTTTGTGTATAATACAAACTCAAATTTTGATTAACCGAAGTTGGATCTTGTTTCTTATTTGTAAAAATAGTTTCTGAGTCAGGAATCTTATTTACAATTTGTTCACGAAGTAAATCGGTATCTTCTTCCTGTTTTGATAATTTGATCAGGATGTCATAATCAAACTGAAATTTATCATTTGGCTTATAAGTTGAACTTAGTTTAAACAACCCTAAATTGTTTTTTTGATGCGTTAATTCGTCTCTTTTCTGCTGATCTCCAGAATCTAAAATCGTAGTCTGTGATTTGGTTTCTAAATCGGTTTTTGAAGTCGAAAGAATTCCGAAACCGCTTATATTCCATGCTTTTGTTGGAGAATAAGAGAAGTTTGTTGCACCAAATTTGGTTTCAATTTCTTTTGCCCGATTGTTTCTTAAAACCGAAATTCCTAAATCATTTGATGAAACATTAAAAGAGCTTCCGCCTTTTTTCATCATGTTTTTAAATCCGCCCGTAAACTTAAAATAATCCTGCGCCGTAAGAGGCAGTTCCCCAATATTATTAAAATTGGTAATTAGATTAATGCTGTATTTCGGGCTGTAATAAAATAGCTTTGGATTTATAATATAACGGCTGTCGAGCTCTGCAACGCCAATTCCGGCCGTCATATCTCCAAACCAAAAGTTCTTTTTACCTTCTTTCAGCTTAATATTCATCGCCACATTTTCCTGATCGTTTTCAAGACCTTTTAAAGCACTTACTTCGTTGTAATTTCTTAAAACCTGAACTTTATCAATAGCATCGGCAGGAATATTTTTAACGCCTAATTTGGTATCTCCGTCAAAAAAATCTTTTCCTTCCACCATCAATTTGCTTACTTTTTTGCCTTCAACTTCAATTTCACCATCGGCATTTACCTCAACGCCCGGAAGTTTTTTCAGGACATCTTCAAGCTTTTTTTCGGTTCCTGATTTAAACGAATCAGCATTGTAAACAATAGTGTCGCCTTTTATAGAAACCGGCATTTCACGAACGATTTCAACACCTTCGAGTTCTATTCCGGTGCCGTCCATAACAATGTTTTGAACGATATTTTCTGTTTTGGTCGAAATGGCAATTTCTTTCGATTTCATTCCCAGATAACTTACTTTAACTGTGTATGAAGCGTTTGGTTTTAAAGTCAATTGAAATTTACCTTTATCATTGGTAATTCCGTACGAATCCATTGCTTTTGTAGCATTGTTGACCGCCATAATATTGGCCATCTCCAACGGATTTTTTTGTTCATCCTGAATAAATCCATCGAAACGAACACTTTGTGAAAAGCATATAGAAGTAAAAAGTAAGGCAAATAAAAAAAGTGTCTTATTCATTATCAGAATATTGGAAGTTGGACCCGAGCGAAAGCGAACGGGCGAAGCAATTTTGGAATTTGGGATTTGAAATTTGGAGTTTTACAAATTTTATCTTCCCATTGGCATTGCAGCCCCGGACGTACGTCCGCGGTTCATTTCTCTAAATTCTTCCATTTTTTTAATCACCGTTTCATCGTACTCTTTTTGAGAAACTACTTTTCCTTTTTTAGATGGTTTTATCTCCGCTTTTTCTTTAGCATTCAAAACAATTTTAGAACATAAAATAACTGTTTTTCCATCATTTACTTCTAAAATCAAACCCGGTAATCCCCAATAATTTTCTGGTCCCTGATTAACCGGAATTTCCGGTGTATACCAAGCGGTAACTGTAATTTCTTTTGGGATTTCAAAATTGTCTTCAAAATTAGTTTTTGTCTCTCCCGATGTTTTTTTGGCTTCATCCTTTTTATCATTATTTTTAGGTCTGAAGTTTCTAAAATCGGTTTTGCTGGCTTCTTTAACTGCCGTTGCTTTAAAGCAATTGTAACCGCCAATTTGTTTGGTTTCTTGTTCCAATTTCCAGTTTAATTTTGGCAGAGAATCAACAACAAGGAATTCTTTTCCCATAAATTCTTTATCGACAGTATACGATTTAGCTTTTACATCTTTGTAAAAAGTTCCGCCGCCGCCCATCATCGAACTCATCATAACACGAAAACCTCCTTGCTGTCCCGGAGCTTCGAGTTTCTCTTCTTCTTTATAAATCGAAGCTGTTTTATCAAAATTCAATATAAAAGTTTTCTCCAGCATTTGTTTCATACGCTCTTCCATGCTTTTCTGCATTTCTGGCGTAATGTCTCTATTTCCGGCACGCATTCCTTCAAATTTAGGAGCCTGGGTTTTAGACTCGTAAACGGCCATTCCCTGAAAATCTTTTTGTGCATGTACTTGTGTAAAAGCAAATATTAAGAGTAAATAAGATAGTTTTTTCATGTGGTTTTATTTAATAAGGTTGTGAAGTCTTGTAAAACTTACAATTCAAATTTATTACTAATTTTAAAATACTGAAAATTAAATATATCAATGCCAGAATGGTATCGACAAAATCTAATCTTTGTAAGACTACTCTAATTTACAAAGGTTTAAATTCAAAAAACAGCCAAAACTCTAATTTTAAGATATTCTTTAACGTAGTTTTTGTACTTTGGCTTATGAAATTATACTATTATGAGTAAAACAATACGCCAAATTTTATTAGTGCTGTTTATTGCGTGTTCGTTTTCGACTTTTTTTGGGCAAAGCCAAAAAGTAAATGCTTCTGTAATTTCAAAATTCAAAATTGATGCTGATGAATTTATTGGCTATGACTCTTTTGGATATTCTTATCAAATAAAAAATAATGTATTTAGCAAAATAAAAGGAAGCGAAATCTTTGAATACAAGAATGTTTCGTTAGGAAATATTACAAAAGTTGATATTCAAAATCCGCTTAAAATTGTTTTGTTTTATGAAGATTTCAACGTCGTTATTTTATTGGATAATCAATTGAATAAAATGACCGAAATTAATTTTTCACAAAATACAAATCCTATCGTTGTCAGCGCTATTGGAATGTCAACTCAAAATCAGCTTTGGATTTTTAATACGTTGAATCAACAGATTTGTCTTTTTGATTATTTAAAAAATGAATACAAAACAGTATCAATTCCGTTAACCGAAGGCATAAAATATTACCAAACCGACTTTAATACTTTTTATTGGATTGATAGAAAAAACAATTGGTTTTCATGTGATATATTTGGAAAAATTTCAAGTTTGGGCAATGTTTCTGATTTTGATAAAATGGAAATAATTTCTTCTCAAAAACTCATTTTCAGCAAAGCTAACTTGTTGTATTTGAGAGAAAATACTAACACAATTTCTGAAATTGAAGTTTTAGAAAAAACGTTTGACAAATTCTATTACAAAGACCAAATTTTATCTATTTTTACAACTAAAGAAATTGTAAATTATAAAATCGTAACACCGTAATGCACATAGCAATAGCAGGAAATATAGGCGCAGGAAAAACTACATTAACTAAATTATTAGCCAAACATTTTAAATGGGAGCCTCATTATGAAGATGTGGTTGATAATCCGTACTTAGACGATTTTTACCATCAAATGGAACGCTGGTCGTTTAACTTACAAATCTATTTCCTGAATAGTCGTTTTCGTCAGGTTTTGCAAATTCGCGAAAGCGGTAAAAAAATCATTCAGGACAGAACGATTTATGAAGATGCTCATATTTTTGCTCCCAATTTATATGCAATGGGATTGATGACAAGCCGTGATTTTGAAAATTACACGTCTTTATTTGAATTAATGGAATCGTTGGTAAAAGCGCCGGATTTATTGATTTATTTAAGAAGTTCTATTCCTAATCTTGTGGGCCAAATTCACAAACGCGGACGCGAATACGAAAACTCTATTTCTATCGATTATTTAAGCCGTTTGAACGAAAGATATGAGGCATGGATTCAGACTTACACGAAAGGAAAATTATTGATTATTGATGTTGATAATATTAATTTTGTTGATAATCCGGAAGATTTAGGAAACATCATTAATAGAATTGATGCTGAATTGAATGGATTGTTCTAGAACACGAATTTCACCGATTTGCACGAAATAAAAAAATGCCTCTAAATATTTTAGAGGTATTTTTGTTTTATGAGACTTTTCAAAAATTTAAAGCCAGGATTATTATTTAATATTTTTTAGATTGAATCGTAATGTATAGTCCCTACGGGACATTATTCCAACTGCTTTTTATTTTTTCTACCGATATTTAACTCCTAAAGGAGTATGATTTTTCGTTCTTTATTCTTTTACCAAATATTTAATTCTTATAAGGAATATGATTGTCTATTCTTTATCCATTTATCAAATATTTAATTCCTAATGATATATCTCGTAGAGATTATATATCGGTAGAATATTATCGCACCACCTAATATTTGTCCCGTAGGGACTATACCAAACGAGATGATTCTTTATCAAATATTTTATTCCTAAAAGTATATATCTCGTAGAGATTACATATCGGTAGAACATTATCGCACCACCTAACATTTGTCCCGTAGGGACTATACCAAAGGATCAAGTTTCTTACTCGATTCAAAAATTCATTAAATAAAAAAAATGCCTCTAAAATTATTTAGAGGCATTTTCGTTTTATGAAACTTTGACAAAGCTATTTTTTATTTTGCAGTTGCTGCGCTAATTTTTGCTTCAACTTCTTCTTCTGTTCCTTCGTAAACTTCTGTGGTTGTTTTACCGTTTTCAGTTTTGGTTACAGTTCCGGTAGTTTTACCATTGTCATTTCTTAGATCAACGCGAACAGATTTTTTCTCATATTTACTTGTATCGAAACAATCTGTTTTTTGATATTTTCCGGTTTTATCAAAATGTGCTAAACATTTTGCTGTTTCTTCTTCAGTACAGCCTTTTTCTTTGCACATTTTAATACATTCTTCTTTTGTCATTCCTGATAAATCTCCGCATTTAGAAACTCCTCCGGCATGCATTTCGATTTTTGCACAACAAGAAGCTTTTCCTGCAATGTTTGATTCAGAATGTCCATCACCTAAAATTGGTGCAACAACTAATCCAATTAAACAAGTTAATTTAATTAAGATGTTCATTGATGGTCCGGATGTATCTTTAAACGGATCTCCAACTGTATCTCCGGTTACGGCTGCTTTGTGTGCATCAGAACCTTTATAAGTCATTTCACCGTTGATCATAACTCCGGCTTCAAAAGATTTTTTAGCATTGTCCCAAGCACCTCCGGCATTGTTTTGGAAAACTGCCCAAAGCACTCCAGAAACCGTAACTCCCGCCATATATCCTCCTAACATTTCAGCAATTAACTGATTGTTATCTGAGTAAACTAATTTTCCTAAAAGTACAATTGCAATTGGGAAACCAATCGTTAAAATTCCCGGAAGCATCATTTCGCGTAAAGCGGCTTTTGTAGAAATTTCAACACATTTTCCATATTCCGGTTTTCCGGTTCCTTCCATAATTCCAGGAATTTCCTTAAACTGACGGCGTACTTCATAAACCATATCCATCGCTGCTTTTCCAACAGAATTCATCGCTAAAGCAGAGAAAACCACCGGAATCATTCCGCCGACAAATAACATTGCTAAAACTGGCGCTTTGAAGATATTGATTCCGTCAATTCCTGTAAACGTTACGTATGCTGCAAATAAAGCTAATGAAGTTAAAGCTGCAGAAGCAATTGCAAAACCTTTTCCGGTTGCTGCAGTTGTGTTTCCAACAGAATCTAAAATGTCAGTTCTTGTACGAACTTCTTTTGGTAATTCGCTCATTTCGGCAATTCCTCCAGCGTTATCAGAAATTGGCCCGAAAGCATCAATTGCTAATTGCATCGCAGTTGTTGCCATCATGGCTGAAGCTGCTAAAGCAACTCCGTAAAATCCTGCCAAAGCATATGAAATCCAGATCGCACCGGCAAACAATAATACGGTTGGGAAAGTCGAAATCATTCCCGTTGCTAAACCAGCAATTACGTTTGTTCCCGCTCCTGTAGATGATTTTTGAACAATTGCCAAAACTGGTTTTGTTCCTAATCCTGTATAATATTCTGTTACTGATGAAATAGCTCCGCCAACAACTAATCCAACTAATGTTGCATAGAAAACACGCAATGATGAAATGTCTTTTGATCCTTCTCCAAAGAAAGTCATCTGCATAGTTTCAGGAAGCATATATTGTACTAAAAAGAAACAAGCTACGGCCGTTAAAGTAATAGAAACCCAGTTTCCTATATTTAATGCTTTTTGAACTTGTGCTTCTTTCGCATTGTCATCTGAAATTTTTACTAATGTTGTTCCGATAATGGAGAATAAAATTCCGAAACCGGCAATTGCCATTGGAAGTAAAATTGGACCAATTCCGCCAAAAGCGTCATTGATACTTCCGCCCATATCTTTTATAACATAGTTCCCAAGAACCATTGCCGCAAGAACGGTTGCTACGTAAGATCCGAATAAATCGGCTCCCATACCGGCAACGTCACCCACATTATCTCCAACGTTATCTGCAATTGTTGCAGGGTTTCTTGGATCATCTTCCGGAATTCCAGCTTCTACTTTACCTACTAAATCGGCACCAACATCGGCTGCTTTTGTGTAGATTCCGCCACCAACTCTGGCAAACAATGCGATAGATTCTGCACCAAGAGAAAATCCGGCTAACGTTTCTAAAACAACCGTCATTGTTTCGGTGTCTTTCCAAACTCCGTCAGAAAATAAATTAAAGAAAATTATAAAAAAAGCTGTTAAACCCAGAACTGCAAGACCTGCAACACCCAATCCCATTACGGTTCCGCCGCCAAAAGATACTTTTAGTGCCTGTGGTAAACTTGTACGTGCCGCCTGTGTTGTTCTAACGTTTGTTTTGGTTGCGATTTTCATACCTATATTACCTGCATAAGCTGAAAATAATGCGCCAAAAATAAATGCAATTACGATCAATAAATGTGTTTTTACACCCGGAATAAAAGTAATTCCTGCCAAAGCTAAACTTGCAATAATAACAAAGATGGTTAATAGTTTATATTCGGCTTTTAAGAAGGCTAAGGCCCCTTCGTAGATGTAATCTGAAATCTCTTTCATTTTACCGTCTCCCGCGTCTTGTTTTAAAACCCAAGTCCTTTTTATTCCCATGAAAAGTAATCCTAAAACTGCCATGACAATTGGCAGGTAAATCATAAATGCATTCATAATATATTAATGGTTTTGGTTAATAGTCAACAATCTAACTGAAACGAATTTAAACAAAAAAGCAATACTCCTGACGGCAGTATTGCTTTTTTTATAATAAAATAGGGTATAAATTATTTAATACTAAATAATCCCTCTGGTTTGTTTTCAATATCATTAAAACGCTTTGTACACTCAGCAATAATTGCAAATGCTTCTTTTACGTCTCCCCATCCTTCTACATCTACTTGTTTGTTTTCAAGATCTTTGTAAACCTGGAAGAAATGCTCGATTTCTTTTAATAAGTGTCCATTAATATCTGAAAGGTCATTTAATGAATTCCAGATTGGATCTGAAACTGGTACACAAATAATTTTTTCGTCTGGTCCTTTATCATCTGCCATGTGAAAAACACCAATTGGTTTTACTTCCATAACACATCCAGGGAAAGTTGGTTCGTTTACTAAAACCAATACATCAAGAGGGTCACCGTCAAGTGCTAAAGTTTCAGGAATAAATCCGTAATCTGCAGGGTACATCATTGAAGAGAATAACATTCTGTCGAAACGCATTCTTTTGATTTCAAAATCGTACTCATATTTATTTCTGCTTCCTCTTGGTATTTCGATCAATACATCGAAAGTTGTTAGTTTGTCTGCGGTCATTTTCGTTTTTTATTATATCTATAATTTCGACTGCAAAAGTAACTAAACAATCCTTTTTTACAATGAAAAAAGTATATTAATCTCTGTATTTATACATTAATTAATCTACTTTTCTTTTTATATAACAGACAGTTAATATATAATTTTCCTATTTCGCTTACTTAGGTAATAATGCCATAGCAAATATGTGGCATAAGATCGGTACGGACTCCATTGTTCTGCATGGATTTCCATCTCTTGTTTGTCGTGAATATCAAGCAATTCTTTGATTGTATTTATGACTGCAATATCTCCCAGCGGAATCAAATCCGGTTCCTCAAGACAGAACATTAAATAGATATCAATTGTCCAGTTTCCAATTCCTTTTAATTTGATTAATTCCTCACGAACTTGTTTTGCCGGTTTTGAAGCCAGACTTTCTATATTAAGTTCTTTGTTTAAAACGGCTTCAGACAAGATCTTGATGTATTTTGTTTTTTGACGGCTTACGCCAAGACTTCGATATTCTTCATCTGGCAAAATCGCCATTGTTTCAGGGTTGCAGGTTGTGTAAGATTTTATTTTTAAGAATGTGGCTTTCGCCGAATCTACAGAAACCTGCTGCTCAAGAATTAGTAACACCAAAGTCTCAAAGCCCTGTGGTCGCTTTGATATTGGCGGAAGCCCGTATTTTTCGATTATTTCCCGAAATACTGGATTTTTATTGGTTAGAAAATCTATTGCTTCTTGCATGATGGAAACTTTTTATCCTGATATATATTTACCATAAGGTAATTTATTAATAGAATATACAATCACAGTAGAGATCAACAGACAAATTAAAGTTACTAAGGGAATTGCAAATACAGGATTTATAAAATCATAGTCTATTTTAACTGCCCACATAAATCGCAAAATCAAAACGTGGATCAAATAAATTCCATAACTATATTTACTGATAAAATTAGTAATTTGTACTACCACAGAATTAGTGATCTCCAGATTCTTAAAAAAAAGAAAAAGACCAACTGAAACCATCAAAATATTTAAAGAATTATAATTATAAAAATACTCTTCAAAACTATTGCTGTCGCGCGATAAAAAATAAGTCCCAAATATTGTAATACTTACTCCAATTAACACCAAAAATACTGCAGTCCCAATAATTGTTCTTTTAGGAAACGAGAAAGATTTAATTGACAAATAATATCCTAAAACCAAATACCCTATAAACCCCGAAAAATAGGTTAAATCAACATTAATTCTGAAGTTGCATAAAGCTGGCTGATTAATAAACAGAGTAAATATCCATATCAATATAAAATATAAAATCTCTTTTTCTGTAGCATTTTGAATCCATTTACTCATGATTGGCACAAATAAATATATTCCAATAATCATATAAATATACCAGAGATGATAGGAACTGCCATTTAGTAATAGATGGAATACCCATTCAATAATTTCCCAAAAAGACATTTCATGACCTCCAGAAATATTATCGTTTAATGAAAACATTGCATAAATAAAACTCCAGAATAAGAAAGGTAAAACTATTCGTGAAAATCTTTTTTTAAGGAATTCGCTTAATTCGTATGTTCTGCTTAACATTAATACTCCTGTTAACATCACAAATACAGGCACACAAAAGCGCACAAAACTATCATAAACATTCCCTGTCCACCAAACAAAATTTGAGACATAACCATATTGATATAAAATCTCTGCTGTTACATGTACTAGAATTACACTAATCGTTGCTGCAACTCTTAGATTAGTTGCCCAGCTCATTTTATTGCCCACTTGGTTTTCACTCATAAAATATTATTTGTTAATTATAATTATGAAAGCGAAGAATCTAAATGATGTTTAGAAATAAAATCCGAAAGATCCTTTTATAGCAAATTTATGGGCGTCAGGCATATCTAGATAATTTCCTCTCCATGAAAAATCAAGACGGAAAACTTTGAAGATATTTCCTATTCCTGCATTGTATTCCCAGTATACATTTTCTGGTGCATTATAAGGAAGTCCGGAAGCATTTATTTCACGATTTGCTTTAGAAATTGTTCCATGAACTGCTCTTACTCCTATAAACTCTCTCCAGTTTAACTTTCTCATAAATGGAACTCTGGCGAATAATCTTCCTCCAAAATCATGATTCCATTGTAATGTTGTATACTGATCCGTAACGAATTCGTAGAAATTCAGGTTACTAAATGTATTTTCAATGGTAAAGTAAGTCTGGTTCCCCGGAATTACACTCATTAATCCTAACGGAATTGTTCCGAATGTTTTTCCTGTTTCTATAATAATGTTAGATCTTCCTAAAGGTCCAATAATAATAGGCTGTTTGTAGAATACCTGTATTTTTTCGTAAGCAAAATCACTTTCAAAAACTCCTTTTAAACCGTAGCTAAAGTTAACAAAGAAATGACTAAACGGACTGTCTACTAAATCTCTTTCTACTCCGTAACCAATAGTTTTACGGTTTGGCATATATTCAAACTGAATATTGGCTTCTGATTGTTTTACATCACTTTTTACAACTCCCATAGGGTCTGCTGCGGTTGGTAATGTTGTATAATAATCTAAACTAAATGTTTTTGATGCCGATTCTAATGTTCGATAAGAAAACCCTGCCTGAACAACAAAATTCTTTTTAGGTTCCATTTCAACCGAAATGTTACTTAAATTAATGTTGGTCAATTTTCCGTTGCTTCCCGTTGTAAACAAAGCAGAAGACGCAAAACTTCGACCTAAAATATCATTTGTTGTGGTTAAACTGGCTCCAATTTGTTCAATGTCGCGCCTGTTTCCTCCAGAAATAATCACACGTTTTTTCTTGTCGACCATCCATTTTCCGGAAACTCCGTATTTGAATTTACTGTCATCAAATCCGTAAGCTGTATAAGCTTGTATACGCCAAGGATCATTTGGTCCGAAATAAGTTCGTCCTCCTACTCTCAGCCTCAAACCTTCGACTTCATTATATCCAAATGTGGAGAAAATAGGTCCATAATCGAAGTTTTTAAATTCGACATAACCACTTCCCAAAATGGAGACGAGATTATACAATTGCTTAAATCGCTTAACTGTCTGCAAAGTATCGAGCATTTTATAAATACCCGCTTCGTCTTTATTTAATTTTTCAAAACGATTTTCTTCCCAAAATTCCGGCGGTCGGTCGTAGACCGCATTGTCAATGAAATTGACTTCTTCTTTATAGAATTTCTCCGGTTTTTGAATATTGAATTTATGGTTTCGAAATAAGGTCGTTCGTTTTCCATAAACTCCTTTTGATTTTTCCTTTTTATTCAAAGCAAAATCAGACATCATATAATCGCGGGTCAATAGAAAAACAGAGTCGTTATCTACTTCAAATTCCTGCTCGATATAAATATCTTTTACCCAGTTAATATTGGCACTTTTAGTAACGCCCATATTAATTTTCTTAATCGCAAAAGTGGTATCATTTACCCAAAAATCTCCTTTAAAAGTCAATTCGTTTTTACGCCTCGGATAAAACACAATATTAAAACACCATTTTTTATCAATAAAAGCACTGTCTTTCAATACATAATTGTAAACATCAATTCCTGTTCTTGAAAGCGGGCTTGTAAAACTCTTATCAAAAAATTTAAGGTGATTATCGTAAATATTATAATCTGAATAAAGGTCTTTTACAAAAGCTAAAATCTGCTGATTTCCGTTGAAACCAGACATTTTATTTCCCGTAATATTTTCTTTTACCTTTTTTAATTTATTATCTCCATAAACGTCATAAACAGATTCGTTGATAAAAATGGGTAGATACGTTTTTCCGGTAACATCTGAAGTATCAACGTGATTAAACACAAACTCCATTCCTTTAAAGAGTTTGTTTTTCATGAAAGCACTATCAATCGTGTTCATATCGAACTCGACTTTTTCGTACTTCTGCATTTGATATTGATTGAATTGGTAAAGTCCGTTTTTACGTTTTCTTTCCCATATTTTTCTCAAAATATCAAGCGCCGGATTGTTCTTTTTTGATGTTTTTCCGGTATAAATTACCACTTCATTTAATGCCTGAGGTTCGCTCAAAACAATTTTAAAATCGTAATTGACTGTTTTTTCTAAAGGAACTTCTCTATCTGAAAATCCTGCAGAACTAACCAGTAAAGCGGTATAAGTATTTGGAGATTCGAGATAAAAACGACCATCTTCGTTAGAAACGATTCCGGTGTTTGATCCTTTAAAAACAACATTTGCAAAAGGTATCGGCTGATTAGACTTGTCCAAAACAATTCCACTCACTTTCGTTTGTGCAGTAGCAATAGCCGCAAATGCGAATACAAAAAATAGGCTGAGTAAAATTATTCTTTTCATTGTCTGGGCAAAAAAAAACTTCATCAATTAACAGTGAATGATGAAGTTTTATGAGTATTCTAAATGTGTACTATTTGTATAACACTTTTTTAACTGCTTTTACTACATCACCTGCATTTGGCAACCAGTCTTTTAATAATACTGGAGAGTAAGGTGCAGGAGTATCTGCAGTTGTAATACGTTGAATTGGTGCATCAAGGAAATCAAATGCTTGCTCCTGAACGATATAAGTGATCTCAGAAGAAATACTTGCAAATGGCCAGGCTTCTTCAAGAATTACTAAACGGTTTGTTTTTTTAACAGATTTAAGAATAGCATCTTTATCCATAGGACGAACTGTTCTTAAGTCGATAATCTCACAAGAAATTCCTTCTTTAGCTAATTCATCAGCAGCGATAAAAGCTTCTTTGATGATTTTTCCAAAAGAAACGATCGTTACATCTTTTCCTTCACGTTTTACATCAGCAACTCCTAATGGAATTGTGTATTCTCCGTCTGGCACTTCTCCTTTATCGCCATACATTTGCTCAGATTCCATAAAAATTACAGGATCATTATCACGAATTGCAGATTTTAAAAGTCCTTTTGCATCATAAGGAGTTGAAGGCACAACAACTTTAAGACCCGGAGTGTTTGCAAACCAGTTCTCTAAAGCTTGTGAGTGAGTTGCTCCTAATTGCCCTGCCGAAGCAGTTGGTCCGCGGAAAACGATTGGCACATTAAATTGTCCTCCAGTCATTTGACGCATTTTAGCAGCATTATTTATAATTTGATCAATACCAACTAAACAGAAGTTGAAAGTCATATATTCTACAATAGGTCTGTTACCATTCATTGCAGAACCTACTGCAATTCCTGTAAAACCAAGCTCAGCGATTGGAGTATCGATTACTCTTTTTTCACCAAACTCAGCAAGCATTCCTTTTGAAGCTTTGTATGCTCCGTTGTATTCTGCAACTTCTTCGCCCATTAAATATATGGATTCATCGTGACGCATTTCTTCGCTCATCGCTTCACAAATGGCCTCTCTAAATTGTATTGTTCTCATATTTTATATTGTATGTTGAATTTTCTGAAGAGCAAAAATAAATATTTTAAATAACTTAAAAGCATAAATTGAATTTAAAATCGCATGAAGTTCTTTCTCTCTTTAGCTTTTAACTTTTTAAAGATTATTGTGATATTAACGAAATCGATATAATAGACGTGTAGCTCACACTTAATCTGCCAAATCCATTTTTTTGACAAACTTTAATCTATTTGTTTAATTCCTGTTTCTCCGAAATTCTTTCATAAGAACGGGGAAATTCAAAAATTAGTATTTATCGACCTAAACTTTAACCATTGTTTAACCTTCAAAAATTGCAAAATTCCTAACAATCAGGCAAAATGAATGCTTTTTCATTTTAAGATTCCGATGAAAACCACTTCAAAACACATAATCTTCGAAATCGTAATAGTTTTAAAAAATATTATGCGTGCATAGTATAATTATTCCAAATTAAATTCTAAATTTGTAAAGCATATTACAAATTCAAAATATATACTTTATGAAAATATTAGTTTGCATCAGCCATGTGCCTGATACTACTTCAAAAATTAACTTCTCCAATGGTGATTCAGAATTTGATACCAATGGTGTACAATATGTAATTAATCCTAATGATGAGTTTGGACTTACACGTGCTATCTGGTTCCAAGAGCAGCAAGGTGCAAATGTAACAGTTGTAAATGTTGGAGGTCCTGACACTGAACCTACATTGCGTAAAGCATTGGCAATTGGTGCAAACGAAGCAATTCGTGTAAACGCAAACCCAACTGACGGATTTTTTGTTGCAAAACAATTAGCTGAAGTAATTAAAAATGGCGGATACGATCTTGTAATTGCAGGAAAAGAATCTCTTGATTATAATGGTGGAATGGTTCCTGGAATGATTGCCGGAATTTTAGGTTCTAACTTTTTAAATTCTTGTACTTCTTTAACTGTTGATGGAAACAATGTAAAAGCGGTTCGTGAAATCGACGGTGGAAAAGAAACGGTAAGCACTACTCTTCCTTTAATTATTGGTGGTCAAAAAGGTCTTGTTGAAGAAAAAGATTTACGTATCCCTAACATGAGAGGAATCATGACAGCAAGAACTAAAGCTTTAACTATTCTTGAGCCAGTTGATGCTCCTGTAAATACAAAAGCAGTAAAATTTGAAAAACCAGCTCCAAAATCAGCAGTGAAATTAGTTTCTGCAGATAATTTAGATGAGTTAGTTAATTTATTACACAACGAGGCTAAAGTGATTTAAGATTGTAGAGTTTAGATTTTAGATTGCGGATGGCAATACTAAATCTAAAATCAACATTTGATTCACTTCAAAATCTAAAATCAATAATCTTTTTAGATTTCAATTTTCAAAAATCTGAAATCTAAAATCTAAAATCTAAAATTATTATGTCAATATTAATATATGCAGAATCTGCAGAAGGAAAATTTAAAAAAGTAGCTTTCGAATTAGCTTCTTACGCAAAAAAAGTAGCTGAATCTTTAGGTACAACTGTTACAGCTTTAACTGTAAACATTAGCGACGTAAGCGAATTGTCTAAATACGGAGTTGATAAAGTTCTAAAAGTAAACAACGATAAATTAGCTGGTTTTACTGCTAAGGCTTACGCCGATGTAATTAAACAAGCTGCTGAAAAAGAAGGAACAAAAGTAGTTTTACTTTCTTCTACTACAGACAGTATTTACCTTTCATCATTAGTTGCAGTGGCTTTAAATGCTGGTTTTGCTTCAAATGTTGTTGGATTACCAATTAGCACTTCACCTTTTCAGGTAAAAAGAAATGCTTTTTCAAACAAAGCTTTCAACATCACAGAGATTTCTACAGATGTAAAAGTTCTTGGTTTAGCTAAAAACTCTTACGGAATTTTCGAAAGTGCAGGATCTGCTTCTGAAGAAGATTTTAATCCAACAATTGGAGACAATGACTTTGGAGTAAAAGTAGAATCTGTAGAAAAAGTAACTGGAAAAGTTTCTATCGCTGATGCTGATATCGTAGTTTCTGGCGGACGTGGATTGAAAGGACCTGAAAACTGGGGATTAGTTGAAGATCTTGCTGCTGTTTTAGGTGCTGCGACGGCTTGTTCTAAACCAGTTTCAGATTTAGGATGGAGACCTCACAGTGAGCACGTTGGACAAACAGGAAAACCAGTTGCAACAAACTTATATATTGCAATAGGAATTTCTGGAGCTATTCAGCATATTGCAGGTATTAACTCTTCAAAAGTAAAAGTAGTAATCAATAATGACCCAGAAGCTCCTTTCTTTAAAGTTGCCGATTATGGTATTGTTGGCGATGCTTTTGAAATTGTTCCTAAATTAACAGAGAAATTAAAAGCTTTTAAAGCACAACATTCTTAATTAAAAATTCTCTTAAAAAATATAGTTGCCTAAAAACAAGATATTGTATCTTTGTTTATAGGCAGCTTTTTTGTTCCATATTTTTTGATTAAAATTGCACTTTTATTTTCTAATCAAAAAATCATAAAAATGAGGCGCTAAGTGCCTTTTTTACAAACATATATGAGTCTAGTTAAATTATCTATAAAAGGAATTTCATACAGTCAAACTCAAAATGGCGCTTATGCCTTAATTTTGAATGAAGTTGATGGTGAAAGAAAATTACCTATCGTTATTGGTGCTTTTGAAGCCCAATCGATCGCTATTGCCTTAGAAAAAGAAATAAAACCACCACGTCCGTTAACACACGATTTATTTAAAAACTTTGCTGAAAGATTTGACATAGTTGTAAAGCAAGTTATCATTCACAAATTAGTTGACGGTGTTTTTTACTCGAGTTTAATCTGCGAAAGAGATAAAATCGAAGAAATTATCGATGCCAGAACTTCTGATGCAATTGCTTTGGCTTTGCGTTTCAACGCTCCAATTTTTACTTATAAAAACATCTTGGACAAAGCCGGAATTTATCTAAAATCGAATACTTCAGATTCTGATCAGGGTTCACAGGAAATTGACGATGTTCTTTCTAATCCTGAAACTTTTGGTCACGAAGAAGAAACAAATCAATCTGGAGACGTTTACGCAAAACACAGTTTACAAGAATTAAACGAACTTTTAGATCAGGCGGTTTCTCAGGAAGATTACGAAAAAGCAGCAAAAATCAGAGACGAAATCTCGAAAAGATAATTTTAAGGGATATAAGCTTAAAGCAATAAGCTTAAAGCTCTAAACATAAAAAATAAGCTGAAGCATTAGGAAAAAGCCTAAAGCCTAAAGCTTAAAGCCTAAAGCAACAATGAAACAATACTTAGATTTAGTAAAGCACGTTTTAGAAAACGGCAATCAAAAAGGAGACCGTACCGGAACCGGAACAAAAAGTGTTTTTGGTTACCAAATGCGTTTTGATTTAAGTGAAGGTTTCCCAATGGTTACGACCAAAAAATTACATTTAAAATCGATTATTTACGAATTGCTTTGGTTTTTAAAAGGCGATACAAACATAAAATATCTTCAGGAAAACGGAGTAAAAATCTGGGATGAATGGGCAGATTCTAATGGTGATTTAGGACCTGTTTACGGACATCAATGGAGAAACTGGAACAGTGAAGAAATCGATCAGATTTCTGAATTAATTACAGAATTAAAAACAAATCCAAACAGCCGAAGAATGCTGGTTTCTGCATGGAACCCTTCGGTTTTGCCGGATACTAAAAAATCATTTGAAGAAAATGTAGCCAACAACAAAGCGGCTTTACCTCCTTGTCATGCATTTTTTCAATTCTACGTAGCAGCTCCAGATTTAGAAAAAGGAGAAACAAAAGGAAAATTATCCTGCCAATTGTATCAGCGTAGTGCCGATATCTTTTTGGGAGTTCCTTTTAATATTGCTTCTTATGCATTATTTACTATGATGATTGCACAAGTTTGCGATTTAGAGCCAGGTGAATTTATTCACACTTTTGGTGATGCACATATTTACAATAATCATTTTGAGCAATTAGAACTGCAATTAACCCGTGAACCAAAACCATTACCAAAAATGATTTTAAATCCGGAGATTAAAAACATTTTTGATTTTGATTTTAATGATTTTACACTTTTAGATTATGATCCGCATCCTGCCATAAAAGGAAGTGTTGCTGTATAATTATAAAAAAATCCGCTGAAAATTTTCAAGCGGATTTTTTTATACCACTAAAACACCATTTTCACTTCCGGCGTAATCATTCCATTTGTAAAAATCCGCTTCAGGATCATTCACATAAGTACCGTCGATTACGTATTTAAATTCGTAAATCGCGTCTTTAACCAGATCATAAGTAGCTTTAAAAGTTCCGTTTTTCAACTTGCTTAACGTTCCTTCTTCTACATTCCAGTTATTAAAATCTCCAACTACTGCTGCCGAATCAGCATCTTTGGCATCTATTGAAAATGTAACTTTAACAACTGGCTTCGTTTTAATAAATTGTTTCTTCAAAGACATAACTATTTAGTTTTTAGATTTCTACAATAAAATTACATAAATTCACCTGAACATTCGATAGCACTGTAATCGATTTATGATTATGACAAAAACAGTATATTATTTTAATTAGATATGTAATTTAATGTACGATATTTTTCACATTTCTAATTCACGGCAGATTTTGCAGGAAATATTCTGGGGTCAAAATATGTAGTTTTTTGAAAATAAATTTTAACTTTATAATCTCATTTTTATCTTATGGAAAAAGAAGCGCACGAACAATATGAGTATGCCAGAAGGCGATTAAGACAAAAAAAGATCTTATATTTTCATTTTGTTCTTTTCCTGCTGGGAAGTTTATTTTTATTTATTGCTAATAAATTTTTTGGTTTTGGCGAAGGAACAACTCAAAACTGGTGTATTTGGGGTATTACAATCTGGCTCTTTATCTTTATTTTACATTTTATAAAAGTCTATATAACAGATCGTTTTATGAATAAAAAATGGGAAAGAGAGCAAATTGACCGACTTGTTGCTTTACAGCAAAAGAGAATCAGCCAATTAGAATCGAAAATAAACGAAGACACCGAGAATAAAATTTAGTTAAAACACAACATGATTATAATGATAGCGGCTGTTGCCGAAAATAATGCTCTGGGAAAAAACAATGATTTAGTCTGGCATTTACCTAATGATTTTAAAAGATTTAAATCACTGACAACTAATCACCATATTATTATGGGAAGAAAAACTTTTGAAAGTTTCCCTAAGCCTTTACCAAACCGCACACATATTGTTATAACCCGCCAAACAGATTATAATCCCGAAGGATGCATTGTTGTAGACAGCATTGAAAAAGCCATAGCATTGTGCCCTGAAGAGGAAGATTCGTATATCATTGGCGGTGGAGAAATCTACAATTTGGCTTTACCTTTTACGGATATAATTGAAATTACTAAAGTACACCATACTTTTGATGCCGACACTTTTTTTCCTAAAATCAGTAAGAGTGAATGGCAGTTAGTAGAATCCGAAGAAAATTTTAAAGATGAAAAACATCTTTATGATTATACTTATGAAACTTACATTCGAAAATAAATAAAAAAACACCCTCTTTTGGAGGATGTTTTTTAAAAATGATTGACTTTTAGTCTTGACTTGCTCAAGAAATAGTTTTTGTAAAAAATCTCAAATGGAAAAAAGACATTTGAAATAAATGAATAACATTTAATGTTAATTGAGAACAAGTCTCAAAAGCGCCTTTAATAACAAATACCACTAAGATATTAAAGGCAAGAAAATTAAAATTTCCAAAAACAAATTTAATCCTAAGAACGTACTTCGCACTTTTTAAAATAGTATTCCCCCAAGAACAACACTTTAAAAACTACCACTTGAACAAATGACTGCCAGTGCAAAAAAAGCGGCCATCTGATTAAGTCAATGTGAAACTATCAATCATTAAAATTTCATCATTTTTACTTTGACAAAGTTGGGTATAAAATCAGCTGTACACAATACCCACTTTTGGTGATTTTTTAAAAATACCCACTTTTGGTGATGCTTGAGCAAGTCCGAAAAAATGATTTAATGCATCCTCTAAAACATTTAATTGACAATTTAAAAAACTCAATTACAGTTAAACTAGATTGTTTATATTTGCGTAAATTATAATAATGTCTGAGAAAATAACTCCATATAAAGACTCTTCTTTAGGTAAGAAAGAGCAGGTTGCCCAAATGTTTGATAACATCTCTGGGAACTATGATAATTTGAACCGCGTAATTTCATTTGGTATTGATACTAAATGGAGAAAAAAAGTATTGAAAATAGTTTCTGACTCTAAACCAAAAGTTATCCTTGATATCGCTACCGGAACTGGTGATCTCGCTATTTTAATGGCAAAAACTAATGCAGAAAAAATTATTGGTCTTGACATTTCGGCCGGAATGCTTGAAGTTGGAAAAAAGAAAGTCGAAGAAAAAAAGCTTTCTAATGTTATAGATTTAGTTTTAGGCGATTCTGAAAATATTCCTTTTGAGGATAATTATTTTGATGCGATTACAGTAGGTTTTGGCGTACGTAATTTTGAACATTTAGAAAAAGGTTTTGCCGAAATTTTACGCGTTTTAAAACCAAACGGCGTTTTTGTAATTCTGGAAACTTCTGTTCCGGATAAAACTCCTTACAAACAAGGATATAAATTTTACAGCAAAAATATACTTCCACTTATTGGAAAATTGTTTTCAAAAGACAATTCAGCTTACGGTTATTTATCTGAATCTGCTGCGGCTTTTCCTTATGGCGAAGCATTAAACAATATTTTAAGAAAAACTGGGTTTATAGATGTTGTAGCAATGCCGCAAACTTTTGGTGTAGCAACCATTTATTCAGCATCTAAAAAATAGTATGAAAAAAATTGCAATCGTATTTTTATTAGTCTTAACGACAAAAGGATATTCTCAATTTGCTAAAAGTATGTTTAGTAAAGATCCTATTATTAACCTTGAAAACTGGCAGAAACAACGTGTCTATTTCGGTTATTATTTAGGCTTTAATAGTTTTGATTTTAAATTTGATTACAAAGATGTAGTTCAAAAAGATATTCAGGTAAAAAAAACAACTGGTTTTAATGTGGGTGTTGTTGCCGATTTAAGACTGCAGGAATATATTAACTTGCGTTTTGAACCAGGTTTATACTACACAAAAAGAGATTTATATTACCCGGGAGTTGGAAACTTAGAAAAAGATTATTTACGAGAAGTAAACAGTACTTACATTCACTTTCCGTTATTATTAAAGTTCTCCTCTTTAAGAACCGGAAACATTCGTCCTTATTTAGTAGGCGGAATGTCAACGACTTTAAACTTATCAAGTAACTCAAGTTCTGTAGATGATAACTTTGAAGGTAAATTCAGGGTTAAACAATGGACAGCTGCTTACGAACTAGGTTTTGGAATTGATTTCTTTACAGAATATTTCATCTTCTCTCCTTCTATTAGAGGTATGTTTGGTATTACTGACGAGTTAATTCGTGATAATGTAACTCCAGAACATCCTGTAAGTCCCTATACAGATAATATAGATTCAATGAAATCGAGAGCTATTTTAATAAATTTCACATTTCATTAAAACAAAATCTTAACTATTTCGTTTAAATTCACTTAAAATAATTGCTGTTGCTGTAGCTACATTTAAACTTTCGGTTTTTTGCAGCTCTCCAAATCTTGGAATTGTAAGTCGGCTGGTCACTATTTTTTCAATTTCTGCCGAAATACCATTGGCTTCATTACCCATAATAATGATTCCGTTTTTTGGTAAATCAGATTGATAAATATTGTTACCATCCATAAAAGTTCCAAAAACAGGAAGTTTTGTCTGGCTTATAAAAGTTTTTAGATCAACATAATTTACGTTTACTCTGGCAATTGATCCCATTGTGGCCTGAACTACTTTTGGATTATAAATATCGACTGTTTCTTTTGAGCAGACAATTTGTTTGATTCCAAACCAGTCGCAAAGACGCATTATGGTCCCTAAATTTCCGGGATCACGAATATCGTCTAACGCCAGGATTAAACCAGAATTTATAATTTGATTTTCTACAGGCATTTTAAAAACTGCCAAACAAGAATTTGGAGTTGTTAAAGCACTTATTTTTTTCAGTTCTTGTTCATTAATAAGAGTTCGTTTTGCAGTTTGAACTTCTTCAAAATCATTTAACGTCGTGTATAAATGCTCTAATTCAAAATTGGATTGCAACAATTCCTGAATTACCTTTACTCCTTCGGCAAAAAACAATTGATTTGCAAAACGCTGTTTTTTTTGATGCAGGCCTGATATAAGCTTTATTTGGTTTTTACTAACCATAAAATAAATGTACTTTTGAATTAAATATTAAAAAACACTTGAAAAATAATTCCACAAAAATAACAGCATTTATTCTAATAGCAATACTTATTTGCGCTTGTAATGCTGTAAAAAGAGTTCCGGATGGAAAAAATCTTCTCGTAAAAAATAATATTGTTGTAAACGGTAAAAATACAAACGATGAAAACGCGTCTAATCAATTGTACCAAAAACCAAACGGTACTTTATTAGGATACAAACTGCGTTTAAACTTATACAATCTGGCAAACTTAAATCCGGATTCGACTTATCAGGCAAAATTCAAAAATAATCCCGGATTATACGAACGTCAGGCAAAACTATTATCGGCCAAACAAGTAGACAGACTTGGTCAGTCTTTTTTATACAAAGGAATTCACGAATTTTTAAAAAATACTGGAGAACCGCCTGTAATTATTGATACAGCCAGAACTAAAAAATCTTTGCAGCGTTTAAAATTTTACTATTTCAACAACGGTTATTTTAATGTTTCAACAGATTATACTATTGATAGTATTGCCCGAAAAAAAGCACAGGTAAATTATAATATTACCACAGGACCAGGTTATATTTTGGATACAATTAGAACAAAAATCCTTACTCCTGCACTCGATTCATTATACAAAACAAATACTGAACCTTCATTTTTAAAATCGGGAAATCAATACAAAACTACTGATTTTGAGGAAGAAAAAAACCGTATTACAACTTATTACAGAAATCACGGTGCTTACTTTTTTCAGCCAACATATGTAACTTTTGATATTGATACAATTGGCAAAAAAAACAAAGCAGATGTAACTTTAATAATCAACAACAACAATATTCAGGAAAGAGATTCAAGCAGAACAGAGCCTTTTAAACTATACAAAATCAGCGATGTAAACATTTATACTGATTACTCTCCTGCCAACTCAAAAAGCAAAATTAACGACAGCACAACGTACAACAACTTTAATTTATACAGTTATAAAAAACTAAAGTATAAACCTCGTGCCATAACAGATGCAATCTTTATTAATAAAGGAAGTACTTATTCTGACACAAGAACAACGCTTTCTTCCAGATATTTAAACAATCTTAAAATTTTCAATTATCCTTCTATACAATATGAAGTAGACAAACGCGATTCGACTGCACAGTCTTTAATTGCAAATGTGTATTTAACGCCGAGGAAAAAATACAGTTTTGGTGCAACTCTGGACGTGACACACTCTAATATTCAGGATTTTGGTATTGGAGCCAGTATTTCTCAAACTATCCGAAATGTATTTAACAGAGCTGAAACATTAGAAATTTCGGCACGAGCCAATATTGGTTCTTCAAAAGATATGGCTAATCCAAACAATAATTTTTTCAATGTTTCGGAATACGGACTTGACTTAAAGCTTAATTTCCCAAGGATTTTACTGCCTTTTGGAACAGAGAAAATTATTCCAAAGAGGATGATTCCTTACACTTCGATTACATCGGGTTTTTCGAAACAGCAAAACATTGGTTTAGATAAGGAAAATTTTACCGGAGGAATCTCGTATAACTGGTCGCCTAAAAGATATAATACTGCTAAACTGGAGTTATTAAACGCTCAATATGTTCGAAATTTAAATCCGAACAATTACTTTAATGTTTATACTTCATCTTATGATGAATTAAATGGTATTGGTAAGGATTATAACACTGTTCCTACCAACTGGGGAGAAGAAGCAGAGCAACAAGCTCAAAAAAATCTAACGATCCCAACCGGAACTACAAATTTTACAAATGAGGTATTAACAGGTCAAACTGCATTAAAACCTGGAGACCCTCAATATAAAGATGTAGAAAGTATTGAAGAAAGAAGAGTTCGTTTGACCGAAAATGATTTTATTCTTGCCACAAGTTATACGTTTACGAAAACAACAAAAAAAGATCTTGCCGATAATACTTTTTATCAGTTTAAAACAAAAATAGAATCTGCAGGAACTTTATTATCTGCCATTTCAAGCATTGCAAAATTGGAAAAAAATGCAAATGGAAATTATTCGATTTTTAATTTAGAATATTCTGAATACTTAAAAACCGAATTTGATTATATCAAACACTGGGATTTCGGGAAAGAAAAAGTTTTGGCGGTTCGAAGCTTTTTTGGAATAGCTGTTCCGTTTGGAAATTCAAATTATATTCCGTTCTCACGAAGTTATTATTCTGGAGGATCAAATGATAATCGCGCATGGCAGCCCTACTCTCTTGGTCCCGGAAGTACAAATGCTTTAAACGATTTTAACGAGGCCAATATGAAAATTGCCTTAAGCGCTGAATTTCGTTTTAAGATTTTTGGAGATGTTAAAGGCGCACTCTTCGCAGACGCCGGAAATATCTGGAATGTGTTCGATAATGTGATTGACGACAAGGCAAGATTTAACAACTTAAACGATTTAGATGAAATTGCTTTAGGTTCAGGATTTGGTTTACGATACGATTTAAGCTTTTTTGTTATTCGTTTAGATTTAGGCTTCAAGACCTATAATCCGGCGCATGACGAGGGCGACAGATGGTTTAAAGAATACAATTTTGGGCACTCGGTTTTAAATTTTGGAATAAATTATCCTTTCTAATGCTAATTAATTCTTATTTTTGCAACCTAAAAACTAAAAACAACTATAAAAAAAATTACAATGGCACACAACATTAAACCAGGAGTAGCTACAGGAGATCAGGTTCAGGAGATTTTTAATTATGCAAAAGAAAAAGGTTTTGCTTTACCAGCAGTTAACGTAACTGGGTCAAGCACAATCAATGGAGTTCTTGAAACTGCAGCAAAACTAAATGCGCCAGTTATCATTCAATTTTCAAACGGAGGAGCACAATTTAACGCTGGAAAAGGTTTATCTAACGCAGGTGAAAAAGCAGCTATCGCTGGTGGTATCGCCGGAGCAAAACATATTCACACTTTGGCAGAGGCTTACGGAGCAACTGTAATTTTACATACTGACCACTGTGCAAAAAAATTATTGCCTTGGATTGATGGTTTATTAGATGCTTCTGAAAAACATTTTGCAGAAACAGGAAAACCATTATTTAGTTCTCACATGATCGATTTGTCTGAGGAGCCAATCGAAGAGAACATTGAAATCTGTAAAGAATATTTGGCTAGAATGAGCAAAATGGGAATGACATTAGAAATCGAACTTGGTATTACAGGTGGTGAAGAAGATGGTGTTGACAACTCAGATGTTGATAGCTCAAAATTATACACACAGCCAGAAGAAGTAGCTTATGCTTACGAAGAATTATCTAAAGTAAGTCCTAAATTTACAATTGCTGCTGCTTTTGGAAACGTTCACGGTGTTTACAAACCAGGAAACGTAAAATTAACTCCAAAAATCTTAAAAAATTCTCAGGATTTCGTTCAAAACAAATTCAACACAGGACACAATCCAGTTGATTTCGTTTTCCACGGAGGTTCAGGTTCTACACTTGAAGAAATCAGAGAAGGAATTAGCTACGGAGTTATCAAAATGAACATCGATACAGATTTACAGTTTGCATACACTGAAGGAATCCGTGATTATATGGTTAAAAACCTTGACTATTTAAAATCACAAATTGGTAACCCAGAAGGTGCTGATGCTCCAAACAAAAAATATTACGATCCAAGAAGATGGGTTCGTGAAAGCGAAGTGACATTCAACGCAAGACTTGAACAAGCTTTTGCAGATTTAAATAACGTAAATACGCTTTAAATTTTAGATTTTTGAATTTAGATTTCAGATTTCTAATGAAGCCTGAAATTTAAATTTTGAATTCAGATTGAAAAATCTAAAATTTAAAATCTACATTCTAAAATTAAAAAAATGGCTTGGTTTAAAAGACAGGAAAAAGGGATTACGACCGCGACAGAAGATAAGATGGACGTTCCGAAAGGATTGTGGTACAAATCTCCAACAGGAAAAATTATTGATGCAGACGAGTTAGCAAGAAACTTATTCGTAAGCCCAGAAGATGATTTTCACGTTCGAATTGGAAGCGCAACCTATTTTGAAATTTTATTCGACAACAACGAATTTGTTGAGTTAGATAAAAACATGACATCAAAAGATCCTCTGCATTTTGTGGATACAAAAAAATATGCAGAAAGATTGAAAGATGTAATGGAAAAAACTCATCTTAAAGACGCTGTACGTACGGGAGTAGGAAAATCTAAAGGAAGAGAACTTGTAATTTGCTGTATGGATTTCGCTTTTATTGGTGGATCTATGGGAGCTGTTGTAGGTGAAAAAATTGCAAGAGGTATTGATCACGCGATCAAAAACAAACTGCCTTTTGTTATGATTTCTAAATCTGGTGGAGCTCGTATGATGGAAGCTGCTTATTCTTTAATGCAATTAGCAAAAACTTCTGTAAAACTAGCTCAATTAGCAGAAGCTAAATTACCTTATATCTCTCTTTGTACAGACCCAACAACGGGTGGAACAACTGCATCTTACGCAATGTTAGGAGACATCAATATCTCTGAGCCGGGCGCTTTGATTGGTTTTGCTGGTCCTCGTGTTGTTCGTGATACTACAGGAAAAGATTTACCAGAAGGTTTCCAAACTGCTGAGTTTCTTTTAGAGCACGGTTTCCTAGACTTTATCACGCCTAGAAAAGAATTAAAAGATAAGATCAATTTATATATCGATTTGATTCAGAATAATGATATTAGATAGTTTTTAAACTATTTGAAAATAGAAAATCCCAAGAAATTGCTTCTTGGGATTTTTTTTCTTTAAACCATATAAGTTATTAAGGACAGTTAAGGTTTCCTGCAAGGTTTTTAAAACCTTGTAGGTCTAGCTTAGAATTTTAATTAGGAAAAAATACAATACCTACAAGGTTTTAAAAACCTTGCAGGAAAACAAAAACTACACCTTTGACTTAAAAAAATACAATATTATTTAAACAATACATACTTGTCCGAAAAATTGTATTTTTGTTTTTAAAATGATAAATCGTTTTGTAACCAAAAATGTATCGCACTAAAACAGACTTGTTTTTTACCAAAACTAATTTTTATTAAAGCATTATAAATATCTTTGAACTATGAACACAGCAACAAAACCAAATCATATAGGACGAAAAATAAGCCGTATTCGCGAACTTAAAGATATGAAACAGGAAGCTCTTGCGCAGGCTTTAGGAATATCTCAGCAAACTGTATCTGCAATAGAAAACAGCGAAACCATAGACGATGCAAAACTTGAAAAGTAGCAAAAGCTCTTGGAGTAAGTGTTGAAGCAATAAAAAATTTTACCGAAGAAAACATGATCAATTATTTTAATAATTTTTATGATAACAGCTGTAATGGAGCAAATGGAATGTTTCATGCGAATTATTGTAGCTTTAATCCATTAGATAAAGTAATTGAACTTTATGAGCGTATGCTTCAGGCTGAAAAAGAAAAAGTTGAGTATTTGGAGAAATTATTAAAAGATAAATAAGATTTTTAAAAACGTTTCGATATTATAAAAAATCCCAAGAAGAGTTTCTTGGGATTTTTTATATCTTTATTTGAAATCCTATCGGCATGACAAGAATTCTAATTGGTTTTATTTTATGTATTCTCTTTTTGAATTGTGAAAAGAAAAAAGAAAATAAGGGTATAAAAAGTAAAGATTACATCATTTCGTATGAAGATAAAAAACTTCAAAATTACATCGATTCTTTAAAGAAAAACAGAAGCGATTTTGTTGCATTCCCGAGAAAAGGTTTTTACGGAGAACATCAATTGATTATTGATAAAAAGGGTAATCTTTATTTCTATCAAAAAGAATACATCATGATCACTTGCAGTTATGGTAGTAAAAATGATACTCTTCCACATTTTTTAGGTTTAGAACCGAAGGACATTGTTAGAATCCCTCAAAAAAACTTAACTGATTTTCTTTCTGAAAACATATTGACTAAAGAAAAAAACAGACAAATTTTAATTATTGCTTCTCAAAAAGACACTATAAAAAACACTTCCTTTTTTGAGTTTTTAAACAAGAAAAATATCGGCACTTATATTATCCGAAGAACTACTCAAGAAGAAGATACTGTTTTGAAATATAAAAACAATGCCAACAAACATATTTACTATTATCCTGATTCAATCAAATGGGATCGAACTAAAATTAAACTTCCTAATAATAAATAAACATGTATCGTTCCTACGGAACTTCTAAATGCGGGATTTCATCTTCCAACGGAATAAATTCCGTTGCTACCGATATTTCGTTCCTTCGGAACTTTTCTCAATGTGGGCTTTTTTAGTTTTATCTAGTCTAAAAATTATAATTCTGAAATTAGATTAGTTTTTTGGTTTGCTTTTTCTTAATTCCTTTTCCGCTATTTTAAAGGCTAATTTCTCACGCCATTTAGCATAACGTTCTCTAAAAACTATTTTTACTGCACTATCTACCGCTCCATGCATAAATAAACTCCAAACGCTGGCCATTTTTCTGGTTATGGATGAATCCCAAGCGCGAAGACTCAGCGAAAAAGAACCATCAATATAACGCATCCAGTGCCACATTCCGGTTGGCATAAATAAAGTATCTCCATGTTCGAGAAAAACTTCGTAACCTTCAACACCTTTTAAAGCAGGGAATTTTTCAAAATCGGGATTGGCAACATCATAATCTTCTAAAGCGTAGGTGGTATTTGGAACACAATAAAGTCTTTTTTTCCACCTGTTATCAAATAGTATAATATGTTTTCGGCCTCCAAAATGGGTATGAAAAAGATGCGGTAAATCGATATCATAGTGTAAAAATGTGATAGCTTCTGAGCCTCCAAAAAACATAGCAGGCATGCTTTCTATAAAACCACCCATTAATTCTTTGGGTACTTTTACATCATTAACTAATTCGGGTCTGTGTTTGAAAAGATTGAAGAAAAAAATACGCAGCTGTGTTGGCTCTCTTTTTATCAAATCGAGATAATCGCCAAATTTCATACTCGCAATCGAAGCATTAATTATTTTGGCTGGATCTGCTTTAGAATTGTCAACAAGCTTTACTTCAATATCTCCTGCAATTTGCTTAAAATAATCCGTCGACCATTTGTCTCTTGCAGGCCAGTCTTTTGTTAGTCCTTTTATAATTAAGGGTTTCCTTTTATCTAAATAGTTCTTTTTAAAATCACTCCTAGAAATAGATTCAACGGTATCAACATGTTTTAAAATAAAGCTCATTCGTTTAGTGATTTAAATTGTTTATTGACAAAAAAACCTAACTAATTCTAATCCTCAAAAATCATATAGAAACAAAAAACAATATTTTACATCCCTGTTCGAATCGCTTCTACAGGATCTAAATTTGCAGCAGAAATTGCCGGAAGTATTCCCGAAATTAATCCAATAAGCGCAGCTAATCCTGTTCCTAAAAGAATATTTCCAATGCTTAAAACAAAATCAAAATCCAGGGCTTTTGTCAAAATAACAGCAATTCCCCAAACCATCAGTAAACCAATAATTCCGCCAATAACAGAAAGAATTATGGCTTCAAATAAAAACTGAAATAATATAAAACGATTCTTCGCCCCTAATGATTTTTGAATTCCAATTAAATTCGTTCTTTCTTTAACCGAAACGAACATAATATTAGCAATTCCGAAACCGCCTACTAAAAGAGAAAAACCACTAATAATCCATCCAACAACATTCATTTGACCTAAAATTCCGTCAATGAAATCAGTAAATCCCGAAAGTACATTTATAAAGAAGTTATCCATTTCTCCTGCTTTCATTCCGCGAATAGCTCTTAATTTTTGTGCAACTTCAGCTTTATACGCATCCATATCAACACCTTTTGTTGGTTTTAAAACAATAACCGGAGTCATCGCGTCGCTGTCGCCATACATTCTGCGTAAAAAGTTTGCCGGCAAATAAACCGATGTATCATTACTGTCTCCAAAAAAACCGGCACCTTGTTTCGCCATTACACCAATAACGATAAAACGCTGTCCGTAAAGACGAATATTTTTCCCTATTGGATCCATATTTCCAAAAAGACCTTGGGCAATTTCATATCCTAAAACAATAACTGCAGTTCCTGAATTGGATTCAGATTCATTGTAAAATCTTCCTTTATCAAAACTCAACCCGTCGATATCTACCATTTCAAATGAAGACGGAACGATATTTACATCGGCAACTGTTTTCGAATCGTACTTTAAAGTTTCGTGATTTACAAAAAGCTGATAACCTACTTGGTCTGTATTATTCATTGAATTTTTCAAGCCTATGTATTCATCGTATTTTACATTTGGAAACTGTTCTCTCTTCCATTGCGGAATTTCAGAAGGCCCGAAGTTGAATTTCATTAAATAAATCGTATTTTTATCTAAGCTGCTCAAATCTTTGGTGATTTTTTTGTCTAATGAATCAACAGCGGCCAGGACGGCAATTATTGAAAATATACCAATTGTAACACCTAACAATGATAATAAAGTACGCAGTTTATTATTTCGTAAAGCGTTTATTGCAAAGCTGAGACTTTCTTTTAACAATCTTAGATAAAGAAGCATATAATAGTATTTTTCAATAAAGTAAAATTCAATAATTTAAAAACAAAAACCTAATAAAAGTTAACTTACTCATCAGTAGATTTTTTTAAGAGAATGTTACATTAATTTCTTTTAAAATAATATATAAAAAAACTACTTTTGCAGTCTGAAAATCATAACTACACAATGAGCACAACTAAAAAAATACAATCAGCGTTAATATCTGTTTTTTCGAAAGATGGATTAGAACCAATCGTTAGAAAATTACACGAACAAAACGTAACACTTTACTCTACAGGAGGAACAGAAGATTTCATTAAAAACCTTGGTATTCCGGTAGTTCCAGTTGAAGATATTACTTCTTTTCCTGAAATTCTGGGCGGAAGAGTAAAAACTTTACATCCGAAAATTTTTGGCGGAATTTTAAATCGTCAGGATAATGAAAGTGATGTACAGCAAATGAAAGAATTTGATATTCCTCAGATTGATTTAGTAATTGTTGATTTGTATCCTTTTGAAAAAACAGTTGCTTCTGGTGCAAGTGAACAAGATATTATTGAAAAAATTGATATTGGCGGAATTTCTTTAATCCGTGCCGGTGCAAAAAACTTCAAAGACACTGTAATTGTTGCTTCTGTTAACGAATACAGCTTGCTTTTAGATTTGATTACGGAACAAAATGGTTCAACAACTCTTGAAAACAGAAGATTGTTAGCAACTAAAGCGTTCCACGTTTCATCTCACTATGATGGTGCTATTTTTAACTATTTTAATACAGATGAAACGATCTACAAAGAAAGTATTGATAACGGACAAGTTTTAAGATACGGTGAAAATCCACATCAAAAAGGATTTTTCTTTGGAGATTTTGATGCTATGTTCAAAAAAGTTCACGGAAAAGAGTTATCTTACAACAACTTATTAGATGTTGATGCTGCAGTTAATTTAATTGCTGAATTTAAAACTGACGGACCAACATTTGCTATTTTAAAACATAACAATGCTTGTGGTTTAGCTTCAAGAAAAACAATCAGCGAAGCTTATTTAGCAGCTTTGGCTTGCGATCCTACATCTGCTTTTGGAGGTGTTTTGATTTCAAATACTAAAATTGACCTAGCTACAGCACAGGAAATCAACAAATTATTCTGCGAAGTTGTAATTGCTCCAAGTTATGATGATGAAGCAATTACTGTTTTACAAGAAAAGAAAAATAGAATTATTTTAGTTCAAAATGAAGTTGAATTACCATCTCGTCAAGTAAGAACTTGTCTTAATGGTTTGTTAATTCAGGACAGAAATAATATTACAGATAATAAAGAGCATTTAAAAACCGTTACAATAACAGAACCTACTGCTCAGGAGATCGAAGATTTGATCTTTGCATCAAAAATTTGCAAGAATACAAAATCAAATACCATTGTTTTTGCAAAAAACGGAACATTAATTTCATCTGGTACAGGTCAGACTTCAAGAGTTGATGCTTTAGTTCAAGCAGTTGACAAAGCAAAAGCTTTTGGATTTGATTTAACCGGGGCTTCAATGGCAAGTGATGCATTTTTCCCATTTCCGGATTGTGTAGAATTAGCTAAAAAAGCAGGAATAACCGCAGTAATTCAGCCGGGAGGTTCGATAAAAGATGAATTAAGCATAAATTATTGCAATGAAAATAATCTTGCAATGGTATTTACAGGAACACGTCATTTTAAACATTAATTTGTTTAACTTTGTTCGATAAATTATTTTATAACATTTTAAACCCCTAAAAAACTTATGGGATTTTTTGATTTCATGACCGAGGATATTGCGATAGACCTTGGTACCGCAAACACTTTAATCATTCATAATGATAAAGTTGTTATTGATAGTCCGTCAATCGTTGCACGTGATAGAATATCAGGCAAAATCATTGCTGTTGGTAAGGAAGCCAACATGATGCAAGGTAAAACGCATGAAAACATTAAGACCATAAGGCCTTTGAAAGATGGTGTAATTGCCGATTTTGATGCTTCGGAAAAAATGATCAACATGTTCATTAAAAGTATTCCTGCATTAAAAAAGAGAATGTTTACTCCTGCATTACGCATGGTAGTTTGTATTCCTTCTGGTATTACTGAGGTGGAGATGAGAGCGGTAAAAGAATCTTGTGAAAGAGTAAACGGAAAAGAAGTTTATTTGATTCACGAGCCTATGGCAGCCGCAATTGGTATTGGTATCGATATCATGCAGCCAAAAGGAAACATGATTGTTGATATTGGGGGTGGTACAACAGAAATTGCAGTTATCGCATTAGGCGGAATTGTTTGCGACAAATCTGTAAAAATTGCAGGGGACGTTTTCACAAACGATATCGTTTATTACATGCGTACACAGCACAACTTATTTGTAGGAGAAAGTACTGCTGAGAAAATTAAAATTCAAATTGGAGCGGCTATCGAAGATTTAGACGGACCGCCAGAAGATATGTCAGTTCAGGGTAGAGACTTACTTACAGGGAAACCAAAACAAGTTGATGTTTCTTACCGTGAAATTGCAAAAGCATTAGATAAATCTATTCAGCGTATTGAGGATGCAGTAATGGAAACATTATCTCAAACTCCTCCTGAGTTAGCTGCCGATATTTACAACACTGGTATTTATTTAGCCGGTGGAGGATCTATGTTAAGAGGTCTTGACAAACGTATTTCTCAAAAAACAGATTTACCAGTTTACATTGCTGAAGATCCGTTAAGAGCAGTTGTTCGCGGTACAGGAATGGCGCTTAAAAACATCGCAAAATTTAAAAGTATCTTAATCAAATAAGATTCAAAAATAACAATCAATATACTTTTATTAGGGTCAAATTTCTAATATTTGACCTTAATAAAATTTGAAACCCTAAAGCATACCTGAAACAAAATAACCAGACACGAAATGCAGCAAATTTTTAATTTCATTATAAGAAACAGTAATCGATTGCTGTTTTTGCTGCTTTTAGGTATTTCGTTGACTCTCACAATTCAATCGCACTCGTACCACAGAAGCAGAGTAATCAGTTCCGCAAACTTTTTGAGCGGAGGTGTTTATGAAAGAATCAATCATGTAAACGAATATTTGAATTTAAGAACCGAAAACGACGAACTTGTACTTGAAAATGCAAGGTTAAAAAGTCTTTTATTCAATAAAGAAGACACAACAAAAGCACCATTACCAGATAGTATTAAAGGAGTTAAACCTGCTGATATTATCGTTTCAAAAGTAATTCACAACTCTTACAATACACACGAAAACTATATTACGCTTAACTCTGGAAGTAAAGAAGGAGTTAAACAAGATATGGGTGTTATCAACAGCTTAGGAATTATTGGAGTTATCGACAATACTTCAACAAATTACTCAACTGTAGTGAGTATTTTGAATATGAAATCACAGATAAATGCTAAACTAAAAAAGACAAATCACTTTGGTTCTTTAACGTGGGACGGAAAAAGTACTGGATTTGTTCAGCTTGAAGATGTTCCAAGATTAGCCTCTGTAAGAAAAGGAGATACTATCGTTACCGGAGGACAATCTGTTATTTTCCCGGAAGGAATCAATATTGGTACTGTTGAAAATATATACAAAAAAGAAAACTCAAGTTTTTATGTTATAAAAGTTAAACTTTTTAACGATATGACAAACTTAGGCCACGTATATATTATCAAGAGTAAAGACAGAGAAGAACTTATTAATCTAGAAAACAAAAGCAAGGAAAAAAATGAGTAGCGCTTTGTTAGTAAATATTTTTCGATTTATTATGTTGCTGGCAATTCAGATTGTTATTTTTAACAATATGAATTTTCTAGGATACATAAGTCCTTTTCCATATATTCTATACATTATTTTATATCCGGTAAACAGTAACAGAGCAGGGTTAATTATTTCCAGCTTTTTATTGGGATTAGTAATGGATATGTTTTGTAATTCTGGCGGAATTCACGCTACTGCTTGTGTTATTTTGGCTTACTATCGACCGTATATTTTTAAGTTTTCGTTCGGATTAAGTTATGAATATCAAACTATTAAACTGAACGAATCTTTAACCCCAGAACGGTTTTCATTTATATTAGTTTCTGTTTTATTACATCATATTGTTCTATTTACATTAACAGCTTTTGAGTTTAAGTTTATATTCGACATTTTACTGCGAACACTATTTAGCTCAATTTTTACAATAATCACTTCAATTATAATAATTTACATTATTAAGCCCAATAAACGATGAGAAAAGTTCTGCTGCCCTCTTTAATTATTATTGCAGCATCTTTGCTAGTGATTCGGATATTTTATCTGCAAATTGTAGATGATTCATTCAAATTGAAATCAGAAAATAATGCGATTAAGAAAGTCTATGACTATCCGGAACGCGGCTATATTTATGACAGAAATGGTAAACTATTAGTTGCCAATCAGGCTTCTTATGATATCATGGTAATTCCAAGAGATATTAAAGAAAACCTTAATGTTACTGAATTCTGTGCCCTTTTAAATATTACACGGGAAGATTACGAAAAAAGAATTGCAAAAGCCAAAGTTTACAGTCCTAGACTTCCATCTGTATTTTTATCTCAGTTAAACAAAACCGAATTTGCTGCTTTTCAGGAGAAAATCAGAAAGTATGAAGGTTTCTATTTTCAAAAGCGTTCTCTTCGTGATTACGAAGTAGATTATGGTGCCAATATATTTGGGTTTATCACACAGGTAAACGAAAAACTGATTGCCAAAAATCCATATTACAACAGTGGAGATTTAATTGGAAAACAAGGTGTTGAAGAAAGTTACGAAGATATTTTGCGCGGAATTAAAGGTGTAAAATACATTCAAAAAGATAAATACAACCGAGAAATTGGTGCCTACAAAGAAGGAAAATACGATACTATTGCCGTTGCCGGAGAAGATATCAATTTAAGTATTGATGCTGAACTTCAAAAGTACGGTGAAGAATTAATGATTAACAAACGAGGCGGAATTGTTGCTATTGAACCAAAATCTGGTGAAATATTAGCATTAGTTACAGCTCCTTCTTATGATCCGGGTATTTTGGTTGGAAGACAAAGATCTAAAAACTATACCCTGTTATATCATGATTCTATCGCAAAACCTTTATATGACCGCGGACTTTTAGCCGAATATCCTCCGGGTTCTCCGTTTAAAATTCTAACAGGTTTAGTGGCGCTGCAAGAAGGTGTTATCAACGAACAGACTACTTTTATGTGTCATCATGGATTTAGTTATGGTGGCGGCCGTTTTATGAAATGCCACGGTTTTGGACCTCATCAATTGCATAATGGTATTTATAATTCCTGCAACACTTATTTTGGACAGGCTTATATGTTAACGATTAACAAATATTCAGATCCTGGTAAAGCCGTTGATGTTTGGAGCGGTCACGTAAAAAGTTTTGGTTTAGGTCAATTTATGGGATATGATTTACCAACTGGTAAAAAAGGTAATATTCCAACATCAAAAACGTATAAAAGAATTTATCCTAACGGAGGATGGAGAAGCTCAACTATTGTGTCAAATGCTATTGGACAGGGAGAGGTTTTAATGACCCCTATTCAGTTAGCAAATATGATGGCAACGGTTGCGAATCAGGGATATTATTATACGCCTCATATCATCAAAAAAATTGAGGGCAGAAAAATTGATCCTAAGTTTACAGAAAGACATACGACAACTATTGATCAAAAATATTTTCCACCAGTTATCAGCGGGTTATTTGATGTTTACAACAAAGGTACTGCTTACGCTCTTAGAGTAAACGGAATTGATATTTGCGGAAAAACAGGAACAGCTGAGAATTATGCCAAAATAAACGGCAAAAGAGAAAAGCTTAAAGATCACTCTATTTTTGTTGCTTTTGCACCAAAAGACAATCCGAAAATTGCAATTGCGGTTATGATTGAAAATGGAGGTTTTGGAGCAACTGTTGCGGGACCGATTGCCAGTTTGATGATCGAAAAATATCTAAGAAAGAAAATCACAAGAACTGATTTGGAAGTTCGTGTTTTAAATAAAAGTTTAGCGGCTGAATATGCTAAACTAGGCGGAATGAACGAGGCTAGCGCAATTGAGTCTACACCAAAAGATTCTGTTTTAAAAGCTAAGATTGTAGTTCCTAAAACGGTAACTGCTCCAAAAACAGAAGCTAAAAAAACAATAATAGACACCACTAAAGAGAATTAAGATTATTTCAGATGAGAAATCAAAGTGTAAAAAATAACATTGACTGGATAAGTGTCTTTATCTACATTGCGCTGGTAACATTGGGGTGGCTGAATATTTATTCCTCTTCATTATTATCAACCGATGGAACATATCAAAAACAATTAATTTTTATTGGATGTACAATTCCACTAATTTTTGTTGTGCTATTTGTTGATGGAAAATTTTACGAAAAATACGCCAGTATTATTTTTGGTGTGGCATTATTGTCTTTAGCCGGATTGTTTCTCTTTGGAAAAACGATTGCCGGCCAACGATGCTGGTACGCGATAGGAAGTTTCACGCTTCAGCCGTCAGAGTTTGCAAAAGCCGCTACATCATTGGCATTAGCCAAATATTTAAGTGATACTCAAATTAACCTTAAAGAAACAAACAGGCAATTACAGGCTTTGGCAATTGTATTTTTGCCCGTAATGCTTATTTTACCACAGCCCGATCCGGGAAGTGCATTAATCTACAGCGTTTTTATTCTTGTTTTATTTAGAGAAGGATTACCATCTTGGTACGTGTGGACTGGTTTTATTACTATTTTATTATTTGTATTAACGCTTATTTTAGAACCTTATGTTGTTATTTTAATTGCACTGGGTGTTTTAATTATTATACATTTTAAAGGAAGAGCCGTTGATAGAAATCTTCTTTTGAGTGCTATTTTATTGGTACTGATTTCTGGATTTGTTCTTTCTGTTGATTATGTATTCGATAATGTATTTAAGCAGCACCATAGAGATCGTTTTAATATTCTTTTAGGAAAAAGCGTTGACATGAAAGGTATTGGTTATAATACTAATCAATCTGAAATTGCTATTGGATCTGGTGGATGGCTTGGAAAAGGCTTTTTAGAAGGAACTCAAACTAAAGGCGGATTCGTTCCAGAACAACATACGGATTATATTTTTACAACTGTTGGCGAAGAATGGGGATTTACAGGTTCTCTGGTTGTGATTTTACTTTTTACAGGTTTATTCCTGAGAGTAATTTATTTGGCAGAAAGGCAAAAAACTAAATTCAGTCGGGTTTATGGTTATTGCGTCGCCGGAATTTTGTTTATACACTTCTTTGTAAATATTGCAATGGTTATTGGTATTTTTCCAACAATTGGAGTACCTCTGCCCTTCTTTTCTTATGGAGGTTCCGGACTTTGGGGATTTACTATTTTATTGTTTATCTTCTTAAAAATGGATGCCAATAAAGTTAATGAATGGTAGAGTTTAAAATTTTAAATTCCAATTTTTAAATTGCTTCGCCTGTTCGCTATCGCTCGGGTCCAAATTCCAATTGTAGAGATTTGCTTTTGCATTGGATAACAACATAAAAACATTCTGTAAACATAGCCCACGGTTTCAACCGTGGGAAACGAATGAAGTACAAATCATAACATGCGATTACATATATTGCGTCCCACGGTTGAAACCGCGGGCTATATTTAAAATACATTAATATTTAACTAATGTTATTTAAATCGAATCATATATGAATAAACAGAAAATAAAAAGTCCGAAGTTTTAGCTTCGGACTTTTTTTATTCTATTCTTTAATTATATTTCTTCGCTTGGTCTCTTTTTTAAAAGTTTCAATAGAACTGGGAATGTAGAAATGATAACGATGATTATAATAATGTATTCGATGTGTTCTTTTAAATCAATTCCTTTTTTCAAAAAGACACCATACAAATAATGTCCGGCAAAGATTAAAATGAAGGACCACAAGAAAGAACTTAAGATGTTATAAAACATAAATTTCTTTTTATCCATAGAAACTATTCCGGCAATGATTGGCGCGAAAGTTCTAAAGATTGGCAGGAAACGTGCGTAAATGATTGCTTTTCCACCGTATTTTTCAAAGAAATCTTTTGATTGTAAAAGGTATTTTTTCTTAAACCAAAATGTATCTTCTTTTTTGAATAAATAATAACCACTTTTTGCTCCAAACCAATAACCGGTCATATTTCCAAAAACGCCCATTACGGCTACAGCTGTCGAAAGCAAAAATACATTGATAAAATCTCCCGGAATATAAACAACATTTTGAATTAAGTCGCGGCTATAAATTCCAGCTAGAAAAAGCAAACTGTCTCCTGGAAGAAAAAAACCTGCAAAAAGTCCTGTTTCAGCAAAAACTATAAACAGAACAATAAATAACCCAATCTCAAAACCTCCGATACTTAAAGTTATATAGAATTCAGGGTTTAGTAACTGGGTCCACTCAAAATTATTCATAAAACGAATTTGGTTATACTTATAAGTTTGTGAAATTAACAATTATTTACCTTAACCACAATTAAAAGCCATATTTTAAAGATAAATTAACTATATAAAAAAGCCCGAAGATTAACTCGGGCTTTTAAAATTATTTTTCTCTCTCGTACTTACAGCAAGAATGGAGATTTTCATAATCAGCATCTGTAGCTTTTACTTCTTTTGTATCATGTCCCACTTTTGCAATTGCGGCATTCAAATCCTGTGGAGAAGATTTTTCTTCGTTTAAAATCACAGTAAGCTGATGCGTACTAATATCCCAGGAAGCCGTTTTTACACCCGGAACTCCAAATGCAGCTTTTTCAATTCGTTTTTTGCATTGTTCACAGTTTCCGTTAACTTCTACAGTATATTTTAAATTCTTATTTTTTTTAGTTTGAGCCTGAGCCGAAAATCCTAAAAAAGTTATCATTGCTATTAAAATCAAATTTTTCATTGTCTATTCTTTAATGTTATAAATTTATTATTTTATTTTAAATCGTAATCCGGCATAATACATTTGCCCAAAAATTGGCGCATAAGCAACAGAAGCATCAAAATTTGGTCCGAAAGGATCATTTGCTCCTAAAATTGCTTTTTGTTGTTTGTAATTTCCAATATTTTCTCCTCCTATATATACCTCAAAAACTGACGAGAAAACCCTTGTAACCTGAGCATTCATAACAGCATACGAAGGCGAGAAATCAGGAAACTGATCTTCAGCAGGATTCGTAGCTGTGTACGGAAGCTGTTGTTTTCCAGACCAATTAAAAGTATAATCAAACTTCCATTGCTTGTCATTGTTCAATGTTGTTTCGTATTCTAAATTCCCAAGAAAACGATGTTTCGCCTGAAGCGGACGCTGAAAAGTTCCTCTTAAATAATCGGTTTGTATGTCATAATATTTATAAGCCGTTCTTAAATTTAAGTTGTGAATTAACTCGTAATTAAATTCAACCTGAATACTATTAGCAAAAGAACTTCCTTTTAAATTATAAAACAAAACTTCTTGCGGACTCTGCATTAAATCTACAACGGCCTGATTTTGAAAATCGGTTCTGTAGATATCAAATCCGGCATCGGCATTTTTACCGAAAAGTTTAAATTTCTGCGAAAAACTAACTCCATAATTCCATGCAATTTCCGGATTTAAACCATAGATTTTTCCGCTGTTATCTAAAATTGAAAATGTTCTTGAACTGGCAAAAAGCTGCTGATTCTCGGCAAAAATATTAGCCGAACGTTTTCCTCTTCCGGCAGAAAAACGAATTACTCCATTTTTCCAAGGATTGTACCTAACATGAAGTCTTGGCGTAGCAAAAAAGCCTAAACGGTTATGATTGTCAACTCTTCCTCCTAAAATTATACTGAAATTATCGGTATTGTCATATGTATATTCAAAAAACGCCCCAACCGAATTATCGATTCGACTGTAATCTGTAACATTTACAAATTCCTGATATTGATCGTATGAAAAATTTAAACCAGTTGTAAATTTATGCTTCGTATTATTGATAATTGAATTGAAAATTAAATTCGAATAAAAACTATTCTGCTTAATATCATATTGATTTAAACCAAAATACGAATCCTGTTTATGGCTGTTGAAAGCATTTTGAAATCCGATGCTTTGATAAGGCATATCTTTAAAAACATAACCTATTTTTGTAGACACATCAAAACGTTCTGTATTGATTTCTGAACCCCAATGATTTGTAGTTCCGCGATCACGGTCTTTATCAAAATCAACTTCTCCAGTCTGCTTTTTATCATTCATATATCTGAAATTGATAAAACTTACCAAACCGCTTTCGGGATCATAATATTGATATCGGTTTAAAACATTGATTTGTTTTCCTAGCGGATTATCTAAAAAACCGTCATCGTTCATGTCGTTTTTTGCAACACGAGTATTCCCATGAACAAATAAACTTGTCGCCCATTTATCAGATAATTTTTTATTAAAATGGGTATTCAATTCAAATCTTGAATCGGTTGAACCGTAGGCATTCAGGAAAAACGGAATATCACTTAAAGGTTTTAAAAGTTCGGTATTTATTTGTCCCGAAATACTTTCGTAACCGTTAATAACGCTTCCGGCGCCTTTGGTAATCTGAACACTTTCGATCCAGGTTCCGGGCGTAAATGATAAACCGTAAGCTTGTGACGCTCCGCGAACCGAAGGAATATTTTCTTCGGTAATCATTAAATACGGACTTGTTAATCCCAGCATTTTGATTTGTTTCGTTCCTGTTAAAGCATCAGAAAAATTGACATCAATAGACGGATTTGTCTCAAAACTTTCGGCAAGATTACAACATGCTGCTTTTAAGAGTTCTTTACTCGTAATTAAAGATGTGTTTGCGGTAACGGTATAGGATTTTGTAATTCCTTTTTGCTTTTTTTTGACTTTTACTTCCTCTAGATTTTCTTGTGAAAACACAGAAACCGAAAGCAAAAACATCGCAAAAAGCATGATATTTTTTGGCATAAAAAAAGATTTTAATGTTATTTAGAAATTCTGTTTTGGGTTTCTGTAGAATAAGAAACACTAAAACATTCATTGCAAGCCATAGAAAGAAGGCTTGATTCTAAACATTAAAATCAGGAATAAAAAATGTATTGATTGTATAATTTGAATAAAGGGGGCGCATTCGCATCTGAATAATACGAAATAACCTGATTGTTTTTGAAGTTTGGAATGGACAAAAACGCAATTGGTTTGTATTCCTGAATTACAGCCGGAAATGCAAGCTGGAAAAAGAAAACCTTAAAAGTTGCATCGCTTGATTTTTTTTCAAATTTTACAACTTTGTCTTTACAGCAAGATGATTTTTTTTCTTTTTCACCACAGCATTTTTTCTCTGGTGATGCCGAAGCTGAAGTATTTAAAGAAACGGAAGCTATTTTTCCTCCGCAGTAATGCACATCAAAAGCAAACCCAATGTTGGAAACCAACAATAGGAACGCTAAAAATAAAACTGTGCACTTTTTTCTCATAATGCAAAAGTATTTAAAAAGAGTCAGATAAAATTTAAATGAAATGTTATTTTTTTAGATTTTGAAGCTGATAGTAAAATGCCGGAATAAACAAAAGTACAAATATAGGCTGAATGATAAATCTTCGAACATAAAACAAGAGCCAGCTTTTCTCCGGAAAATATTCGACAATTATAAAAAACATTGCGAAAAGAACGACTGAAAAAAATGCGTATAAAATGGAACTGAAAATTAAAATTCCTTTGTCTCTAAAAAGGGTATAAATTAGAATAAGTGATAGCGCAGTGTTTAAAACAAACCGAAGTAAAAGGTTCAGGAAAAGTTTTAACGAATCGACTTCCGGTAATTTTATGTTATTAAAATCCTTTTCAAAATAATCTAAGAAAGGATCATAAAACAGAGAACTTTCCAAAGCTCTTATCAACCCGAAACAGCAAATAACAAGTATCGAAATGAAAATTTTCGCTTTTTCTTCTCTTATTTTATTTAGCATACTTCGAAAATTTATTAACCCAGATAATCCATAGAATAAAAACGGTTCCGTAAATAATTAACGGAAAAAGAACGCCGTGCAAAAGATGATTTTTTTCAGGAAAATGAAATAACAAAATGGTCAATAAAGCAATTCGGGCAATATTTAAAAGATAAATAAACACGATTCCGAACAGGATATAATATAAGGTAACTTTAAATTTCCCAGAAAAAGCAAGCACGAAAGCAATAAACAAGATAATAACGCTTACCGCATTGCAGCCTTCAATAATTCGAACGATATAATAATTGTTATATAAAACTTCTAACCAGGAACCGGAAAGGCTTTTTTGAACTTTTATATCAAAATTAAAAGCATGTAGAAGCTGCTCAACATTGCGGCCAACCAAATTTGTAATTCCGTCGACTTCATCAGCTTTAAAACTGTTCAAATAAAATTTATATAATAGCGTTAATGCAATATAAGCTGCAAAAAAATTACCTATAAAAATTAAAAACGGCTTGAATTGGGCTAGATATTTTTTCAACAGATTTTTTTTTCAAATTTATGTATTTTTTGAGTTCAGCTTTAAATACTTTTGTATAAAATTTTCAAATCATGACATTTCAAGAATTACAACCAAAAATAAGCGCTATAGTATCTGATAATAATAAAGTTAGAGACGAAAAACTATTAGCTGTCTGCCAATTATTAAACGAAAATGTAGAATATTACAACTGGGTTGGTTTTTATTTTGCAAATCACGAAAACAAAACACTTCATTTAGGCCCATATGTAGGTGCAGAAACTGATCATACTGTTATTCCGTTTGGAAAAGGAATTTGCGGACAAGTTGCCGAAAGCAATGCAAATTTTGTTGTGCCAGATGTAAAAGCACAAGACAATTATATTGCCTGCAGTTTAACTGTAAAATCAGAAATCGTTGTTCCACTTTTTGTAAATGGAATAAACATAGGTCAAATTGATATTGACAGCCACGTAATTGATCCGTTTACAGAAGCTGACGAAAGATTTTTGGAGTTTGTTAATCAAGAAGTTGCTAAGTTATTTTAGAAGAGCTATTTTTAATGTATAAAAAATAGTGCTGAATGAAAAAAAATGTATTCATCATATTTCTTCTTATAAGTTCAGTCAATCTATTTGGGCAGATTAATGTTGTTTCAAAGAAAATTTTCCTTGACTCCTTAAATCGTGAAGCTACTCCCGAAAATTATGTTTATACCAGAGTAATTACTAATTATTCTCAAAAAAGCGCGCGCTACGTTGTAACCGATTTTTACAAGAACGGAAGAAAGAAAATGACGGGCTGTACTTTAGACAGAGACATTTTAAAAAAGGATGGCGAGTTTATTTGTTATTTCAAAAATGGATCGAAAGAATCTGTTGTAAATTATTCTGACGACCATAAAGTGGGGAAAGAGATTAATTGGTACGAAAACCAAAGTAAAAAATCCGAGAAACAGAATTCGTGGAATCCTAAAACCAAAACATCTCAAACTTTAATTCTTAATTTTTGGGATGAAAATAAAAATCAAACCGTAGTTGATGGAAATGGAGAATATGAAGAAACCGATAAGTTTGTAACCCAAAAAGGAATTGTCAAAAACGGTTTAAAACAAGGTGTCTGGGTTGGAAATGATGCTTTACGTAAAATTTCATTTACAGATAATTATGATCAGGGAGTTTTAATTTCAGGAACAAGCATAGACGAAAACAATGTAAAACTTTCTTATTCCTCTTTAAACGAGAAAGAAACGGGTAAAAAAGTTGCAAAATCAAAATAGGTTTTAGTTTGTTAATTAGTCTTGAAACGAATGACAAATAGCTGAATTTAAAATCAAACTAGTTCAAAATCAACAAAAAAGGATTATTTTTACCTGAATTTGATTAATTATTAAAATTTTCAAAGTTTAAATTTATTTTTTCGGAAAAAAGATGTAATTTTGCACCCGTCTTACAAAGGATGTATGACATACATAAAAATCATTAAATAATATTGGAATGTATTTAACTAAAGAAAAGAAAGAAGAGATTTTCGCACAACACGGTGGTGCAACAAACACTGGAAGCGCAGAAGGTCAAATTGCATTGTTCACTTACAGAATTTCTCACTTAACTGAACACTTGAAAAAAAATCGTCACGATTACAACACTGAGCGTTCTCTTGTACTATTAGTAGGTAAAAGAAGAGCTTTGTTGGATTACTTGAAAAAGAAAGAGATCAACAGATATCGTGAGATTATCAAAGTATTGAATATCAGAAAATAATCAATATAGAAAAGAGGTGCGAAAGTGCCTCTTTTTGTTTTTACATATTGTATTTAATTACAAGCATATTACAAGAAAAAAAGTTTGGTTTTTCATTGGGTTTTAGATTACAACAACTACACACAACAACACTACAACACAACTAAAACCCATTGTATAATCAATAAGGAAAAAATTTATGATTCCACAATTATTTGTAGAAAAGATCGATTTAGGTGATGGTAGAAGCATCACAATCGAGACAGGACGTCTAGCTAAACAAGCAGATGGTTCTGTAGTAGTAAGAATGGGCGACACAATGATTCTTGCAACAGCAGTTTCAGCTCGCACATCAAACCCTGGCGTTGATTTTTTACCGTTAACGGTAGATTACCGCGAAAAATTCGCAGCAGCAGGTCGTTTCCCAGGAGGTTTCTTTAAGAGAGAAGCACGTCCAAGCGACAGCGAAGTATTAACAATGAGATTAGTTGACCGTGTTTTACGTCCGCTTTTCCCAGATGATTACCATGCTGAAACACAAGTTATGATTCAGTTAATGTCTCATGACGAAGAAGTTATGCCAGACGCTTTAGCTGGTTTAGCTGCATCTGCAGCATTAGCAGTTTCAGATATTCCATTTTACAACTTAATTTCTGAAGTACGTGTTGCACGTATCGACGGAAAATTTGTGATCAACCCAAGCAGAGTAGATTTAGAAAAATCTGACATCGATATGATGATTGGAGCTTCTATGGATTCTGTTGCCATGGTTGAAGGTGAGATGAAAGAAATTTCAGAAGCTGAAATGGTTGAAGCAATTAAATTTGCTCACGAGGCTATTAAAGTTCAAATCCAGGCACAATTACGTTTACAGGCTGCTTTTGGTAAAAAAGAAATTCGTACTTACGAAGGTGAGAAAGAAAACGAAGAAATCTATAAAAAAGTAAAAGCTGCTGCATACGATAAAATTTATGCTATTGCAAAAGTTGGTTCGGCTAAACACGAAAGAGGTGCTGCATTTGCTGAAGTAAAAGAAGAAGTTAAAGCTTTATTTACTGAAGAAGAATTAGCTGCTGACGGCGATTTAGTTTCTAAATATTTCTACAAAACAAACAAAGAAGCTGTTCGTAATGTAGTATTAGAATTAGGTGTTCGTTTAGATGGTAGAAAAACTACAGATATCAGACCAATTTGGTGTGAAACTGATTATTTACCAAGAGTTCACGGTTCGTCTTTATTTACTCGTGGAGAAACTCAGGCTTTGGCAACTGTAACTTTAGGAACTTCCAGAGAAGCAAACCAAATCGATTCTCCATCAGAACAAGGTGAAGAGAAATTCTACTTACACTATAACTTCCCTCCTTTCTCAACTGGTGAAGCAAAACCATTAAGAGGAACTTCAAGAAGAGAAGTTGGTCACGGTAACTTAGCTCAAAGAGCTTTAAAAAATATGATTCCTGCTGATTGTCCTTATACAATTCGTGTTGTTTCTGAAGTTTTAGAATCTAACGGTTCTTCTTCTATGGCAACAGTTTGTGCTGGAACAATGGCTTTGATGGATGCTGGAGTTCAAATGGTAAAACCAGTTTCTGGAATTGCTATGGGATTGATTACTGATGGAGAGAAATTTGCTGTATTGTCAGATATTTTAGGTGATGAAGATCACTTAGGAGATATGGACTTTAAAGTAACCGGAACTGCTGATGGTATTACAGCTTGTCAAATGGATATTAAAATTGATGGTTTACGTTACGACATTATGGAGCAGGCTTTAGGGCAGGCACGTGAAGGACGTTTACACATTTTAGGAAAATTGACTGAGACAATCGCTGCTCCAAGAGCTGACGTAAAAGCTCATGCACCAAAAATTATTACCAGAACTATTCCTGGAAACTTTATTGGAGCATTAATTGGACCTGGTGGAAAAGTAATTCAGGAATTACAAAAAGCTACTGGAACTACTATCGTAATCAACGAAGTTGATGAGCAAGGTGTTATCGAAATCTTAGGTACAGATCCTGCCGGAATTGAAGCGGTATTAGCAAAAATTGCTTCTATCACTTTCAAACCAGTATTAGGAGAAGCTTACGAAGTGAAAGTAATCAAAATGCTTGATTTTGGAGCTGTTGTAGAATATACTGCTGCGCCAGGAAACGAGGTATTACTTCACGTATCTGAACTTGCTTGGGAACGTACTGAAAACGTTGCTGATGTAGTTAATATGGGAGATGTTTTCCAAGTGAAATACTTAGGAGTTGACCCTAAAACTAAAAAAGAAAAAGTGTCTAAAAAAGCACTTGTTCCAAGACCTCCACGTGAGGACAAAAAAGAGTAATCAGATCTTAGTTTACTAAAGGTTTATTCATAGAAAACCCCAATTCATTTAGTTGAATTGGGGTTTTTAAGTTTAAAAAATTATCTTATTATGGATTCCCCATTTTATGTAAATGTTTAAAATGTGAAAACATCATTTCAAACAATGTTTTATGATGATAAGGCTGCTTGTATTCTTTCGTTGTTTCTTCAATAATATTATTTATCTCGCTATAATTAGTATGACAGATATTAGGAAAAAGATGATGAGCTGCATGACAATTGGATCCGCCGCTTAAAAACCTTGCCCAGGCTTTATCTGCATTCCAATCACAGCTAGTATGAAGCTGATGAACAGCCCATGTATGTTCAAGAAATTCTCCTTCAGGCTGAGGATAATCTGCACCATCAAAAAAATGTGTCCCTACAAGCATAATAATAAATACCATAGAAGTAAAAGCACTGGCTGTAAAATAAACCAAAACAATAAAGCTCCACGAAAAATCAGCATACAATATTGGAATAATCAATGCTAAAGAAAAATAAAATATTTTGTACAATATAAATCTTAAATACAACTCAACTTTAGGAACGCCTCTTTTCATCCAATCGTATTCATTTGAAAATAAATACACCCAGTCACTCATGAAAACAGAATGAAGTAAAGTAAACATATAAACAAATGGTGCATAAAACGCTTGATATTTATGTTTGGGTTTCCATGGGTGCGTTGGGCTCAATCTTAAAAAAGGGTTTTTATCTATATCAACATCACTTCCTTCTACATTTGCGTATAAGTGATGAGATCGAATATGTCTTAATCCCCAAAGCAATGGATCAATTCCCACGGTAAGGAAACTAAAAAAATGCAGGACTGAATTTGCTTTTTTATTTTTGAATGCTGTGTTATGCGAAGCATCATGTCCAAAACTAAATCCTATTAATAATCCGGATAATTGAAAAACAACGTATAGCAGCCAAAAGTTCATTTTGCTAATAGAATCTGAAAAAAGAAATGCATAGGACAAATAACAAATTAAAGTCCAAAACAATCCTTTAAACCAAAATTTTGTATCTCCGTAAAAAACAGTTTTATCTTGAAGTTTTTCATGAACTCTTCCTTTTAATGTGGTGAAAAAAAGTTTTTCTTCTTCAGATTTATTGAAATATTTAGCTTTCATAAATTATCATTTTTTTAAATTACAGGACAAACCTATTGCATTTATCACATATTGATTTGCGCAAAACAATAAAAAAATATATTATATTTGTGATTATCGCAAATTATGAAACATCAGGAATCATTTTTAAAAGCTATTAGAAGTAAAATTTCCAAGTCAAATTCTTTGATAGATGAGATTGCTTCTATCTTGGAAATCAGTTATGATGCGTCGCATCGAAGGATATCTCAAAAGAGTAAATTTTCTATTGACGAAACCATCAAACTGGCGAATCATTTTAATATTTCATTGGATAATTTATTTTCACCAAAAGAAAAAGTCATTGTTGAAAAAACAATCGAGATTGAATCCTTAAAAGATATGCTTCAATATTTTAAAGCATCTGCACAACAGGTTGAAATACTGACAAAAAACCCAAAAACAAAACTTTATTATTCGGCCAAGGATATTCCGTTATTCTATTTTATGGACGGAACGATTTTGTCAAAATTCAAGGCTTTTGTTTGGCTGAATCTTTTAAATACAAACCAGAAAAAAATATCTTTTGAAAATTTTGTGATTGAAGAATCTTTTACTGAATATATGCAGACCTTAAAAAAAGCATATGAAAACACTACCGTAAATGAAATTTGGAACGACACCACTATAAACAGCAGCTTGCAGCAGATTCTATATTTTTATGAAGCCGGCTTGCTAAATTTAAAAAATGCTAATGCTCTTTGTAAGGACTTAAAGAGAATAATAAGTTTAATACAGGCAAAATGTAATGACTCAAATAACAACTTTGCCCTTTATTATAATGAACTGATATTATTAAACAATAACATGCTCATAGAAACGGAAGAAAAACTAACTATGTTTGTTCCTTACACGCTCTTAGGGTATTTTATTACAGACAATGAAGACAGCTGTAAAAATGTGCATCAGTTTTTTAAACAGCAAATTAGCAACTCAATAGCTTTAGGGCAATCTGGTATTAAAGAGCAAAACCTTTTCTTTAATCGTGCTATTCGAAAAATAGATTATTATCTCGAAAAAATTAATTCGCAGGTTGACTTACTTTTCTAAAATAATAATTCATTTCTAGAACAAACCAATACATTTTTTTTTAGCTTGTTTTTTCCTTAGTAAAGTAAATTATAATATTTATTACTGATGAACGGCAATAAATAAATAATTTAACAAAAAAAACACGACAATGCTTATATTTTCTTAAAGAAATAAAATATCTTTAACCCACCAAAAATAAAATTATTAACCCTAAAAACCTTATTATGGACTTTAATGTCATTCAAATCACAAGAATTAACACCGCAGATTTTACTTTTACAGACACAGTGAACATCACTTTTCCTGTTCCTCCTTTGGCTTCGGCAAAAATTTACGATAATAACGGAGTTAAAACATTAAAAATCTGTGCTACTGTATACATTAACTCTAAAGATTCACAAAATCCGGTAGTTGGAACATTAACAGAACATGTTAATACTGTTGAAATCTATTTTGATTACGATTGGGATGAAGAAACACCAAATACTTATGATGTATGGTATGTTGAAATAGATTATACTTCTGAAAGCGTTGAAAACATTACTACTGTATTCTCATATTTAAGAAATATTGATCCTGAAACATCAAGAGGAACAGAGACATCTGTAGGTCGTTAAACCTCGCAATAGATATTTTACTAACATCGTTTATTGAGATTATAAATTATCCATTAAACGATGTTTCTTTATTACATAATATTTTCTTATTAAATTCTAAACAAAAATGAGTAATGCTTATTATTAGATTTTTTTTTAATTTCTTGATTCTTTGCTCCCCTTTCTTGTTGTTTTCTCAATCATCAAACAAACAATTAAACGAAGCACTAAAGAAAAAAGAGATTGAATTCAAAAACGAGTTGAATTTTAGCAAAGCTTCTAACTTTTTTATTAAAAAAAATTGGGACTCGACTTTGGTCAGTTCTATGAAACAATTAAATATTAATAAAAATAAAGAAGTCGCAGATTATTGCCACTTTTTTAGGGGATATAGTTTTATTGAAAAAAAATTATTCAAAGAAGCAAAATTTGAATTAAACTTAATTTCCAAAAAATTTACGTTCTATCCATTAGTCAATAAAAACTTAGGGGATGCTTCAATAGAATTAAAAGAATTTGAAAAAGCAATTATATATTTCAAAAAAATAGAAGACCTTAAATCCTTAAATCAACAAGGATTAAAAATAAGCCTTATTTATCAAAATTTAGGAATTTGCCATTTACATCTAAGTGATTTTATCAAAGCAGAAGAATATCTTTTTAAAAGTTTAGAAATTCTGGAAACAGAAAAAGACATTTCAAATTTATTTTGCATTTATAATGATATTGCCAACTTATACTATATTCAATATAAAGACCAGCAAGCAATACCTTATTTTGAAAAAGCATACGATTTATCAAAAAAAACAATTGATTTTGATATAAAGAGAAAAGCTTCATTAAACATGTCTGTCGTAGAAGAAAATAAAGGCGATTTTAAGAAGGCACTGTTTTACAGAAAAGAATCTGCTCAATGGAAAGATTCTTTAAACAATCAAAACAAAATTTGGGCTTTGGCAGATTACGAAAAAAAGTTTGCAGTAGCACAAAAACAAAAACAAATTAAAGTACTCGAAGTAGAAAATGACTTAAAAAATGCACAGCGTAATACCTTATTCTTTTCTTCAATTGGTTTATTGTTGATTTTAACCGGCGGTGTTTATTTATATGCACAAAAAGTAAAAAATGGTAAAACTATTTTGCGTCAAAAAAACAAACTTGACGAACTCAATGCTACAAAAGATCAATTGTTTTCGATTGTAAGCCATGATTTGCGTTCATCTGTAAATGCATTAAAAACCAGTAACACTAAATTATCTGCCACGCTGGAAACGAAAAATTATGACGAATTAAATCAATTAATTATTCAAAACAGCGGTATCGCAAATGGTGCTTACAGTCTTTTAGATAATTTATTGCATTGGGCTTTGTTGCAAACCAAACAGTTGTATTTTCATAAAGAATCGGTTCATCTGCATTCTGTAATACAACAAATTGAATATAATTATAAGCCTTTATTGTTAGACAAATCAATTACGTTCGAGAATTCGGTTTCAAAAAACATTTTTTTGTTTGTTGACCTAGATTCTCTAAAAATTGTATTTAGAAATTTATTGGACAATGCTATTAAATTTTCTAATGAGAATGGACAAATTACATTTTCGGCAAATGAAATAGATTCTGATTTTTGTCAGGTTATAATTCAGGATACCGGAATTGGAATGAATGAAAACACTATTAAAGAATTGCTTTATGAAGGAGAATTATTAGCTAAAAAAGGCAATTCAGAAATTATAGGAACTGGTTTGGGTTTACAATTATGTAAGCAAATGATCAAGAAAAACTCGGGAACGTTTGAAATAGAAAGCGAACTCAATAAAGGGACTAAAATGATATTAACATTCCCAAAAACTAAATGAAATGGATAATATTAATGTTTTAATTATAGAAGATACTTTAGAGCAGAGTGATGAACTTGTAAAAGTATTAGAGAAAAACAATTATAATGTTGCCGGAGTTGCCGTAAATTACACAGAAGCACTAAAACTTTTTTATGAAAAACCCGTTGATATAATTATAATTGATGTTTTCCTGGATGGAAAACCAGACGGAATAACTTTTGCTGAATCCATCAATATAATTCCGCATGCGTCTAAACCATTTGTATTTTTAACAAGCTCTCAGGATCGTCAGGTTTTTGAAAGGGCAAAACTCACAAGGCCTTTCAGTTTTTTAATGAAACCGTTTAATGAACTTGAAATTTTGTATGCCTTAGAAATGGCTGTCGAGAAATTTTATGAGCAGACAAATGTCTTTTTTAGCGAAGAACAAAATACCGTAATCAGTAATGATTCTTTATTTATTAAAAAGAAAAATTCCTTAAAAAAGGTATCTCTTGAAGACATTCTTTACATTGAAGTTGAAGAGCGTTACTGCAATATTATAACCGAAAAAGAAAAATTTGTAATTCTAATTTCATTGACTAAAATCAGCGATTTATTAGACAAAAATAAATTCATAAAAACACATCGCAATACAATTGTAAATACGGATAAAATAGAAGAAATTATTCTGGCAGATAACCTTATTATTTTAAAAGGAAATCATAAAATAAACCTGAGTGACACCTACAAAGATTTTATAAAAAAAATGAATATTTTATCTTAGTAAATATCTCAAATTCAAAACCAATCCTCTTTAATAGAGGATTTTTTATGCTTATTTCAAAGAAAATATTCCTACATAATAAACATTTCATGGCGTTCATGACAGAGAAAAAGCATTTCGTGACATTTTCACACTTATAAATTGAGATCAAAATTACTTTTATCCCACCTAAATCAAAATAGAGATAGATGAAGATAGCATTAACGAGACAACCTGAAATGAAACTTTTGCCAACTATAAAAAAAATAAAAAACAATCCGTGGGTTGGGGTTGTTGTATCCTTGGCTGTAATTATTCCCTGCTTATATAGAATTTTAGACGATGTTACCGTATTAAGATTAGAATATATCTTACTGGCTATTGCGTTTCCAATTTATATAAGATCCTTAAAAAAAATATTCGACGAAATCCTTGATAACACTGATGATTTCTACGATTAAACTTAAATACATAATTCTAACTCAATCAAATTATTCGTTAAAAAACCCTAAATCGTTATTATGATTTAGGGTTTTTGTTGTTTAAAAAATAAGATTTTATCACATTTTAACAGATATACGTTTTGTTTATAACCTTTTTTTAATAAATTTGGAAACCCCCAAAACAAATCACTAAAATCCACTGAATCCTTTGAAAAATTATCAAAAAAAGTCCGCTTTCCTCATTTTATTTGGATTATTCTTAAACATTTATAGCATTCACAGTCAAACAAATAACGACGTGAATGTATACAACTGGTTTGACAAGACGGTTGGCAAAGATAATCTTGACCTAAACAACGGGGTACCACACATTAATCCATACAGATCTATTGGAGACAACCATTTATATTTAATCAACAAATATGAAATTGGAAAAATTGACTATGATGGTCAAAAATACTTTGAAGTAAAACTTAAATATGACATTTACAGAGATATTTTAGTTTTAAATCCATATGGAGAATCTGAAAACATTGGAATAAACCTTAACCAAAGTAAAGTTGAAGCTTTTTCAATTTTGGATAAAAATTTTGTGAAAATAGACAAAAAAGTCCAGACTGTTCCAGAATTTACTTCTGGTTATTATGAAGAAAGTAAAGTTGCCGAAACTTTTACATTATATATCAAACATCATAAAGACATTCAAAAAACAGTTTCTGAGAATGGAATATCCTATAGTTTTAAAGAAAATAATTTATTTTTTATTGATCTTAAAAACAATATTTATTCAATAAAGGGAAAGAGCGATATTATAAAGCTGTTTCCAGATCAAAAAAAACAAATTAATGGGTTTTATTTAATGAATAGAGAACTTCAAAAATCTGATTTAAATCAATTCATGAAAAATTTGATGAAATACATTTCTAATTCTCTTTCAATTCAAACCAAATAAGACAATGAAAAAAATTTTACTCGCCTTTATTATTTTATTCTCATTTCAGTTGTCTGTTGCACAAAATTCTAATGAGAAATTCTCGATTACTTTTAAAGATGAAACTTTAGAAAATGCAATCAAACGTATTGAAGCAGCAACATCTTATAAATTCTATTTTGATCCAACATGGGTTAATGCTAACAAAGAATTAATTTCCGGAGTTTATACTGATGCAAAAATCGACGATGTACTTAATTCAATTTTAAGCAAAACTGATTTGAATTATATTGTTCTTAAAAACAAAGTAATTCTAACACTTAACAGTACAATTCACGATACCTTACCGTCTAATTATTTTAGCGATGCTCCAGTCGAAACGAATCAAAATAATGGAAATGATAATTCAGACAATCCAGTATTTCATCAGCAGTATGATTCTTTAAACAGTTACAGCGTAACTAAAAAAGCTTCAATAGTTTTCATCGGAAAAGAAAATAAAGATTCTGTTAAAAGAAATTTTACCGTTTCTGGTACCGTAAGAAATGACGAAACCGGAAAAGCTGAACCTAATATTTACATTAAAGTAAGAGGAAAAAACATCAATACTTCTACTGATCTTGACGGAAATTATAGTTTAATCCTTCCACGCGGAATAAACGTTATTGAAGTAAAATCTCTTAGCCATAAAGAGGTTGTGAGAACTTTAATGGTTTATGATGACGGAAAATTTGATATTGGAATCAATGAAAGATCAAATCAATTAGACGAAGTTGTAATTAAAAAGAAAGGTCAAAAACAAACAGAAACAACTGTTTCAGGATTAGTTTCTATTGACATTGAAGGAATTAAAAACGTTCCCTTGATTCTTGGAGAAAGAGATATATTAAAAGTTGCTACAACATTTCCTGGTATTAAAACTACCGGAGAAGGATCTGCAGGATTTAATGTTCGAGGCGGAAAAGACGACCAAAACCTTATTCTTTTAGACAACGCTGTTTTATATAATCCGCAGCACTTTTTAGGTTTTTTCTCGGCCATAAACCCTTATACAGCAAAGAAAGCAGATATTTATAAAGGAAGTATTCCGGCAGATTTTGGAGGAAGATTATCATCAGTATTTGATATCACAACAAAAAATGGAAACCCTGAGAAATTTTCAGGTGAAGGAGCCATTGGTCCAATTACTTCGAATCTTACGCTAAGTATGCCTATCGAGAAAAATAAATCAAGTATCATTTTTGGAGGTAGAGCAACTTATTCAGACTGGATTTTAAAATCTCTTGATGATGAAAATTTAAAGAATAGTCAGGCCGGATTTTATGATGGAATTCTTAAATACAACAATCAAATCAATGCTAATAATAACATTGAAGCAACTGCTTATTACAGCCATGACCGCTTTAGTTTAAGTTCAGATTCTATTTATAAATACAGCAACAGACTTGCTTCTTTAAAATGGGATCACACTTTCAGTAAAAAGAGCAAAGGGGCTTTAATTTTTACAAACAGTGAATATAAATTCAATATTGACTACGATTCAAGTGATATTAATGCATTTGATTTTGGATATAAAGTGAACGAATCTCAATTGCAGTTAAAATTGAATTACCAGCTTAATCCAAAACATACTTTATCTTACGGTATCGCCAGCAAATTATACAATATTTCGCCAGGGTATCAGCATCCGAAAAAGCCTGAAGCTACTTTAATTTCGACAGATATCGAGAAAGAAAGGGCACTGGAATCTGCTCTTTATTTAGCCGATAGTTATAAGGTTAATGATAAATTATTAGTTGATTTAGGATTAAGATATTCTTATTATGCTTCTTTAGGGGAAGCTAATGTGAATAGCTATCAGCCTGGTTTGCCCTTGAGTGACGAAACAGTAACGGGAACAACTCATTATAAAAAAAATGAAGTGATAAAAACCTATGGCGGATTTGAACCTCGTTTAGCCGCACGTTATTTTATTACTGAAGATTTATCTATAAAGGCAGGTTATGATGTTACGCGCCAGTACATTCACCTTTTATCAAGTAACGTTACACAATCTCCAACAGATACCTGGAAATTATCTGATTCTAATGTAAAACCTCAAACGGCACAACAAGTTTCGTTAGGTCTTTTTAAAACATTAAATGACGAAGAATACGAAGTAAGTCTTGAAGGATACTACAAAAAATCTAAAAATATTTTAGATTATAAAGTTGGAGCGCAGCTTTTATTGAATCAAAATGTTGAAACTGAATTATTACAGGGTGAAGGAAAAGCTTACGGAGTTGAATTATTATTGAAGAAATCAACCGGAAGATTAAACGGATGGATTGGTTATACTTATTCTCGTACTTTAATAAAGCTTGACAGTCAGTTTAGTTCAGAAATTGTAAACAACGGCAACTTTTTCCCTGCAAATTTTGACAAACCTCATGATTTAAGTGCGATTTTAAATTATAGATTTACAAAGCGTTATAGTATATCTTCTAATTTCTTATATCAAACCGGAAGACCAATTACATACCCAATTGGAACATTTCAATATGGAAATTCACAATATACGCTGTATAGCGACAGAAATGCTTACAGAATTCCGGATTATATTCGTTTAGACATCGGTCTTAATATTGAAGGAAATCATAAAATTAAAAAGTTAGCTCATAGTTTCTGGAACATTTCAGTTTATAATGTTTTAGGAAGAAATAATCCATATTCAATTTATTTTGTAACAGATCAAAATGGAAAAGTAAAAGGATATAAAACGTCTATTTTCTCAATTCCTGTTCCTAGTATTACTTATAATTTTAAATTTTAATAATGAAAAATTATAAACTATATAGTGTTCTTTTTCTCTGTTCAGCTTTTATTTTGAATAGCTGTACAGAAACGTATCCGTTATTAACGAATACTTATGAAGAAGCTTTAGTGGTAGAAGCAACGATAACAAATGAATTGAAAAATCAGGAAATTAAACTTACTAAAAGTGCCAAATTTGAAGATGAAAACTATCTGACAGAGAGCGGCGCGGAGGTTTACATAACAGACAACTCAGGAAACAGATATGATTTTGAAGATCAATCTGATAAATATGTATCAACAGTTGCATTTCAGGCCGTACCCGGAACGCAGTATCAATTGCACATTAATACAAAAGACGGCAGATCTTTTGAGTCATCTCCGGAAACACTTTCGACAGTAACTCCTATGCAAAGCGTTCAAGCGGCTGTAGAAAAAGATAAAGACGATAAAAGAGGAGTCGGTATTAGAGTTAACAGTTTTGATCCTACCAGTAAATCACATTATTACAGATATGAATATGAAGAAACATATAAAGTTGTAGCACCAAAATGGGTTCCTACTAAGGCTTTTATCAATCAAAACGGAGGACTTACTTTTGGTCAAAATGATCCTAATACAAAAACTTGTTACGGAAATAAAAAAAGTACCAATCTGCTTTTATTAAATACCACTGATTTAAAAGAAGATCGTGTTGATTACCTTCTCCGTTTTATAAGCGATCAGGATTATATAATCACAACCCGATACAGTGTACTGGTAAAACAATATGTCGAAAGTTTAGCAGCATTTAACTATTACAGCACACTAAAAAAAATATCCGGAAGTGCGAGCCTTTTATCTCCAACACAACCCGGAATTGTATTAGGCAATTTAAAATCTGCAAAAAATCCAAACGATAAAATTGTTGGATATTTTGATGTGGCATCAGTATCAATTGAAAGAATTTATTTTAATTATAATGATTTATTTCCTGGTGAACCACCGCCTCCATTTTATACCGATTGTCAGGAATTTTGCTATGCCAATTATCCTTTTAGTCCAGATCCATGTACACATTCTGGCGGTTATTTTGACGACTTAGAGATGAACAACATCACTTATTACTTAAACGGTAGATTTTATTATTGGGTATATTCACCATGCGGAGATTGTACCACAATTGCATCAAATATAAAACCAACGTTTTGGGTAGATTAAAAAATATAAATTTTAAAAAATAAAAATAGATTCTTCAAAATCAAAACAAGAAAAAACTATTTTAAACAAAGCCATGAATATACCTTTTAATAAAATATTAATCCTATTACTTATTTGCTTTTTCGCAAATGGCTGTACTGAAACTTATCCGTTACTTACAAACACTTACGAAGAAGCTATTGTGGTAGAAGCTGCATTGACCAACGAACTTAAAAATCAGGAAATTAAAATAACAAAAACTTCTAAATTTGAAGACAAATCGATTCAGGTAGAAAAAGGTGCCGAAGTAATCGTTAAAGACAATCAAAACAATTCTTATTTATTTGAAGAAAACGCTGGAGTTTATGTTTCGCAAACACCATTTCAGGTTTTACCAAACAGACAATATACTTTAGAAATTAAAACCACAGATGGAAAAGTATATGAATCAAGTCCTGAAATACTTCCTGCAGTAAATCAAATTGAAAGTATAGTTCCGTCGGTTATAACAAACAAAGACAATCAAGTTGGTGTTCAAATCAACGTTAATAGTTATGATCCTGCCAGAACTTCAAAATATTATCGTTTTGAATATGAGGAAAGCTATAAAATTATCGCACCAAGATGGTCATTATCCAAATTAACAGTAACCGGTCCAGAATCTGTAGCACTTATTCCTAATTCGGCTAATACCAAAACTTGTTACTCAACAAAAAAATCTACCGATATTATTTTATTAAGCACAAATGACCTTACCGAAGATCGCGTAAACTTACCAATACGTTTTATTGAGGAAGAAAACTATATCATCGGACATCGATACAGTATTTTAGTTAAACAATACGTCGAAAATTTAGCAGCCTACAATTTTCATAGAACAATGAGGGATATTGCTGGTTCAGGCAGCGTTTTATCTCCTAAACAACCTGGAGTACTTTCTGGAAACATAAAATGCATCAGCGATTCTAACACAAAAGTTATTGGTTTTTTTGATGTAACTTCTGTTTCAGAACAAAGAATCTTTTTTAATTATAATGATATGTTCCCGGGAAAACCGGCTCCCTATTTTAATCCCTGCGAAGACATTCCTTTTAAGTTTTGTTTTGGTGGAGAAGGCTGCAACGGAGAAGATATGATTTTTAATGTTGAACAAAATCTAATGAGCTATTTTTTTAATACCGGAACAAACTACATCTTAGTAGACGTCGTGTGCGGAGACTGTACATCATTTTCATCTAACGTAAAACCTTCATTTTGGATAGACTAAAACACATATTTTTATTGTTTGTATTAATTAATACACAATTAAGCAGCGCACAACAAACTATCGCAGTAGATGAAACTGTTTTCATTCATACAAATGCAACAACACTTGTTTCTGGTGAAACTTTGTTGTACAAAATCTACTGTTTAAAATCATCTGATAAAACACCAGCCAATATTAGCAAAGTTGCTTATGTAGAATTGGTTGACGATAGTAAAAAATCCGTTTTTAAAACAAAAATTTCTTTAGAAAACGCAAGCGGTCAAGGCGATTATTTCATTCCGACAACTTTAAAAACAGGAAGTTATAAACTAATTGGCTACACAAACTGGATGCTGAACAAACCGTTTTCGGAGTTATTTCAGTTAAACATTAATATCGTAAATCCGTATAAAGTTGACGAGAAAACTGTTGCCGCAAATATTTTAGCTAATGGTTCAAATACTTCTGACGAAAATTTAACGAATGAAAATGTTTTAATTAAACTGAATAAAAAAACATTTACAAACCGCGAATTTGTTGATTTGAAGATTCAGTCTTTAAATAAAAATTTTGAAGATGGAACGTATTCTCTTTCAGTTCGAAAATTAGATAATATTCCAACTCAAAATCAGGTTTCGGCTGTAAAATTTGCAGCAAATCCATCTTATCCCGTTGTGTTAGACTTGCAAAAACAGAATCAAAAAGTAATTTTACCTGAGCTTAGAGGTGAAATTATTTCAGGAAAAATCTCAGCAAAAAATAATAGTGACAAAGTCGATAACATTTCAGTAGGATTATCTATTCCGGGAAAATCATTTGCTTTTGAAGTGGTAAAAACGGACCAAAACGGAAACTTTATTTTTAACGTAAATAAAACATTCTATACCTCTAATATTGTTATTCAAATTATTGATGAAAAAGCAGGTAATTATGATGTCGCTGTAAACAATGCCCCTGAAATTGATTATGCTCAGGTATCTTTTGAGAAGGATTCGAAATTATCTTACACATTTAAAGAAAGTCTTTTAGAAAGATCTATTTCGAGTCAGGTTGAAAATGCTTATTATCATAAAAAAGTAGACAATATCGAGAAAGCACCAACATCAGAATCTTTCTTTTATCCAATAGCAAAAGAATATATTCTGGATGATTATACAAGATTTAAAACTTTAAAAGAAACTATAACCGAAGTTGCAGTCGAAATTTATTCTAAACAAAAAGACGACAAACTTTATCTGCATGTTAATGACCCAAGTGTTTTTCCGCAGTTTCCTGAATCAGCACTTGTTTTGGTTGACGGACAATATTTAGAAAACCAAACTGATCTTGTAACCTATAATATGAAAAATGTATACAAGATTGAAGTTATTGTGGGAAGATATTATGTTGGTTCAAAATCATTTAATGGTTTGATCAGTTTTACAACTTTTGACAGAGATTTCAAAAGCACACAAACAGGTTCTTCAATCATAAAACCAACTATTTTAAGACCACAGCCAAAAAAGATATACAACAAAGTAAAATACGAAAATACTGCTGACAACCAAAGAATTCCTGATTTTAGAAATCAATTATTCTGGAACCCTGATGTTCAGTTAAATAAAGATTCTGAAACTTCATTTTACACTTCTGATCTTTCGGGCACTTTTGAAATAAGACTTGAAGGTTTTACTAAAAGCGGAATCCCGGTTTCTGTAAAAGAAACTATTGAAGTTCAAAATACCACAGCAAATTAATTGATTTTTTTAATTTAAAAAACATCATAACATACTGAAAACCTGTCTATTTCCAGACAGGTTTTTGATTTTTGAAAAAAAAACAAATTATTTTTGATACAATTTGTAACTTTTTTGAAACTTCTTACGTATAACCACTTGTACACTTAAAAATTGAGGAGACAAATAACATGAGACAACTTAAAATCACCAAGCAGGTAACCAATCGTGAAACTGCATCGTTAGATAAATATCTACAAGAAATCGGAAAAGTTGACCTGATTACCGCTGATGAAGAGGTAGAATTAGCACAAAGAATAAAGGCTGGTGATCAAAGAGCTTTAGAAAAATTAACAAAAGCCAACCTACGTTTCGTTGTATCGGTTGCTAAACAATATCAAAATCAAGGATTAACTCTTCCTGATTTAATTAATGAAGGAAACTTAGGTCTTATTAAAGCTGCACAGCGTTTTGATGAAACTCGTGGTTTTAAATTCATTTCTTATGCCGTATGGTGGATTCGTCAATCGATCCTTCAGGCTCTTGCAGAACAATCACGTATTGTTCGTTTACCATTAAACAAAATTGGTTCTATCAATAAAATCAACAAAATGTATGCGTTATTAGAGCAGTCTAATGAGCGTCCGCCTTCTGCTGAAGAAATTGCAAAAGAACTTGACATGACTGTAAATGACGTAAAAGAGTCTATGAAAAACTCTGGTCGTCACTTATCAATGGATGCACCTCTTGTTGAAGGTGAAGATTCTAACCTTTATGACGTTTTACGTTCTGGAGAATCTCCAAACCCGGACAGAGAGTTAATTCACGAATCATTACGTACTGAAATCGAGCGTTCGTTAGAAACATTGACTCCTAGAGAGGCAGATGTTGTACGTTTGTATTTTGGTCTTGGCGATCAGCACCCAATGACTTTAGAAGAAATTGGAGAAACTTTCGACTTAACTCGTGAGCGTGTTCGTCAGATTAAAGAAAAAGCAATCCGTAGATTAAAACATACTTCAAGAAGTAAAATCCTTAAAACATACCTAGGATAACAATATTAAATTTCAATATTTTTAAATTCCAAATCCCAACCAACAATTGGAATTTGGAATTTTAGATTTGGAATTTTAAAGCAAACAACAGTTTGATTGACTGTTCGTTTTTTGATTGATGATTGAAACTCCGGCTGATTACCGGAGTTTTTTATTTATAACATCAAATATTTTAAGATTTAGAAGTTAATCTTATTGTTTTTTAAGCAAAACTTTTTCCTGAGTAAATTGATAAGCTGCTTCTAAAAAGTCTACTATTTTGTTCCAATTTGCATTAGGCTCGTAGTAATTATTATATTTCTTAACTGTTTTAATTATTAGTTTATTATCTTTTAAAACAGCTGTACTACTAAATTCTCCCGTTGAATTTTGAACTTTTTTATTTAATTTTTCAATTCCAGAAATTTTATATCCTGCAGGAATTTCAAATACAATTTCATTTTCAAAAGCTCTTGGAAATGGCATATATACATTATTCTTTCTATCAGCTTCTTTTTTATCAATTTCAAGCTGGTTCGTCAGCATTTTTCCAATTTCAACAATATAATTTTCACCTGCTTTTTTGATGAAATTATTTTTTATAACAAATTCTTCTTCATATGAAACTGGAGAATTATCGCCATATCTTCCGGTATTTGTAATTTTAATTGTTGGATTTTCGATTTCAAAATCAAACTCTCCCGAAAGAGATTTTTTCTCGTCTTCTTTTTGAATATCTTTTAGTTTGTTTTTCAAAGCATCAAACTCTTTGTTATATTGTTCGCGCTTGCTTTTACTCCCTACTTTATCTATAACTCTTTCAGTTCCGTATTTTTGATAATCTTCTTCTACGTAATCATAAAACTTCAATTTGTCTTTTTGTTCATCGCTTTTAAAATGTCCGTAAAATTCTGAAGCTCTTTTAACATTCAAACTAGACAAATCAGCATCCATAGAAACATTCGTAACGACTTTTGTAATATTATCTTTAACGGTAGTCGATGGCAAATTCACTTCCTTTACATTTGCAATAGTCCTGTTGCTGACAAAATCCATTATGTAACCTTTGGTATTTTCTAAATTGTAATCAATCGTTCCGGGTGTGGTAAATGGGTTACAATATTCAAGATATAACGGAGTTGGTGTATTGATTCGTAATAACGGTGTCAGGTTTTTTTGAATCAGCAATTCATCCAGAGAACCATTATTTCTGGCTGTCGCCAATACAATATTGTAATCAATTTTAAACTCTTTCATGTAAGCCATAAAATAGGATATAAAAGACCATTCGTTTGAAAAGAAATCAGGATTCTTGTACATTGCATACGAATTAAAAATATCTGCCTCTTTAATTACTGCCGATTCAATAAATTGTGTGTAATACTGATGTCTGGCAAATAAGTAAACTGCTTTTATTTTTTCTTCTTCACTTTCAAAAGTTTTTCCTTTCAAAAACTTTAGTGTTTCTCCTAAATCAAAAACAGCATGAAATTTCTTTTCATAATAATCGAAAATATCATCTTTATCGACTGTTTTTCTAAAAGATTCATTCTTTTTAGGTAAAAATATCTGGGAATTATACGGAACAGCATCACCTGATTTTTTTGCAAAAAATACCTGAAATTTATAACAAGGCAGCTCAACTAACGGATAAAACCATCTTGGGAACTCTTCTTTTTCAACATTTTGAGCCGTTAATTCGTATGCTTTAGTATGTTTTTTTCCAGATTCAACTTCTTTTAATTCAGGTGCACCATGGTAAGTATTAAAGTTAACATAGAAATCTTCTTCAACTAAAAATTTCATTTTCCTGCTCATAATAGGATATACATCTCCTAATGTATTTTCAACAGGTTCAAAATTCTGAGTCAGACTGGCAAATGGCTCATAAGAGTAGTAATAATAATCTATAATATCTCCTATTTCAAGACCATTTATAGCTATTTTTTTCTGGTCGTCAACCTTCTTTGCATCTTTATCTACATCAACCTCAATTTCTTTTCCGTCTGGCTTAACAATTTTAACTCCTAAAAATGTTGTTCCTTGTTTATAGCTATATCCTCTTGAAGAATAAAACTTGTTTTTAAACGAGAATTCCGAAAATTCTTTAACCGAATTCTCATCCTGAAGCTTTAGTCTTTGTCTATAAGCACTTGTAAACACTACTTTCACACCAGAATTATGATAGTCATAATGTTCATATTTATAAATAATAACTGCCGACTCATTCTTCCATTTGTCTGGAGTTTTGGTTACCGTTTTAAAAGTATCTGATTTTCCCCAAAAGAAATCTTTTACTTCGGTTTTATCCTGTGAATAAGAAGAGAAACAAATTGTAATAAAGAAAATGAGTAATGTTTTATTCATACTGTTTTATGATTTTGTAAAAATTATTTGTTGGTTATAAATTGTTTTAAGGTTTTTATTGAAGTCATTCCATTTTGCCATATCGGTTTTTTTAACCACGGCATTTTTAAACACAAATTGCTTTTTGTAAACAATCTCTTTACCAACTTGTTTAAACGAAATCAGAACACTGAAATCTTCTTCATTTACATTTAGGCTTTCAGGTAATTTACTCAGTTTATATCCATCAGGAATCGCCAAAACTACATTCGACTCGTAATTTGTTTTATAATTTAGTTCGTAATTTGTTTTTCTGTCTTTAAACTCAAAATTTTTATATTCATCCATATAGGCTAAATCTATAAAAATATCATTATCAAATTTTGAAACTTTATTTTGAACGTCTAAATCATAATTCAGAGAAAGTTTTAAATCTCTGTTTTTTAAATCTGAGGTTTTAATATTTTTAGCTGTAATATTTTTATCATTTCCAGAAAGGTATTTCTCCAAAGTTTCACCTTTTTTATTATTCTCAAAAGAATTAAAAATATTTAAAAACTCCGTTTTACTTTCGCCCGAATAGGTTTTAGAGCAGCTTCCGCTCAATTTATCATTGTCAACAATTAATTTGGCATTGTAAATTTCTTTATTTAATTCACTGCCCGAAGCAGGAACTTTTTTAATGATGAATTTATCTCCGTCTTCAATCATTACTTCTTTATTTTGAATTCTTTCCGCATCTTCGCCAAAAGAATTATACTTCTCTGTACCGTCAATAAAATAGGTTTTTCCTTTATAAAACAACGTACAAATCATATGGTTGTCAACTGCCAGAGAAGGCGTCGTATAATCATACAAAATATGCTTGGTTCCTATCCAGGTAAGTCTGGCATCAAATCCTGCCAATTTTAGCATTTGTTTACTAAGGTTTGCCATTCCTTTACAATCTCCATATCTTTTTTCAAAAACGTTTTGTGCTTCATCTGGTTTAAAACCCGCAATTCCGTCTTCAAATGCTATGTATCTAATATTATCCTGAACCCAGTAATAAATATTCTTGATTTTTTCTTCATCCGTTTTTGCCGTAGCTGTCAACTCTTTAACTTTAGCGGCAAGCAGACTTGTATCGTCCTTCATAGAATCTACCAATGATTTATACCATTTATACAGATCTGCCGTCGAATTAAAAAGCATCGTCTCTTTATCTCTATGTTTAAATGATTTTGCTATAACCAGAACATGCGGATAGATATAACTTCTTCCCGGTGCTTTTTTCTCTTTATAAAAAGCATCAACATTTTCCATTACATACGTATAAATTGTAGTGCCGTTTCGATCGTCACGTGTTTTAGTTTTAGAAATAGTATTTCCATCAAAATTAAATTCCTTCAATTCTAAATTTAACCAGTCCGGAACCGTAACTGTAATCTCTTTTTTGATAACCGGAAACTCATCATTAAAATACAAAGAGGTAAAATACTTAATATCATTGTATTTTTTTTCAAGCTCATAAATATAACTGTAACCCTGAACCGGAAAATCTACGTCCATATACTTTACACGAGCATCATTGTAGAACAAATCGTTGTCTTTGTAAAACTGATCTTTTATTGTAAAACTGGTATTTTTTTGATTTCTGTATTTCAGAATAAAACTTTCAATTGAAGATTCGCTGTCATAAAACTCATATTTATTAATATCAGCTCTATGATTAATGTTCATTAAAACTTCCCTCACAGAATTTTTAACCACAACTTTAGCATCGCTTTTGTTAAGTTCAAACGTAATGTTTTCTTTGCTTTCTAAAACGGCGACATCATCTTTAGAATATTTTTCTCTAAGTGATTTTGCTAATTGAATATCTTCTGCTGTAGGGTCTAATGCCTTTTGACTAAAGAGCATATTTGCAGACAAAAAAAAGGTAATAATTGAAAGTAGAGTTATTTTCATCAAGTAGGATTATTTGCCGCAATTTACAAAAAAACACATACGAATTATTTATTTCCTTTTTTAGATTTACTATATTTCTTTCTTATTTTTTTAATTAAAATAATAAGAAAATCTTAATCTATTAAAAATAAATTTAGCAAAACATAAACCGCTTAAACTTATAAAAACTTTACCTGAATCCTTGCTCTTGACAGCTGTCTGGATTACGGCTAAAAAATTTTATCTTTGTAAAAAAACACACCACTACAAAATGAAAAATACTCTTATTGCTCCTTCTGTTCTTGCTGCCGATTTTGCGAACCTGCAGCGTGATATCGAAATGATTAACATCAGCGAGGCCGATTGGTTTCATATTGATATTATGGATGGAGTTTTTGTTCCGAATATTTCTTTTGGGATGCCTGTTTTAGAAGCCATTTCTAAACATGCAAAAAAATATATTGATGTACATTTAATGATCATTGATCCGGATCGTTATATTAAAACCTTCGCTGATTTAGGCGCTAATGGTTTAACCGTGCATTACGAAGCTTGTACACATTTACACAGAACATTACAAGCTATTAAAGCCGAAGGAATGAAAGCGGGAGTTGCCATCAATCCGCATACTAATGTTGACTTGTTAGAAGATGTTATTAATGATATTGACTTGGTTTGTGTAATGAGTGTTAATCCAGGCTTTGGCGGACAGTCGTTTATTGAAAACACTTATGATAAAGTAAAAAAACTAAAAGCTTTAATTACACGCAAAAACGCATCAACGCTTATCGAAATTGATGGTGGCGTAACCAACAAAAATGCCAAACAATTAGTAGAAGCCGGAGCCGATGTTTTAGTAGCCGGAAGCTTTGTTTTTAAAGCAGAAAACCCAACTGAAACAATTGCTGATTTAAAAGTCCTTACTACTTTTTAAGTTTTTTAAATTGGGGAAGAAATCAATTCCAGTCATTTTTTCCAAAGTCTCGATAGGAACTACGAAATCATAAATTGGTTTATCGCTGTCTTCATTCGGAACCAAAAAAGCGATGGCTTTATGTTCCTTTCCTGATTTGGCTAAAACAATTTTATAAAAATATTTAGGAACAGAAACTTTCTCTGTTCCTATTTTTTTATCTGAATCTTTCAGGATTCCGCAAGTAACTACATAAATGTCATTGTATTTTCCTGCCCAATAACGTGTTTTCTGTTCAATTCTATTCCAGATTCCGCTGTTAAAATCATGTCTTTGCGGCGAAATATTCGAAGTATAAAAAGTGTCATTATAAGCATCTTCGCTAAATTCCATATCGCCCGCAGGACAAAGATGCCCTTTATCATAACCAGATTTTTTATAATTTCTCCAGTCTGCAGAACCTGTTGTTACTTTTGGGTCTTCAATAAAATACGGACGTTTGTAATTTCCGTTTTTTAGATATTCTTTCTTTAATTCATACGCTACCCATTCGGCCTGCTCAAACTTTTCATTATAAGAAAGTGTATAATATTTATGTTGTACGATTTGATTTGTAGTTGAAGTTGGCTGATAAGCAATCGAATATAAAGAACCCGTATTACTTTGGTCAGAAACAAATGAATTTTCTGTTTTTGCTATTTCTGTTTCAACAACAGTTTCATTTTCCTTTTTACAGGAAAGTAATGCTAAACCAATCAATCCGCAGACTAAAATACTTTTCATAAATATTACTTTTTCTTTTAAACTAAAAAACGCTTCATAAATTACTTTAAGAAGCGTTTTTTAATAACAAATTAAACATTTAAAATCTTTAAGATTTTACCAATTTATCTTTTTTCATTTTAGGAGAAACGCCAGCTTTTACTAAAGATTTAGATTGTAAGTCATCTAAAACATTTAATGCTTCTTCAACATAAACATCTTTAGATAATGCCTGGTGCCAAGCTTCTCTTTTTTCTTTCAATGTAGCATCATTATTCATTTCAACCTCTTCATAAGGCAATGATTTAAACACTAAACTGTTTTTATAATCAGAAATTGGTTTGTATTTTTTTCCTTCATTTTCAACTTGTTCCTGAGTTTGTTTAAAACTGTTAATGTTCAAGCTGTATATGTTTTCTTTATTCTTAACATCAATCCATTTTGCATTATCTTCAATTAATTTAAATTGAGGATTTTGTAAAATTCTATTTCTACTTTTTTCGATTGCTTTTGTAAAGTTTTCGTTAGAAGTCCAGGTACTGTAATCTGCCGGGTCAATTTTATCCCATGGCATTGCATTGTCAATATCGCGCTCTCCCATTTTTAAGTAAGCATAACGATCTGGCATAACCACGTCACTATGAACACCTTCTAACTGAGTTGAACCTCCGTTAATCCTATAGAATTTTTGACCTGTAATTTTCAAAGCTCCTAAATCTCCATAATTTGCATTACGAACAAATTGGTTCAAATCAAGTACATTTTGTACCGTTCCTTTACCGTAAGTTTGTTTACTACCAATGATAACACCACGTTTGTAATCCTGAATTGCAGCTGCTAAAATTTCAGAAGCCGAAGCAGAGAAACTGTTCACCATAATTACTAATGGCCCGTCCCACTCTATTTTTTTATCTTTATCGTATAAAACTTCTTTCTTTTTACCAGCAGATTTTACCTGAACAATTGGTCCTTCTTCAATAAATAAACCTGCAATATCAACCACTGTAGAAAGAGATCCTCCGCCGTCATCACGAACGTCAAGAACGATTCCGTTTATGTTTTCTTTTTTCAGTCTTTCAACTTCAAGAGCAATATCTTTTCCGGCATCACGACCGTCTTTGTTTTCAAAATCGATATAAAATTTAGGCAGGTAAATAACGCCGTATTTCAATCCGTTTTTCTCAACAATACTTGATTTTGCATACGTTTCTTCAATTTCAACAACATCTCTGATAATTGAAATTACTTTGATACTTCCGTCCACTTTTTTAACGGTAAGTTTAACTTCAGTTCCTTTATGACCTTTGATTTTTTTCACAACATCATCTAGACGCATTCCAACCACATCAACAGGTTCTTCGTTTCCTTGAGCTACTTTCAGGATTAAATCTCCCGCCTCAAGTTGTTTTCCTTTCCAAGCTGGTCCGCCAGAAATTAACTCATCAATTTGAGTAAAGTCATTTTTCTTGGTTAATCTTGCTCCGATTCCTTCTAATTTTCCGCTGATGTTTACATCAAAACGATCTTTTTCTTCTGGAGCAAAATAACTTGTATGCGGGTCAAAACGAGCCATGATTGAATTCAAATACACTGAAAACCAGTAATCTTTATTCAAATCTTTAATTACACTAAAATTATCATCTAAAGATTTTAATGAACTTTCGCGTGTATCTTTCTCCAAAGCATCAAAAGATTTTTCCTGATAAGAAGGATCTTTTTTCTTTTTCTCTTCTTCAATTTTTTGCTTTGTTACAAGAGATGAAAGTGTAGATAATTTAATTTGTTTCCTCCATCTTTCATTGATTTCCGTTAAGTTTTTTGCATACGGAAGTTTCTCATAATCTGCATTAAAAGTCTCATCTGTTGTGTAGTTAAATGGCTGCGCTAAAATCGTTTTGTAACGTTTTTTGCTTTCTTCCATTCTCTTCATCAGCCTTGTATAAGTCAAGTTGAAAAATGTCAAATCTTTATTCAAAAACTGATCGTCCAGCATTAACTCATATTGTTTAAATTCATCAATATCAGACTGCAGGAAAAATCGCTTCGAAGGGTCTAATGCCTCGATATAATCTTTAAAAATACCTTTCGAAAATTCGTCATTTATTTCAGCCGGGCTGTAGTGTCCTTTTTCAATAACAAAAGCCAGTAATTCTAATAATGTCTTGTCTTTATTTGGGTCCGGATCATCATTCTTGTCAGCATTTATTTTAAAAGCAAACAGGGTTAAAGACAAGCATAATACGGCTATAAGTATTTTATAATTTCTTTTCATAAACTTAATAATAGCATTCATCAAATTTTTTAATCTAAGTTACGGTAAAAACTATGCCAACATGCCAAGATCAGTATAATTTTTTGTTAAAGATATAAAAATGTTTGATGCTTAAAAGTCTTCTGGAATTTAGTTTACAATTTTTATTTATTTGTTAGTATTCTACCAAAATCTGTTACTACATTTGCTCTAACAAGCTTTTATTTTGATAAATCAAAAATGGAAAATGAAGTATGAAAGACGAAAAACCTTTAATATTAGTTACGAATGACGACGGAATTCTGGCTCCCGGAATCAGAGCTTTAATAAACGTTATGGAAACTATTGGCGATGTAATTGTGGTCGCTCCAGACAAGCCTCAGAGCGCAATGGGACACGCAATTACGATAAACAATACTTTATTTCTGGATAAAATTTCTAAAGATGGCGATTCGATTACAGAATACAGCTGCTCCGGAACGCCTGTTGACTGTGTAAAACTTGCTGTTAATGAAATTTTAAAACGAAAACCGGACTTGTGTGTTTCGGGAATTAATCACGGATCAAATTCTTCTATAAATGTGATTTATTCGGGAACGATGAGCGCCGCTGTCGAAGCCGGAATTGAAGGGATTCAGGCGATTGGTTTTTCTCTTTTGGACTTTGACTGGAATGCCGATTTTGAACCTGCTAAAGCATTCGTGAAAAAAATAGCGTTGGAAACATTAAAAAATAAACTTCCGGCCGGAGTTGTTTTAAATGTTAACTTTCCGAAATTGAGCGAAAAAGAAATCAAAGGAATAAAAATCTGCCGTCAGGCGAAAGCCTATTATGCGCAGAAATTTGACAAAAGGCAAACGCCTTACGGTAAAGATTATTATTGGCTAACGGGCAAATTTACTAATGAAGACAATGGCGAAGATACAGACGAATGGGCGCTTGAAAACGGATATATTTCGGTAGTTCCTGTTCAGTTTGACTTAACGGCACATCATACAATGCAGCAACTTAATACTTGGAAATTAAATGGATAAAAAAGAACTCGTAATCGGATTTATTGTTGGAATTTTTACTTCACTTCTTGGAAGTTATTTGTTTATCAAATTTTTTACAAAGTTTGATCTTCCAGCCGGAATTCAAACTATTAGAGAAATGGGATATTTAGGAAAAGTGATTACAATTGGGGCTGTTTTAGATCTTCCTGTTTTTTTAATTCTCTTAAAAAGAAACAAAGAAATGATGGCGCGCGGCGTGATTTTAGCCGTGATTGTTTTAGCAATTTCGACCATAATTATTTAAATCCTATCTTTGTGCTGCAATAAAAATTCGTTGATATGAAATATTACATAATAGCTGGCGAAGCTTCTGGAGATTTACACGGTTCTAATTTAATGAAAGCATTATACGAAGAAGATCCTCAGGCCGACATCAGATTTTGGGGCGGTGATTTAATGCAAAAAGCCGGCGGAACATTGGTAAAACATTATCGCGAATTGGCTTTTATGGGATTTGTTGAAGTAATTTTTAACTTAAAAACTATTTTAAACAACATCAAATTCTGCAAAAAAGATATCTCTGAATTTAAACCGGATGTTTTAATTTTTATTGATTATCCGGGCTTTAATATGCGTATTGCAAAATGGGCTAAAGAACTGAATTACAAAACACATTACTATATTTCTCCTCAAATTTGGGCTTGGAAAGAAAACCGAATCAACGCTATTAAACAAGACGTTGACAGAATGTTTGTGATTTTGCCTTTTGAAAAAAGTTTTTACGAAGACAAACATCATTTTCCGGTAGATTTTGTTGGACACCCTTTAATTGATGCTATTCAAAATCAGCCTGCTTTTAATGAAACCGCTTTTAGAGAAGAATATAAATTGGGAGAAAAACCAATTATTGCTGTTTTACCAGGAAGCCGTAAACAGGAAATTACTAAAATGCTGAGTGTTATGCTAAGTGTTGTTGATGATTTTCAGGATTATGAATTTGTTATTGCCGGTGCGCCAAGTCAGGATTATGAATTCTATCAGCAATTTATTAAAAATAAAAATATTGCCTTTGTTTCAAATAAAACGTATGATTTATTGCGTTCTTCAACTGCGGCATTGGTTACCTCCGGAACCGCAACTTTAGAAACGGCTCTTTTTAAAGTTCCCGAAGTGGTTTGTTATAAAGGAAGCGCGATCTCTTATCAAATTGCCAAACGAATTATTACTTTAAAATATATTTCGCTTGTCAATTTAATTATGGATCAGGAAGTTGTAACGGAACTGATTCAAAGTGAATGCAATACAAAACGAATCAAAGAAGAACTGAACAAATTACTTGAACCTTCTCACCGCGAAAAACTGCTTAAAAACTATGATATTTTAGAACAAAAACTAGGCGGCGTTGGCGCAAGCAAAAAAACAGCTAAACTTATTGTTGCCGATTTAAAATCTTAATTATTTCTGTTTTGAAAAAAATACTCGTTTTCTTTCTTTTATCAATCGTATTGGTTTCTTGTAAATCGACTTCGACTGCTGTGAGCAAAAACGAATCGAAAAAAGAAAACAGATCTGTTGTAAAAAATTTAATCGAAACTGCGACAGATAATATTGGCGTTAAATACAAAGCGGGCGGAACTACAAAAAGTGGTTTTGACTGTTCTGGATTAGTGTATACGACTTTCGAATCTGAAAATATAAAACTGCCGAGAAGTTCTTTTGAACAGGCAAAAATTGGAAAAGTAATTCCGCTGAATGACGCCAAAAAAGGCGATTTGATTTTCTTTAAAACAAATAAAAGCAAGCAGATCAATCATGTTGGTCTTATTACCGAAGTAAATTCAGATGAAATTAAGTTTATACATTCTTCTACTTCAAAAGGTGTAATTATTTCTTCTACAAAAGAAGCTTATTATAAAAATTCGTTCGAACAAGTTAATCGGGTAATCGAATAAATAAAATATATTTATTTTCTTACAAATTTTTAATACTTTTAAGCCATGAAAGTATTAGATTTTCCTTTAGCTAAAATTACAATTAGCTTTCTTTTTGGCATTTTAGTTTCTTATTATTGCCTGCCTTCCATTCAAGTTTCATTTATTTCACTTGGAATTTGTTCCTCATTATTTTGCATTAGTTTTTTTCTTTCGAAGAAAAACAAAAAGACAAATCTATTCTTCGGAATAAGCAGTTCTCTTATTTCATTTTCCACAGGAATCTGCGTTTTGCTTATCCATACGGATACTTTTGATAAATCGAATTATACACATTCGAAAACAGCTTTTGAAAAGCCTCAATTTATAACTTTTATATTACGGGAAAAACTCAAAAGCAACGATTACAATGATCGATATATCGGGCTTGTAAATATGATTGAAAACAAAACTTATTCAGGAAAAATTATTGTCAATATTCAAAAAGACAGCACCCAAAATTCCTTAATAATTGGAAATACAATCAAAGTCAAAACTACTTTACAAAAAACAGCTTCGAGTAAAAATCCGAATCAATTTGACTATGCTAAATACTTAGCCGATAAACAGATTTATGCACAGGTTTATTGCAAAAAATCAGAAATCAAAATCAGCCAAACCATCAAAAAAGATATTTGGTATTACTCTGGCCGACTCCACGCTACTATTTTAAAAAATCTGGAAAGCGCTCATTTTAGTAAAGATGAAATGAATGTGGCATTAGCTCTTATCTTGGGACAGCAGCAGGAAATTTCAGCCGATATTATAAAAGATTATCAATATTCTGGAGCAACGCATGTTCTTTCAGTTTCAGGCCTGCATGTTGGCTTTATAATGCTTTTTATCATGTTTATTTTAAAACCAGTTCCCAATACCCGAAAAGGTTCGGCAATTAAATTGGTTTCGATTTTAATTTCGCTTGCGGGTTTTGCTGTTATATCTGGTTTATCTCCATCCGTTCTGCGTTCGGTTGTCATGTTTTCTTTTGTGGCCATTGGAAATCATCTTCGCAGAAGCGGAAACATTTATCATACGTTATTAGTTTCCATTTTATTGATCTTACTTTTTGAGCCTTATTTCTTATTTGATGTTGGCTTTCAATTAAGTTATTTAGCATTATATTTTATAGTTTGGCTTCAGCCGATATTAAAGAAAATCTGGTCGCCAAAAAACAAAATCGCAATTTATATCTGGGATTCTTTAACGGTTTCATTTGCTGCACAAATTGGAACTTTACCTTTATGCCTTTATTATTTTCATCAATTTCCGGGATTGTTTTTTGTTACCAATATTATAATTCTTCCTGTTTTATCTTTCATCATGATTGCCGGGATCATTGTGATGCTTTTTGCAATGTTCAAAAGTCCGCCCGAAATTTTGGTTTACATTTTTGAAAAAAGCGTTTTCATTTTAAACCAAATGATTCATTATGTTGCATCGTTTGAATCTTTTGTTATTCAGGATATCAGTTTTAATTTTTATTACTTGGTAACGCTTTACTTCGTAATAATCAGTGCAATAATCTGTTCAAAGAAACCTAGTTACACTAAACTCGTTGTTGTATTTGTATCAATAATTCTATTACAGCTTTCTTTCATTTACACTAAAAAAGAAACCGCAGATCAAAAAGAGTTAATTGTTTATAATATCAAGAAGAATACCTTAATCTCAAAAAGGTTCGGCAATAATATCACACTTTTTACGAGCGATACGACTAGAGACAAAAGCTCAAAAAACAATGCTTTCAATTCTTATTTAGTGGGCAATTTTAGTGTTTTAAATAAATCGCAGCGAATTGGGAATGTCTTGTTTTTTAATGGAAAGAAAATCTCCATAATTGACAGCACGGGAGTTTTTGAAAATAAAAGCCAGCCTGATATTGTGATCTTAACGCAGTCTCCCAAAATAAATATGGATAGAGTTTTAACCGAATTACATCCTGAAATTATTATTGCAGATGGAACAAATGCGTATGCAATTCAAAAAATGTGGAAATTGAGCTGCGAGAAAAAAAATATCCCTTTTCATGCTACCGCCGAAAAGGGATTTTATAGCTTAAATTAATCCTTTTTATTCTGGATTTAATATCAAATTAGAGTCTGAAATAAAAGCTTTTACTCCATTTGAATTATACGGAAGTCTCCCTAATAAATTAAAAGCAGTTTTGCCATTTCTAATGGAACCGGTTGTATAACAAACCTCCGGAAGATTGGCAACGCCAAATGCATTTTTTAATTTAATGTTCTGCTCTTTAATTTCACTCGACACTGCGGCATCAGACAAATCGAGTTTTAATAAAATAACGTTTCTGCGGGACCATTTTTCAAATTCTAGTGTTTTAAAAACTTCATTTTGTAAATTTTCCGGGGCATTAGCAGCGGTAAAAAAAATCAATAGTGGTTTTCTTTCTTCATTACTTAAGGTAATGGCATCAACCACACTCGTTTTCCATTCTAAATTTTGCGATTCGGCAAAACATGTTACTAAAAAGAATAGCATGATAAGTAGTTTTCGGGTCATAGTTTATTGGTTTTTGGCTGGTTAATAAAACTAAATTAACACAAAACCTGTTGCCAACAATCTCCATTAAAACAAATAGTTACAAAAAAAACGCATTAAAATGAATTTAATTATTTAAGATTCTTTATTTGAAAAAAACGAAAAATTTACGGTCTTAAAATATTAAATGTACAATTTACATTTTAGCTTGTTTAAAAAAAATATCCCTTTTCAACATAATTGAAAAGGGATTCTACAAATTAAACTAAGAAACTTAATTTAAATTATTACTCACTCGGATGCAGAATATTGTTTGATTCTGCAATCCATGCTTTTGCACCTCCTGGTTTGTATGCAATTTTACCAAGAGCGCTAAAAGTTGTTTTGTTTTTTCTTATCGAAGCCATCGCATAACATACTTGCGGAAGATCATCAACTCCAAAGGCATTTTTTAATTTAATGTTTTGTTCTTTATCTCCGTCTGAAGCTGTAGCGTCTGATAAATCTAATTTTACAAGAATTACATTGTCACGCGACCAAACGGCAAAGTCTGGGGTTTTAAATACTTCGTTCTGAAGATTTTCTGGTACACCTGAGGCAGTGAATAAAATTAACATGGGTTTTCTTTCTTCATTACTAATTGCAATTGCATCAGTCATGTTTGTTCGCCATGCAAGCGTTTGTGCGTGCATGAAAAATGAACCTAAAAAAAACAGTAGGATAAGTAATTTTTTAGTCATATTATATATTGGTTTTGGTTAGTATAGCATGACGAAATTAACACAATATTTTAATTATCCAAATTTAATTACATCAAAAATTACATTATATGTTTTTTTATTTATAAATAAATATTGAAATAATAATTTAGGCTTAACAAATGAAAATCTTTTCCTACTAAACAAAAAAACTCCTTACATTACTGTAAGGAGTTTTATATATAATCTTGATTTAAAAATTAAATTCTTTACGATTTCTTAGGATGAACAATTCCATCTGCAACTGTTAACCAAGCCGATGGACCTCCGGCAACATATCCTGTTCTGCCAAGGCCTGTAAAATTAACTTTTCCATCTTTTGTTTGTGCGCTTGTAAAAAATACAGTTGGAAATCCCTGGATACCAAAAGCCTGCTGCAGCTCATTATTTTGGCTTTTAAGCTCAGGCGTTTGAGGTACAGCTCTTGGATAATCCAATTCTACTAAAACAACATTATCAGCAGCCCATTTTTTAAATTCCGGAGTTTTTAAAACTTCGTTTTGCAAACGAATACACCATCCGCACCAGTCGCTTCCTGTAAAGAACAACAACATAGGTTTTTGTTCTTTATTACTTACTGTGATTGCTTCTTTTACATCAGTATACCATTTTAGTTCCTGAGCCTGAGTTGCAAATGCTCCAACTATAAAAAAGGCTATTAGTAATATTCTTTTCATAACATGTGATTTTTTTGCAAATTTAAATAAAAAATGAATTGAAAAATCGATTTATTTTACTTCTTGCATTAACCTTCTAATTAACCGAGTCAAAACAATTAATGCAATACCCGCAATAAGAGAATATAATGCTAATTGATAATACCCATCTGTATAAGCGATAAGTTTAGACATTAAGGTTGTTCCTGTATTGGCATCAGATATTTCGGCTCCTAATTTTCCGGCAGCAAATTGTCCGAAAGCACTAGAAAGGAACCATAATCCCATCATCATTCCAAACAAACGTTTAGGCGATAATTTTGTAATTACCGACATTCCGATCGGGCCAATACACAATTCTCCAAGCGTATATACAAGGTATCCTAAAGCAAAAACGTCTAAAGAACTTAATCCATCTTGATTTACAAAAAATCTGGCAGTGTAAAAAATAAAGAACCCTGCAGCAAGCAAAACAAATGACAAACCAAACTTAATAACGGTATTTGGTTCAATTTTTCGCTTGGCCATAAATATCCATAACAATCCTACTAATGGACTAAAAATAACAACATACAATGAGTTGATACTGTTATTTACCACATTTGGATCAATATGAAAAAACAACATCTTGTTAGATAGATTATCCTTTGCAAACAAAGACAATGAGCCTCCAGATTGCTCTGAAATTGCCATAAACATAAAATATCCAAAAATAAATACAAATGCTGCTAAAAGTTTTCGCTGCTGCTTTCCATCCTTTAACATTATCAGCTCATATACAAAATATCCTAATGCAACTATTCCCATAGTATACATAAAATACTCTGTAAAGTCAGAGTTGATAACCATTATATATACTAATGGAATAACAACAAAAGAACCTACATAAACTGCAATTTCATATAAATTACGTTTTTTTTGCGGTTGATTTTCTAATGGAGAATTTCCAATTGGTGCTAAATGCTTTTTTGTTAAAAGAAAAGTAATTACACCAATAATCATAACGATTGCTGCCGAAAGAAAACAAAGGCTCCATGAATAGTTTTTTCCTAAGTAAATAGGAATTGCACCACCAAGCATTCCGCCAATATTAATTCCGGCGTAAAACAACCCGTAACCTGCGTCACGACGTCCGTCATTTTCATGGTATAATTCACCAACCATTGAAGAAACGTTTGGCTTAAAAAAACCTGTTCCGATAATAGAAAGTGTTATTCCGTAATAAAAGAAATCATGCGGAGAAGCTGCAATCAGCAAATTCCCCAAAATCATTACGATTCCTCCAAAAAGAAGTGATTTTTTAAATCCTAGAATTTTATCTGCAAAAATACCTCCAATAAAAGTAAATGCATAAACAAAAGCCTGAATGGCTCCGTATTGTAAATTTGCTTTCCCTTCAAGCAAACCTAATTGGTCTACCATAAAAAAAGCTAAAACACCGCGCATTCCGTAGAAACAAAAACGTTCCCACATTTCAACTAAAAACAAATACCATAATTGTTTTGGATACTTGCCTTTAAAATTCTGAATTTCCTCTAAAGCTATATTATGTTCCATATTATCTTACTCCGTGCATCATTTTTTTCAACAATGGAGTCAAGGCAAATAATATAATTGCAGCGATACCCGTAAGAACAACAAACACCATAAAGAACTCATATAAATTATGAATTTCAAATCCGGCGAAAATAGGATTGTGATCGCTAATTTGATGTTTATCTAATAAAGCTAATTGCTCTGCAGTTGGCGTTATTTTTTTATCAAGGACAGCCTGAAGATCAATTCCTAATTCTTTTGCTTTTGCAAATTTATCACCAGTTGCAGGAAGGATTGAACCTAAAGTTCCTCCTAATGCATAACCTGATGCGTTTGATAAGAAAAACACTCCGTATAATAATGATGCAAAACGTTTTGGAGACAATTTACCAACTAATGACAAACCAATTGGAGATAAACATAACTCTGCACACGTGTTTAAGAAATATAATAAGATTAACCATTTTACCAGTAATAATCCTGAAGTTCCAATGAATGAAACCTGAGTTGCAATCATGAAGAAACTAATTGAAATAATTACTAATCCGGCTGCTAATTTTACTGGCGAAATTGGTTCTTTGTCTTTTGCTCTTAAAGTATCCCAAAGAATACTAAAAGGAACTGCCATTACAACTACAAAAAGTCCATTAAAGATTTGAACCATTGACGGCGGCATTAAGTAACCAAAGAAATGTCTGTCGGTTTGATTATCTGCAATAAAAGTTAACGAAGAACCTGCCTGCTCAAACGCTGCCCAGAAGAAAATAATAAAGAACGAAACGATATAAATTACAATAATCCTGTCTCTTTCAATTTTAGTTAAAGATGTGTCAGAAATAATTAGTCCTGCTAAAGCCAATCCACTTGAATAAATCAAAGTGTAAATTAAATTCTGACCTACAGCATAATGAAAAAAGAATCCTAAACCAATAAATGCAACACCTGCCAATATCAATGCTTTAGTAGAAAAATTAGCTTTTTGCGATTCTCCTTCTTCAAAATCTTCTGCAACATTTTTAGAAGGCAAACCTCCTAATGGTCTTCCTTCCGGAGAAACAACATATTTATTTTTTAAGAAATAGAAAAGAATAGTTCCGATAAGCATTGCGCCAGAAGCCGCCATGAATCCCCATCTAAAAGCATGAATATCTCTAATTCCTCCAGCATCTTTTACGTCTCCTAATAAAGGACAAATAGACTGGCCTAAGAAAGCACCAATATTAATTCCCATGTAGAAAATAGTAAAAGCTGTATCCAGTTTAGTTTTTTCTTGTTTTGGATACAAACTTCCCACCATACTGGAAATATTTGGTTTGAAGAATCCGTTACCAAAAACAATTACACCTAATCCGCAGTACATAATAGCTTTTGCCATTTCCAGATTAGATTCAAAAACACTACCGCTGGTAAACAATAACATTTGACCAATTGCCATTAATAATCCGCCTAAAAGGATACAATTTCTGTTTCCTAAAAAACGATCGGCAATAAAACCTCCTAACATTGGAGTTAAGTAACAAAGTCCAAGGAAACCTCCATAAATTAAAGACGCTTCTTCTTCCTTCATTAATAATGAATTCACAAGAAATAAAGTTAATAAAGCTCGCATTCCATAAAAATTGAATCTCTCCCACATCTCCGTCCCAAACAATACCCAAAGTCCTTTTGGATGCGCAGTTTTTACTTGAGTTTCTCCCATATTATTCACTATATTTAAGGTTAATATTTTTTAAATTATAAATTTTCTTTGATGAAATTAGTCATCTTATTGTAAAGCTGAATTCTCGTTTTTCCGCCATAAATACCGTGGTTTTTATCTGGATATATTTGAGATTCAAATTGCTTATTAGCCTGAATTAATGCTTCCATCATTTGCATTGAGTTTTGCACATGAACGTTGTCATCACCAGAACCGTGAATCAATAAAAACTTACCTTTTAATTTATCAACATGGTTTATAGGAGAGTTTTGATCGTATCCGCTTGCATTTTCCTCAGGCGTCTGCATGTATCTTTCTGTATAAACGCTGTCATAAAATCTCCAGTTTGTAACCGGCGCAACAGCGATTGCCATTTTAAATACATCATTTCCTTGAAAAATACAGTTAGAAGACATAAAACCTCCATAACTCCATCCGAAAATTCCAATTCTTGAAGCATCAACATAAGGATATGCTCCAATTACTTTTGCAGCATCAATTTGATCTTCAACTTCGTATTTCCCTAATTCTTTTTGTGTTACTTTTTTGAAATCAGCACCTTTAAAACCAGTTCCTCTTCCGTCAACACAAGCTACAATATAACCTTGCTGTGTAAGAGATAAAAACCAGTAATCATCGCCGTTATTCCAATCGTTGTTTACCTGCTGAGATCCCGGACCAGAATATTGGTACATAAAAACAGGATATTTTTTTGAAGGATCGAAATCTTTTGGTTTTAAAATCCATGCGTTTAATTCGTTTCCTTTTGCAGTTTTTAAAACAAAGAATTCTTTTGCAGGAAGATTATATGCTTTTAATTTATCAGCAAGAGCCTGATTGTTTTCGATAACCTGAATTTCTTTTCCGGTTTTTGCCTCGTTTAAAGTATATGTTGTAGGCACTAAATTACTTGAGAAAGTAGTAATAAAATATTGGAAATTCGGGCTGAAAGTTGCCGCGCTTGTTCCCACTTTTGTAGTTAAACGGGTTTTGTTTTTTCCGTCTAAACCAATTCTGTAAATATCTCTGTTGATAGAACCATTTTCTGTAGACTGGTAGAAAATAGTTTTTGTTTTTTCGTCGAAACCGTAGTAAGACACCACTTCCCAGTTTCCTTTTGTAACCTGATTTTTAAGTTTTCCGGTTTTATCATACACATAAATATGATTGAAACCGTCTTTTTCGCTTGTCCAGATAAAACTGTTATCTTTTAAAAAAGTCAAATTATCTGTAACATCTACATAAGCTTTGTCTTTTTCATTCAAAACCACTTTTGCAGCAGCTGTAGTTCCGTCAATAAACAATAAATCAAGATTATCCTGGTGACGGTTTAAAACCTGTGCAGACAATGTATTGTTATCATTTGTCCATTGCATTCTTGCAATGTAGAAATCATTATAATTTCCTAAATCTACTTTTTTAGAAGCATTTCCTGCTGCATCATAAATGTGTAATGAAACTACAGAATTTTTCTCTCCGGCTTTAGGATATTTAAACGTTTCGATTGTTGGATATAAATCTTTTTTGAAGATTGACATTGAAAACTCAGGAACCTGGCTTTCGTCAAAACGAATGTAAGCTAGTTTTTTACTGTCTTTACTCCAGTCGAATGCACGAACAAAAGCAAATTCTTCTTCGTAAACCCAGTCCGTAATACCATTAATGACTGCATTTTTCTTTCCGTCAGTAGTAACCGCTGTTGATTTTTTTGAAGCTACATCGTAAACATATAAATTGTTTTCTCTAGCATAAGCAATCTTAGTTCCATCTGGAGAAAAAGTTGGCTCCTGAATTTGAAAATCAACAAGTTTTGTTAGAGATTTTGAAGCGATATCGTATAAAAAATAATCTGCTGTAAAAGAGTGACGGAAGATTTGATTTGAATTACAAGCAATTAAAATCTTTTTTTCTGAGGCATCGAAGGTATAGCTGTCAATTCCGTCCTGAAGTTCTTTGTGGTTTTTAGTATCAATAAGGTTCGATACTTTTTTTAGTGTTGCAAAATCATATAAATCAATCTGCATTGTCCGGCTTGCCTGATCAACATTTAGAACCGTATATTGATTTGTATTCTTTAAAGATTGCAATTCGTCCATTCCTTTTGCCCGAAATGCACCACCATAAATATTTTCGACCGTTATTTTTTGCTGCCCAAAAACCGATGCAACTATAAATAAAAGTACTACAGTAATTTTACTTGTATTCATTAGAATTATTTTAAATATAAAAAGAGCCCAATTTTAGTGAAAAAAATAAACATAATACACATTTTAAGTGTTAAATGTTAAAAAAAATAACGATTGCGTACTTCCATGTTTGAAATAGATTACAATCAAAACTCTTAAAATAGTATCTTTGCGGCAACATTATTATTTAATATATTGAGAATGAACAACGCTGTTGCCGGATTTTCGAAATTATCCAAAAAAGAAAAAATTAACTGGATTGCCAATGAATATTTTTCGGCTCCTGATGAAGCCTTGAGTATTATAAGAAATTACTGGAATTCAGATGAAAAGCTCCAACAGCTTCATGATGAATTTATTGAAAATACAATCACCAATTTATATATTCCGCTTGGGGTTGCTCCGAATTTTTTAATCAACGGAAAGTACAAAACAATTCCAATGGCAATTGAAGAAAGTTCTGTGGTTGCCGCAGCATCAAAAGCCGCAAAATTCTGGGCTACACGCGGAGGATTTAAAGCAACGATAATTGATACTGAAAAAATTGGCCAGGTTCATTTTACTTTTAATGGCGATGCCGAAAAACTACAATCCTTTTTTGAGCAGATAAAACCTAAATTCTTTTCTGAAACACAAAGCATTACCAAAAACATGCAGGAACGCGGCGGCGGAATTTTAGATATCCACTTAAAGGATAAACGAAATTTACTGGAGAATTACTATCAGCTTCATGCCACTTTTGAAACTAAAGACAGCATGGGCGCTAATTTTATCAATTCGTGTTTAGAGCAATTTGCAACGACTTTAAAAGAGGATTTTCAACATTCTGATTTGTTTTCTGAAGAAGATACGCTGACTGTAATTATGAGTATTTTATCTAATTATGTTCCGAATTGTCTTGTAAGAGCCGAAGTTTCCTGTCCAATTGAAGAATTAGCCGAAAAACACATTACAAATCCGCAAGAATTTGCAGAACGTTTTGTACAAGCTGTGCAAATTGCCGAAGTAGAACCTTTTAGAGCTGTAACACACAATAAAGGTATCATGAATGGAATTGACGCAGTAGTTTTAGCAACAGGAAATGATTTTAGAGCCGTAGAAGCCGGAGTTCATGCTTATGCTTCAAAAAACGGACAATACGCAAGTTTGTCGCATGCTAAAATCGAAAACGGAATTTTTACTTTCTGGCTTGAAATTCCATTGGCTTTAGGAACTGTAGGCGGATTAACTTCTTTACATCCTTTGGTAAAACTTTGTTTAGAAATACTTGAAAAACCTTCTGCAAGGGAATTAATGGAAATTACTGCGGTTGCCGGTTTAGCACAAAATTTTGCTGCACTGCGTTCTTTAACTACAACCGGAATTCAGGAAGGACACATGAAAATGCACCTAAATAATATCATCAATCAATTTGAAGCTACTGATGCAGAACGTCATTTAATTAAAGCACATTTTAAGAAAAACACAGTTTCACACAGTGCTGTAGTTGAATTTATTGAAAGTTTAAGAAAATAGAATAAATAAAAATTCCAAAAATTTATAGTCTCAAAATAAAATTCCATTCCAATTATCTTTGGAATTTGGAATTTAAAATATTGGATTTTTAGAACTGAAGTATGAAAACAACCTTTTATAGTAACGGAAAATTATTCATCTCTGGAGAATATTTAGTTTTAGATGGCGCAGATGCCTTTGCATTACCAACAAAATTTGGTCAAAATTTAGTTGTAGAAGATGGCGAGAACCAAATAATAGAATGGAAAAGTTACGACTACGACAACAAGCTTTGGTTTGAAACTACTATTTCATTTGAAGAAGTCATAAATAATATTGTTTCTGAAATTGAAACTGTAAAAACAACCTTAATTAATATACTTCACGAAGCATACGTTTTAAATCCCGAATTTATTCAAAAGTCAAAAGGATATAAAGTAACAACGAATCTTACTTTTCCAAGAAATTGGGGTTTAGGAACGTCATCTACTTTAATTAACAATATTGCTCAGTGGACGAATATTAATGCTTTTACGCTTCTTAGAAACAGTTTTGGAGGAAGCGGTTATGATATTGCCTGCGCACAAAATAACACTCCTATTTTATACAGAATAGAAAATAATTTTGTTGAACCTGTTACTTTCAATCCAGACTTTACAACGAACATTTTCTTTGTTTATCTGAATAAAAAACAAAACAGTAAAACTGCAATACATGCTTACAACAAGCATAAACAGCAAAATTTAGCTAAAAGTGTTAGTGAAAACAATAAAATAACGCATGCTATTTTAAATGCCAAATCTCTAAAAGATTTTGCAAATGCAGTCGAAAAACATGAAATCCATTTAAGTAATATCATGGAGATAAAAACAATTAAAGAAATTGCTTTTCCTGATTTTAATGGTACCGTTAAGAGTCTTGGTGCTTGGGGCGGCGATTTTGTAATGGTAATTTCTAAAGAAAATCCAAGAGAATATTTTGCGTCAAAAGGTTATGACACAATATTAACGTATGACGAAATGATTTTACAGGAGTAATGGTTTGACCAAAGAAATAAATTAAAAATTTACTTTCTGATCACTAACGTGTTCTGCTTCCAGACGACGAACTTTTTCGTTTTCCTGTTCGTTTGATTCGATAAGCGTGTTATGCAGACGTTCGGCCATTTTTTCTATACTATTCGTGATAGAATCATAAACCAATTCCATTCTGCGATGTTTTTCTTCTTTTACAGCTTTTAAAACATCTTCAACAAAAACCTTATCGTACTTTTCAGCCACAGAATCGCGAGTATTAGTAAGCCTGATCACATAATCGTTACTTAATATAGTAACTTTAAAATGCTGTTCTTCATTGCTCAAATAATACTTGCCTCCTAATTCATCAACATTGATGTCAGTACTGCTCACCTTTAGAAGTTCCGTAATTATTCCAAAAATATGATTCTCGATTTTGGAATAAACTTTAGGTTTTCTTCTCAGTAGATTAAACATAAACATTAAACGCCCCAATTTTTAAAGTATTTGTTTATCATTCTCTTTCAGTTTTTATTTACAATTTGGCAAATAAAGTATACCTCGTTACAATAAAAATTCCGACAAATTAACTGTAATATTTTGAATATCACAAATTTTTTAAGTTATATTTCGATTATTCCCATATAGTTAAGAAAAACATATAAAGTATTTACTACAAAACAGTTATGAAAAAATATTAAAAAAAGAAAACCCGAAACATTCAATTGAATGTTTCGGGTTTCTTGTATGAATTGTTTTACTAGAAACTAGTAATTGAATTGTAATCTGTTGTCTTCAATTTTAGCATTGTTTTTCAACGCTGGTAAAATTCTGCTTGTATCTGATGCGCCTTGAGCTTTTACTTTAGCAACATATTCAGCATGATTTGCAATTGCAGGAGCTTTTACTGTGCTAATGTTTTTCACAACATAAACTCCAGTGTTTCCTTCAATTGGAGCAGAAATTTTGTTAGCAGCTAAAGCAAATGCATTTCCTACTACTTTTGGCTCTTGTCCAACTCCACCAGGTAAAACCGGATTTTCAAGAGTTACGTTTGTCGCTTGTTGTACTGCTACACCAGCGCTTTTTGCAATAACTTCGATAGTTGAACCTGTTAATTTAGCTTTTAAGATTTCAGCTTTTTTCTTGTTTTTCAAGATTGGCTCAACGTAAGGTCTTGCCATTGTAACAGAAACTAAACCTGATTTGTTTTCGCTTTTGTATTGAGCAATTACGTGTCCAACGTTAGCGATTTCAAAACGTTTTACGTCTCCAGTACTTGTTTCTTTATCAAATGCCCATCTTACAATGTTTCTTTGGTTTCCTAATGGTCCAAATTGTTCATCCATAGCTCTTGCAGATATTGGAGCAGCAACTTTTAAACCTAATTCTTTAGCAGTAGCAGCAAAATCTTTGTCTGCAGCTTCCATTTCGAATTTAGTAGCTAATGTAAATACTTTATCAGAAGTAGCTTCAGAAGGCTCAATTTTTTGAGCAATTGTAGCTAAACGAATACCGTCTTGTTTGTCAGTAATTTTGATAATGTGGAAACCTAGTGGAGTTTCTACTAAACCAACTTTTCCAATTCCATTACTGAATACAAAATCACTAAATGGTTTTAATGCTGGCGGCAATTGATTTTGACTAAAGTAACCAACATCACCTCCTTGTTGTGCAGATGCATCATCAGAACTTGTAAAAGCAAGCATCATGAAACTATCCGGATTAGATTGAGCTTGAGCTAAAATTTCTTCAGCTTTAGCTTTTGCTTCTTCTTTAGTTCTTTTTTCTTTTGGATTTTGGGTTTGAGAACCTTCGTAACCAATTACAATTTGACTTGCTTTCGCATTAACTCCAGCTTTAAATCCTAAAGATTTAGAAATTGCATAATATTTTCCGTATACGTAAGGACCATAAATTGCTCCGGCAGGTAAGCTGAATAATTTATCAGCATCTACTGCAGGCAAAGCATTTTTAGCAACATATGTAGAATCGTAAGGAACATCAGAATTTGCGTTTACAAATTCAGCAATGTTTGTTGCGCTTTTAAAGCCTGGTAATGTATCGTTTTTACCTGTTTTTGCGTTGTATTCTACTCTACCATTTAATAAAGAAGTGATTTTAGCTTTAATTTCAGCTTCATCTTCTTTTGAAGGTTTGTCTTCAACTAAAACGTATTGAATTTCACGAGTATCTTCAGCTTTGAATTTTTTCTCGTTTTTCTTCATATAATCTACGATATCTGAATCAGAAATTTTCACTTCACTGTCTTTAATAGAAGAATATAAAGCTCCGGCATAAGCAAAGTTTACTTTGTTAGCTTCCATTTCATACTTCAGCTTTCCTTCACTAGCAGTTGTATAAAGTCCAGATTTTATTAAAGTATTGTAAATTTGATATTTTGCGTTTAATTCAGCATCTTTTTCTTTTGCAGAAATAAATTGAGCAGCCTGAGGATTCACTTTGATATAGTCTTTGAATTTTACAACATCAAACATTCCTGCTGCGTTTAAAAACATAGGCTCTTTTCCAATGCTAGGATCTGCTTTTAAAACTTCAATTAAGTGTTTTTCACCAACTCTCAATCCTAATTTATCAAACTGAGTTGATAATAAAGCGATTGAAACTTCTCGATCCCAAACTCTGTTTGCAGCTTCAGTGGAAGTAATTCCTTGACCACTTTTTTCCATATCACTAACTTTAACTCTAAAGTCTTCAAATGAAATATCTTTTCCATCGATGCTTCCTACATCTTTTGAACTTTGACCAAATGTTCCTCTAGTAAATAAATCTTGTATTATAAATGCAAATAATGCAAGTGCAATAACACCTATCAATAGAGCTGAACGCTGTCTAATTTTTGCTAAAACTGCCATTTTAATTATCGTTAATTTTATATTCAGTTTGCGAAAATACAATTATCTAGTTAATAACAATACAACTAGCGTTTTATTTTACACAATTTTTTTTAATTCTTTAAAAATTCACTCTTTTATTGTCAATCTGACCAATTCAATTTTATTGTTTGACGCCTGTTCTATAACGAAATGATACCTGTCAATGACAATCTTTTCGCCCTTTTGCGGAATTTCTTTAGTCGAATTTACGATAAAACCTCCTAATGTCCCGTAAGAATCTTCCTCTGGAATCATCAATTTGTAGGTTTCGTTTAAATACTCTACATCTAATCTTGTCGAAAACAAATACTTACCTTCTCCTAATTCCTGTTCGATTAGTTCTTCATCTAAATCATGTTCGTCTTCGATTTCGCCAAAAAGTTCTTCAACTATATCTTCTATGGTTATAATTCCCGAAGTTCCTCCGTATTCATCTAAAACTACAGCAACATTTTTTCGTTTTTTAATTAAAAGATCCAAAGCATCTTTAATTAAAATGGTTTGCGGCACAAATTCAACGGTCATTAAAACCGATTTTATAGTTTTTGGCTTTTTAAACAAATCAAATGAATGTACATAGCCCACAATATCATCGAGCGAGTTCTGACTTACAACGATCTTAGAATATCCTGTTTCAATAAAAAGTTCTTTTAGGTCTGAAACGGTCTCAAATAAATCTATCGAAACAATCTCTGTGCGCGGGGTCATAATATCGCGAGCTTTTACCCCGGAAAACTCTAATGCGTTTTGAAAAATCTGTATTTCTGAATCGACTTCTTCATCATCTTCAACAGAATTCATTTGTTCTGTAATATAATTTCCCAGTTCTATTTTACTGAAATACAATTGCACCTGATCGCCTTCTGTCTTGAAAAATTTCTTCAAAACAAAATCTGAAATCCAGATAAAAAAGGTTGAGATATAATAAAAGAGTCGGTAAAAAAGATAAGCCGGAACTGCAAAAACCTTAATTAATGAATTGGCATAAATTTGAAAAAATACCTTCGGAAAAAATTCAGCCGTTATTAAAACTATAAAAGTTGAAATCACAGTCTGAACCAGAATTGTTGTTAAATAAGAGAATTGAAATCCAAAACCAATTATCCATTGAAGCACAACATCTCCCATATAAAACCCATAAACTACAAGTGCTACATTGTTTCCAATAAGCATTGACGCAATAAATTTTGAAGGGTTTTGGGTAAGTTTGGTTAAAATTTGAGACAGAAAATTATCTTGTTTTTTTTCAATTTCAAGATAAATTTTGTTTGAGGAAATAAAAGCTATTTCCATTCCTGAGAAAAAAGCTGATAGTATTAAACATAATATTATAATACTAATCTCCATGTTTACTGTTTTTTATTACGATCATCAAACCTCTTGGCAAACCTTCTTCTAAAGAAAAACATAAAAATCGCCATTCCGGCAATTAGAAAGCTTAACGGATAATTTACATTTCCTTCGTTTAGTTTTATTACACCGTCGTAAATAAAGAAAACCGCAAATGCTATGTAAACGTATTGTGTATATTTTAAGTAACCCATAATTTATAATTTATCATCATTTGATTCAATTTCACCGCTTATTCGCTGTGAATTGATCACTTTAAAATCTTTGCTAAAATCAATTCCCTGTCCGTAAGAAACTCCTTTTGCATCTGTAAGCTTAAATTTTCTTTCGGTATAAAACCATTCATTTTTCTGGTCAAAATACAATTGCTCTGTTTCCAGAACCTGACCTGCTTCTGATGTGATTTTAACTTTTCCCTGCAAATCAATTATACCGGTCGTTTTGTATGAAACGGCATAATTTGATCGTATAAAAGTACGCTTTTGTTTTTTATCGTATAAAGTAACATCGAGTCCTTTAGGAAATTCTGTAAAAGGAAAGTCAAGATTAGAATAATCCAGCATTTTTGGACTTATCAAAACGCCTGTTATTCTTCCTGAATCTGTATATTTAATGTTTACGGTATCTGCATCACTTCCTGGAACGAACTCTGAGAAGTTAATTTTCTGGACGTCTTTAAAATTACTTTCGCATCCAAAAAACAGTGTCACAGCAAAAACTGTGACAACATTTATGATATATCTCTTTGGTAAATTCATCTGCCAAATGTAATAAATTGTGACGAGGTTAAAAAACCACGTAAATTTAGGTTTAGTTAAATTTACTCTTCACAAACCATCTGTCGTTAAATGAGAAGCCTACGCTGAAGTTCATATAATTTTCCTGAACCAATCCAGCAGAAGTTGTTCCTCTTTTTCCAAATTCGATTCCGAAATTTACATTTGAAAAAGTTCCTGTGATTGGGAATCCTGCTCCTAATGACATTCCAACATCGTTGATTGATTCGTTGTTCACTATTAAACCCAATTTTTCATATTTCAAACCAGCTCTATAGGTAATTCTGCTAAAGTAACTAGCAAACGAACTATAGTTTGGAATATAGTAACCTCCTACTGCATATTTAGTATACTTTTCATATCTAACATTTGGGCTTGCGTTGTAATAATTAGCAAGCTGACCTGTTCCCTGAAAAGCAAGTGTAGTACCTACTAACCATTTTCTTGCCTCTCCGATACCTGCTCCAAAAGTCAATTTATTTGGAAGTTTTAATTTTGTGTCAACCGGATCTGCAGTTACTGCATCCGGATCTCCATCAACTTCAATTACTCTTGTACTAACTGAATTTAATGTACTTCCGAAAGTATAGTTTAAACTCGTGTAAACGTTTAGCTTTTTTGTAATTTTAGTTTGATACATTGTACCAATATTAAAATTCACACCCGATAATTCAGATGAATTTGTTTCTCTGGTTGCATTTTGCACATCAGTCACAGCTTCAATTGTCGTTGTTGTGATCTTACCAAAGTTGTATTGCAAATCTGCTCCAATGTTCCACTTTGGTGTAATTTTATATCCTAAACCAAAGAATACTTTATTAACACCACCTTTTCCTTCAAGTTGACTGCTAACTGCATTTGCTCCGCTATTAAAATCTGTAATTTTATAACCAACTGATGATAATGGAATCAAACCAAAACCAGCTCCAAATTTGCCCATAGGAATTCCTAATGCCAAATAATCAAAAGTTGATCTTTGTGCTTTTGAGGATTCTGTGCTGCTTTTGATAGTATTAGTTCCAAAAGTTCCTCCAACTGAAAAAGTAGTTTGACCCAGACTGGCATAACTTGCCGGATTTTCAATATTCAGGTGAATACTATCCTGTTCAACCGCAACCCCTGCCATGCTTCTGTTTTCAAGAGTTCCTTTAAATCTTGTATCTCCAATTCCGTAGAAAGAATATGGCGACGAAGTACCTTGCTGAGCAAATGAAACGAACGAGATAAGCAGACAAGCGCTTATTATAATTTTTTTAATCATTGTCGATTTTATATTGAAATGTTTGGTTCAAACTTTCCAGAAGGAAATTTGAATTGGCAAATATGGTATTTTTTAATCGTTTAGCCAAAAATTCTGCATCACCTCCCGTTAAAATTATTATAAAATTTGAAAAGTTCGACCTATATTCATCGATAAAACCATCAATTTCATAGACGAAACCATTGACAACTCCAGAATGAATGGCTTGTGCAGTCGAGTTTCCTATATAGGAATCTGGTGCTTCTAAGGTCAGTAACGGCAGTCTGGCTGTGAAATTGTGTAAAGATTCGTAGCGTAAACGAAGTCCCGGAGAAATCGCGCCGCCCAGATAATTATCATTTTCGTCGATAAAATCGTAGGTTATGCAAGTTCCGGCATCAATTACTAATCTATTTTGCTTGGGAAATTGTAAAGTTGCTCCAGCGGCCAAAATCATTCGGTCTATTCCTAAAGTTTTTGGTGTTGCATATTTATTTATGAAGGGAAAAATATCTTCATGGGTAAAAAAATGAATGTTAAGCTGTTTTTCGAAAGTCAAAAATGATTGTTTTTCGACATTTCCAACTGAAGCAACAACCAAATCAGAGCAGTTTTGAAATTTTTCTAAAATTTTTGTAATTTTTTTTTCGAGTTCCTTTTTCTCAAAAACAAAATTCTCAACAACAGTACTTCCCTCAAAGACAGCTGCTTTAATTCGAGTGTTTCCAACGTCAACCGCTAAAGTCATATTTATTTTTTTACCCTTGCGAAGATACGAATTGATTTTTTTAAAAAAATGTTTTGGATAAACGAAAAATGATTCTATCTTTGCACCCGCAATAAGCACCACACGGTACCTTAGCTCAGATGGTAGAGCAATGGACTGAAAATCCATGTGTCCCTGGTTCGATCCCTGGAGGTACCACCAAAACCCACTCAACCGAGTGGGTTTTTTGTTTTTACATATTTTCCTGAAAAACATCAATCATTTTCTATAATAGCAACGATCCATTATACCAAATACGTCTTGGACTAATTTAATGTTAGCATTTGATGTTACTATTTCATAGGGATGATTCATAGGTGAATAATACTGAACTATCTTTTCATCATTATGTCTTATTTCTAATATATATAATGATGCATGTCCATGATCATGTGCACAATTTTGATAGTAGCTCTCTTTCTTCAAAATTTCTAAGATATTTTTTAGGCGCATTTTTTCTTCCAAAGAAAGAATTACTGCCTCCGTTGAATTTTCTCTTTTTTTGATAGCATTGAATTCTTTATCAAAGTCAACTATCAAAAAAGTAGAATTCTTAAAACCTTCATTCCAACGACACATAAGAATTCCATTTTTTATTTTATCAAAATCTTCAAACTGATTGATGTTGAAATATGAAGAAGAATAAAATGCTTTGTAATTTGAAGCCAAATCTTCTGGAGGAACAATTAAAATACTGCATTCATTTTTTTTATACACCGCTTCTTTTCGAGTTGTACATGCACTTAAAATTAAAAAAACGATTAACAGCCCTATTTTCTTTTTCATAATAATTTTAAACTTTTACTCTCATTTAATTAATTTCAAATGTAAATTAAACAGTTAAATCTTATAAGTCAAATTTTAAGTTGTTTTTGTTAAAAAAGTATTAACTAAATAAAAAAATATCCGTTATATTCGTGAAATCGTATTATAGCTTTTTATTTATTATTAAAAACACAGAGCGTTTTTTATGGGTAAAACTTCTACTAAAGGCATTTGGAAAGTAATTTCTGCCTCTTCTATGGGAACAATGATTGAATGGTATGATTTCTATATTTTTGGAAGTTTGGCCGTTGTAATTTCTACAAAATTTTTTCCCAGTGATAATCCCACCGCTGCTTTTTTATCGACTTTAGCCACTTTTGCTGCCGGATTTGTTGTTAGACCTTTTGGAGCTTTGTTCTTTGGAAGATTAGGCGATATAATTGGCAGAAAATATACTTTCATGGCTACGTTATTATTAATGGGAGGTTCTACCTTTTTAATAGGATGTATTCCGAGTTACGAAACGATTGGTTTCCTTGCTCCTTTATTAGTTTTGATTTTACGTTTATTACAAGGTTTAGCACTTGGCGGAGAATATGGCGGCGCGGCTACTTATGTTGCAGAGCATGCTCCTGTTGGTCAAAAAGGATATTGGACTTCGTGGATTCAAACCACAGCAACTGTTGGGTTGTTTATTTCTTTAATGGTAATTCTGGCTACTAAAAATATACTTTCAAGCGAGGCTTTTGATTCCTGGGGATGGCGCGTTCCTTTTTGGGTTTCTATTGTTATGGTTGGTGTTTCTTATTTGATTCGAAAAAATATGGATGAATCGCCTGTTTTTGCAAAAGCGAAAAAGGAAGGGACTACAAGTACAAATCCGCTAAAGGAAAGTTTCGGTAATAGATACAATCTAAAATTTGTTTTACTGGCTTTGTTTGGAGCCACAATGGGGCAAGGTGTTGTTTGGTATACCGGTCAATTCTATGCTATGAGTTTTATGAAAACGGTTATGAATGTAGAATCTTCTCAGGTTGATAGCTTACTGGGAATTGCATTATTATTAGGTACTCCGTTTTTTATTGTTTTTGGATGGCTGAGTGATAAAGTAGGCCGAAAGTATATTATGATGTCTGGAATGCTGCTTGCTATTTTGTTTTACAGACCTATATATAAGATGATTTACAATACTACTGATGTTAATTACAAAACCGAAATCGTAGAAAGAACAACCCAAAATATGGAAACAGCAAAAAATAATGATGTAATTACCACATTTTCAAAAACCTATACTGACGGAACTACGTATATTGAAAAGAAGACAGATTTTGCTAATAAGAAGAAATCTCAAAGCAGTGTTATTATTAATATCAATTCTGGCGATGAATGGACATTAATTTTTTTAGTTTTCATTCAGGTTATATTTGTTACAATGGTTTATGGGCCAATTGCGGCATTTTTGGTTGAGATGTTTCCAGCTAAAATCAGGTATACTTCAATGTCACTTCCTTATCATGTAGGAAATGGAATTTTTGGAGGTTTACTGCCGGCAATTTCCACTTATTTTGTAACACATGCAAAAGCGGCCGGAAAAAGTGATTTTTATCTTGACGGACTTTGGTATCCTATTATTATAGCTTCAATCTGCTTTGTGATTGGAATGATTTACATAGACAACAAAAACAAAATTAATCATCTTTAACATTTTATGAACATGGACAAAATCAAACAAACTTTAGGCGTTTTATGGGTTATTTTGGCAGTTGCAGCCGCTTATTTCTGCGTGTTTGAATTTGGCTTACCTAAATTATTATCAGACCAGCAAGATGATTTAGTTTTTGGCATCATTATTCTTTTTATTCTAACGCCACTTATTGTTTTGGGCTTAGGAACTTTTGGTTATTTTGCCGTGATTGGAGAATACAACGATAAAAAGAAATAAACGAAAACAATAAACAACTAAACCAGAAAAGGGCTGTCTATTTTTCAATAGAACAGCCCTTTCTCATTACTAACCAAACCAAATTTTTAATCTGTTAGAGATATATTTTTCAGCGTTTATTTTTTGATAAACTTCATTACCTGAACTTTATTATTTTCATCTGAAGCTTTTACGACATATAATCCTGTCTGTAATTCGCTTACACCAAATTGAAAATCAGCATTACCATTTGAAGCAAAACTTTTTACTAATTGTCCAGAAACTGAATAAACCTGAACTTTTGTAAAAGCAGTATTTAAGGTAAAGTAATTTGAAACCGGATTTGGATATAAACTCACTGTATTTCGTTTTTCAAAATCTTCGATAGCTAGATTTGCCGTTTTATTACCATAAATTCGGTATTCTCCAGCTGGTAAACTTATTGCAGCATTTGCATCGGTAACATTTATTGTTGTATTATCCATTAAATTGTACCAAGTTCCTGTGTAAGGAAAGCCTGTTGCAACATTTTGTGCAGAAGTACCAAAATTGGCTAAAATCACAACATCTTTTAATTGTGTTGAAGCTAAACTTGCATTTGTAATTTTGATGTTTACTGTTGATGAATTAGCATTTGTAATTGTAGAAGTTCCTAAAAATACCGGCTCTACCGTTTTTAACGTAATCATTTTTGCCCAATCGTTGTAGATTTTACTACGATTTGAATCTCCCAACCAATTGTTTACCCATTGCGGCTGTGGTTTTGTATCTAATTTACAATCTCCTGCTATTGTTGCTGAAGCATCGTTTACAGTTCCATCATTACAGGTATAAATAGATTTCTCCCACCCTAATTCTCCAAAATGCCAAATCATTTTTGGCCCCGGAACCAGTAAAGAAACTGCTCCAATAGCAGACATTCTTGATAAAGCTGTATTTAATGTTTTTACATTGTATGTTCCATTTGAAGCTCCATATTGTATATTTTTATACATCAGTCTTTCTTCATCATGACTTTCCGCATAACCCATTAAACGGTTTGCTGTAAAACCACGACTTGCACTTGACATTCTTGTAATATTACTTGTGTATCCCATTGACAATTCATTATATTGATCTGTCATTTTTCCCCACATCATAATCCCTTTGCTTGGTGTTTCGGCAATTCTGTAATTTGCCCATTGCTGCTCCTCTGTATCAGTTCCTAAATGCTCAAAAATGGTGTAATGTGTTGGATCTAAACTCCATGAATAATCAGCATATTTTTTTAGAATATCAACTCTATCCTGCTGATATCCATTCGTACAAGATTCATCTGAAGCTGTACAAGCCTGTGTAAATCCTTTTGTTAAATCCCAACGGAAACCATCGATTTTATATTCTTCAATCCATTGTTTGATAACACGATTAACATAATACTGTGTTTTAAGTGATTGATGATTAAAATCTTCTCCAACACTATAAGTATGTTTCGCAACCATATTAAAATATGGATTTTCGGCCGTTGGAGATCCAAAACCGTCTCCATCAGGATCTTTCATCCACATTCTCACCATTGGATTTCTTCCAAAAGCGTGATTTAGCGCAACGTCAAGAATAACTGCGATTCCGTTTTGGTGGAATACATCTATCAATTCTTTCAATTTATCAGATGATCCGTAAAATTTATCCAAAGCCATGTGAAATGAAGTATTATAACCCCAGCTTTCATTGCCTTCAAATTCCATTACCGGCATTAATTCGATTGCATTTATTTTAAGATTTTTAAAATAATCTATCCTATCTATTAAACTTTGATAATTTTTAGCAGCATCAAAATCACGAACTAAAACTTCATAAACAACCAATTTTTCTTTTGCCGGTTTTGTAAAGTTCGTTACTTGCCAATTATAAGGAGTTTGTCCAGTTTTAAGTACTGTAACTTCAAATTGTTGCCCTGCTGGGTACGCAGGAATATTTGGATAAGAAGCTGCAGGAATTCCCGGATCATCATAAGGAGATAAAACCAAAGTCGAATACGGATCGGCAGTTTTTACCATTGCAGGAGAATTTGCAAGCGGCGTCGCATCTACAACCCAATATTGGTACGTATTATTTACTCCCGAAACTAAACCCGTCAATTCTAACCAAAATTTACCAGAAGTCGGATCTTTTTTCATGGCATACGCCGAAGTTGGCTGCCAGTTATTGAAACTTCCGGCTACATAAACAAAATCTTTTAAAGGTGCATCTAAAACCAAAGTTGCTTTTGTAGCATCTGCACTATTGTAATTAATTCCGTCAACCAATCCTGCCGGCATAGCCGCTGAAACGGTATTAGGATTTACTACAACCGAGAACTTTTTTACTATTGTAACTGCTCCCTGTGTTGCGCTTAATTCATAACTTTGATTACCTGTAATATTAGTATGCGAATACGAGTAACTTGCTGTGCTTGTATTTGTATTGATAACAGTTCCGTTTGCTTTTAAAGAATAGCTTGCGTTTCCGTTTGTATTTGTCGCTGTGATAGTAAAGTTAGAACCAGAAGCTATAATTGTTGCGCTATTTTCAACTGGTGCAGATAGATTTACCTGAAAAGATCCTACCTCAACTAAAATATCCTGAGACTTTTTATCGCCTGTTCCGTTTTTAGCTTTAATTAAAAAACCAATTTTTCCAATTCCTGTAGTGTTGTAATATGTTGTTGGAACAATTGTTTTTGTATAAGTATCTGTTCCTGCATTATAAGTAAACTTACTGGCATCACTTGAAGCTTCCCAAGAACCATTGTTTGGAGTACCTTTTTGTGTAGTATCGTTTGTGTCAAAAGCCCATGCCCACATATAAAGAGAATGATCTGCAACTCCCCATGTAGTTTCATTAATACTTGCCCCGTTAACTGTAATAGTTATAGAAGTAGTTTCTTCAAAAGCTGCAGGGCTAACAGAATAGGTCGCCTGCTGTATCTGCGCAAATGAAAGCACAGAAAACAAAAGGGAAAATAAGAGTAAAGTTTTTTTCATAATAATTCGGTTAGGTAAATGATTAAAAAAGGGCTATCTTCAGATAGCCCTTTTGTTTATCTACATTAGGAATTAGTCTAATGTTATAGTTTTTGCACCATTATCAATCGTTAGAACTCTTGATCCTGTTGGTCCAGTATATTTAAAGTTACTGTCTCCATCTCCTGCATTTACTAATTCTGGATCAATAGTAAATCCTTGACCTGAATAGTAAGTGTAGTTATGACTAGAATCCCAGTTACCATCGCTTGTAAAGTTATTTCCTAAGAATTCTCTAAATGCTTCTCCGCTTTTAAGAACGATAGTTACTTTATAAACATCTGTTTTACCAACTACTAATGGGAATTCAGTTTCAGCATCACCAGCCCATGTCCATCCTCCTGGAGTTGCAGCTCCAACTAACCAGTGAGAACTAGCTAATGGTACGTGGTATGGAGTAGCTGTAATAGTATAAACATTAGAATATTGAGGAAGCCCAGAAGCACCTACAACAGCTTTAATACGAATATCAACTTTGTTTGCTTCTTTTTCAACAAATCCTCCGTTAACTAATGCTGAATTTAATTCAGATACCGTTAAAGCTACAAATCTTTCCGTTGTATTTGTAACTGTTACAGGTGCTGCAAAGCTTGTTCCTGCTTTTGCAACTTCTACTGTATAGTTCACAACTGTTGATGATCCGCTGTATGCTGCATCATTCCACACAACTGTTGTTGCCACTTCATTTTCTGTTTCTTTAGAAAGCACAATAGTGAAATCAGATTTAGGAGTCAATAAAACTGGAGCTGTTGCTGCTTCAATTACTGGTCTGTCTTCAACATCATCTGCGTTACACGAAACTGCTAAAACACCGATGAAAGCGATTAAAATTTTATGTATATTTTTCATTTTTAATATTTTTTATAAGGTTAGTTAGTATCCTGGATTTTGTTTTAAAGTTGGGTTAGCTTGTATAACTCTAGAAGGAATTGGCATTAAATCTCTATAAGACTCGGTAGCAATTCCATTAATAGAACCTCCTTTCCATTGCCAGATTTTAGATCCGCCAGTAAATTTTCCAAAACGAATTAAATCGGTTCTTCTGTGACATTCCCAAAACAATTCTCTTCCTCTTTCATCCAAAATAAAATCAAGAGTTAATTGAGCAGCAGTAATATTTGCAGCGTTTGCTCTTGTACGAAGCTGATTAATGTAACCAACTGCTGTTCCTGTATTTGCAGATGCCGCTCCTCTTACAGCAGCTTCAGCATACATTAAATATACATCAGATAATCTGAACATTGGAAAATCTGTATCAGGGATATCATTTCTTTGAGCTGCAGAACCATCAGATTTTTTATTAATGTATTTTGTTACAGCATAACCATCTGTAAAAGTTCCAACATTTTTAATATCTTTTGATTGTCCGTTTGTATAAAACGTTCCTCTTTTATCTCCAGTTGCAGTTTCATCAGGGAAAAGATTTACAAACTCTCTACGAGTTCTGATTCCCTGCCATCCACCATCCATACCTCTAGAAGAAGCGTCCATACTACCTCCAATAGAAGCGTGAAGAATAAAACTCATTCCTCCTCCAGTAGCTCTAATAGCATTACCATCGCTGATTACTGGGAAAATAAACTCAGACTGAGCTCCATTTACATCATTATCTGCAGAGAATAAATAGCTGTAAGGAACATTAGCAAATGTATATCCTGAATTATTAATAATATCAGCAGATAATGCACCCGCTTCATTAAATTTATCAACTCCAGTGTAAACTTTTGAATTTAAATAAATCTGAGCCAATAAAAATTTAGCTGCCGTTTTATCAATTCGTCCGTACTCATTTGCTTTAGAAGCAGCCAGACTATTATCTAAATCTTTTAATTCTGATTCTACAAAAGCAAAAACTTCTGCTCTTGATTTTTGAACTGGATAAAAGAATCCAACTGGGTCATTTTCTGTAGTAATTGGCACATTACCAAATAAGTCCATTAAATTAACATAAGAAAAAGCTCTTAAGAAACGAGCCTCTGCTCTAAATGTTGCGATTTCACCTTTTAAAGTAGCATCAACACCTCTTGCAGTAAGTTTTTCATCTGTCGTTTGTCTTAAAAATTCATTAGCAACACTAATTTCATAGAATGCTCTTGAATATGTTCCTGCTAAAAATTCATTAGCCGGAGACCAAGTTTGAGAATTCAATGTTGGCAATGTTCCATCAGCCCAAGCAATAATTGCTTCATCTGTAGTAAACTCTTGTGTTACAAAAAGTAAACGTAAGTAACTACTAAAATCCCCTCCAATTCCAGAGATATCTGGCTGACCGTCACCATCATTACCTCCAACATACAAACCAGCATATAATTTCGCTAAAACTTGTTTATATGATGCCGGATCCTGAAAGAATTTTTCTGATAAAAATTCATCATCATCAGTCGGCGTTACATCCAAGTCGCTCGTACATGAAGTAAGCGTCATATTTAATCCTAAAACAAGTAGGAAAAAATAAGATATATATTTAAATGATATTTTCATTTTGTGTGTTTTTAAATTTGTTTTCAATATTCTACTAGAAATTTGCATTTACTCCAAACAAGAAAGTTCTAGCTCTTGGATACACATTGTTATCGATTCCGTTGAATCTTTCAGGATCTAAACCATTATATTTCGTAAGTACAAAAACATTTTGAACTCCAGCTGTAAATCTTAATGAAGCTGTTTTAATTAATGACTTGTCGAAAGTATATCCAAGTGTGATATTATCTAATTTTATAAAAGAAGCATCTTTTATGTAATAGTTAGATAAATAACGTTGTGTACCATTATCTTCATATCTAAAACCTGTGTTTAGGTAATCAGTACTAACATTAGATAAATCTGAATCTCTTCTTAAAGCTGCATCGGAGTATCCTAAGTTAGAACTTACGTTGTCAAAAATATAATTTCCTAAACTTGCTCTCCAGTTCATTGTAAAATCAAACTTTTTGTAGTTTAAAGTAGAGAACAAACCAAAAGTGTAATCTGGAGCTGGTTTATGGAATCTGTAACGATCTGAAGCGTCAATTTTTCCATCACCATTTCTATCTACATAAGCACCTGCAATTGGTTTTTTATTTGAATCATATAATTGCTCATATACCAAGAATGATCTTGGAGCGTAACCTACAGAGTTAACTTGTATTTTATTTCCTGCTCCTCCTGCAATATCATCTCCCGTTAAATATCCTTGAAAACCAGGAACTGTAGTACCTAAATCATCAATTTTTTGGTCAATATAAGTTGTATTAAAAGCAACATTCCAAGTCAAATTATCACTTTTAATAATATCCGATTGAATATTGAACTCAAGACCTTTAGTTCTAACACTACCAATATTATAAATTCCTGAATTTCTAATATTTGCTCCATCTGGAACCACAACATCTGCCAATAAATCACTTGATTTTTTATCAAAATAGTTTACTGTTCCAGTAATTCTGTCATTTAGGAATCCGAAATCTACACCAACGTTCATCTCTGTCAATTCCTCCCATTTAATATTTTCATTATAACCTTCAGGTCTTGCAGTAGAATAAACCTTACCGCCAAAAATGTACTGTGTGTTAATTGTACCCAGTGTTACTCTTTTTAGGTAATCATATGCTGCTGTAGTAACATCTTGTTGTCCAGTTGTTCCATAACCAAATCTTAATTTAAGACTTGACAATGTTTGATTATCTTTTAGGAAAGATTCTTCAGCTACATTCCAAGCTAAAGCAACACCTCCAAAATCTCCCCATCTGTATTTCTCAGAAAAACGAGAACTACCATCTCTTCTGTAATTTACAGTTACTAAATATCTACTATCATATCCTAAATTAACACGTCCAAAATAAGACTGTAAATTAACATCTGGAAGTGTTTCAATATCTGTGTTAGGATTTGGCTGTCTTAATTCTCCCGATTTATACTTTTCTCTTTGAAACAATTGATAGTTATAACCGCCAGTCGCATCAATTTTAATTTTTCCTAAATCCTTAGTATAGTTAAAGTAAGCATTCAAGTTTTTATTTTGAAGCATATCTGTATATTTAGAATAGTTTCCTAAATTCACATAATCAGGACCATTAAATGGTTTTGGCTGATAACCTAAAATACTCTCTGTACTTACTGTAGTATTTCCGTTACTGTCAAATCTATCGATACCAGCTTCAACAACTGCTCTTAAATCTTCAAAGAAATGGAATTTGTAGTCTAATCTAACATTTCCCCATTTTCTTGTTGAAGTAGCTCTTCTATCATCTTGATTTAATCTTGCCACAGGATTTCTTGCTGGTAATAACGGCACATTTCCGGTAGGCTCTAACCATTCAAAATAACCTCCATAACGAGAACCTGCTTCATAAACTGGTTGTGTTGGATCATATCCAATTGCACTTCCAATTACAGCTCCTTCATCTTGAAATTGATTTTTACCAAAAGATAAGTTTCCGTTAACGTCAATTTTTAAATGATTATCAAATAAAACAGGATTTAACGATATCGATGTCGTAGTTCTTTCAAAAGAAGTGTTTCTCAGGATTCCAGGATTATCAACATTTCCAACAGATAAACGTACAGGTAATTTATTAAATAAAGCACCGCTTACAGAGATATTGTTGTTTGTTGTTAAAGCAGTATGGAAAATTTCGTCCTGCCAGTTTGTATTTGCTGTTCCAAGTAAAGATTTTTGAGCAGCAGAACCTTTTTCGTTGACTAACGCACGAAATTGATCAGCATCTAAAACATCAACTTGATTTGCAACTGTATTAATACCAACCTGAGAACTAAAATTAACTTTTACACCACCTTTTGCTCCTTTTTTAGTTGTAATAACGATTACACCACTCGCTGCACGAGATCCATAAATAGCAGCAGCAGATGCATCTTTTAATACTGTAAATGATTCAATATCATTAGGATCAATAGTAGATAAAATACTTGTAGCTCCACTTGGCACATCATTACTTAAAGGAAGTCCGTCTAAAACAATTAAAGGCTCATTTGAAGCACTTAAAGAAGATCCTCCACGAATTCTGATATCAGCTTTCGCTCCAGGAGCTCCGCCCCCCACTACGTTTACACCAGAGATACGACCGCTGATTAAACTTTCCGGAGTTACGTTAATACCTTTGTTAAACTCTTTAGCCGAAATTTGAGATACTGAACCTGTTGCGTCTTTTTTCTTAACAGTTCCATAACCTACTTGTACTACAACTTCTTTAAGTTGATTTGTATCTTCTTCTAAAGAAACGTTTAGAGTTTTTTGTCCGGCATACTCAATCGTTTGCGTTTTGTAACCAATAAAAGAAACTACAATTTTGTTTCCGCTTTTAACATTTGACAGCTGGTAATTACCATCAAATCCTGTTGATGCACCGCTTGGAGCACCTTGTACATTTACATTTACTCCTGGTATTGGCTGACCTGTTGCTTTATCGACAACAGTCCCGCTTAAAGTGTTTTGAGCTAACACTGTAAACGGCAACAATAGGAATAAAAATAACAACTTTTTGTAAATTGTTTTCATACTTTTTGTTTAAATTAATTTGAGTTTGTGATTGTTAGTTAAGTTTTTAATTTTACTTCGAATTTCAAAATTAGGAATTTATTAACACGGTCGACGAGAGGCATTTTTAATTGGTTTACGAAAACGTGGTAGTGTTGAAAACTTTCTATTTTTTGTAATCTTTTAAGTCAAAAATTGCCAATTATAAAAATTTCAGATACCTTTATTATTAATTAGATTTTTTTCAATTCACGCCATGAAACGCAAAATAACCTTAAAACAGATTGCAAAGGAACTCGATGTCTCTATTTCAACTGTCTCAAAATCACTCAGAAACAGCCTTGAAATTGGAGAAGAAACACGATTAAAAGTGCAGGCTTTTGCAAAGTTTTACAACTATAAACCGAACAATATTGCCCTTAGTTTAAAAAATCGAAAAACCAAAAGTATTGGTATTATCATTCCGGAAATTGTACATTATTTTTTCTCTACAGTAATCAACGGAATTGAGCAGGTTGCTAACGAAAATGGATACAGCGTTGTGATCTGTTTATCTGATGATTCTTTTGATAAAGAAGTCTTGAATATGGAAATGTTAGCCAACGGAAGTATCGACGGTTTTATCATGTCTCTTTCTAAAGAAACCCAGTTTAAAGGTGATTTTCACCACATTACAGAAGTTATCAATCAAGGAATGCCGGTTGTAATGTTCGATCGCGTGACCAACGATATTTTATGCGATAAAGTTATTATTGATGATAAAGCTGCTGCTTATGAAGCCGTTCAAAGTTTGATTGATAATGGAAGAAAAAAGATTGCTTTAGTAACTACAGTCGATTACGTTAGTGTTGGAAAATTGAGAACAGATGGTTACGAAAAAGCACTTTTAGACAACGGAATTCCCTTCAATGAAGATTTAATTATTAAAATTGAAGACGTTGACACTTGCGAAATCACGATTAGTCAGCTTTTACATGATCGGGCTTTCGACGCTGTTTTTGCTGTAAATGAACTTTTTGCAGTAACGATTATCAAAACGGCATCTAAAATGGGATTAAAAGTTCCCGAAGATTTAGCCGTGATTGCTTTTACTGACGGAATTATCTCAAAATACTCCACTCCAAGTATCACAACCGTAAGTCAAAGTGGAGAAAAAATGGGAAATAAAGCGGCTAAAATGCTAATTGAAAGACTGGAAGCCGAGCATGATGATGACGAAGAAGAAAACGAAAACTACACAACAGAAGTTATAGAAACACATTTAATAAAAAGAGAATCTACTGACTAAAATTCTTAAAATCAACACTTTCTAAAGCCATAAAAAATATTTATGGCTTTTTTGTTAGCATATATCTAAAAATAATTTATACTTTTACGGCCGTCAAAGCTTTTACTTTTACTTCGAAAAAACAGTAAGTTTTGATAAGCAAAGCGCTTATCGTATAATTTTTCACAAATTACGATAATGGAAAAGCGTAAATTAAGTTTCTGGGAAATTTGGAACATGAGTTTCGGTTTCTTAGGAATACAGTTTGGTTTTGCACTGCAAAACGCAAATACTTCAAGAATTTTTGAAACCCTTGGTGCTAAAATAGATGAAATCCCAATTTTGTGGATTGCTGCGCCTGTTTCTGGTTTAATTATTCAGCCCGTTATTGGTTATTTCAGTGACAGAACCTGGACTCGTTTAGGCCGACGTCGCCCTTATTTTTTAATTGGAGCTATTTTGTCTTCAATCGCATTATTCGTTATGCCAAACTCTCCTACTTTGTGGATTGCGGCAGGAACTCTATGGATCATGGATGCTTCGATAAACGTTTCAATGGAACCTTTCCGTGCTTTTGTTGGCGATAATTTACCAGACCATCAGCGTGCATTAGGTTTTGTAATGCAGAGTTTCTTTATTGGTACAGGTGCTGTTGTTGGTTCTGTTTTGCCCTATCTTTTCACAAATGTTTTTGATGTAAGCAACGTTGCTCCTAAGGGAATTATTCCGGATGCCGTAAAATGGTCTTTCTACATTGGCGGAATTGTTTTCCTGCTTTCTGTTCTATGGACTGTTTTTAAAACAACCGAATATACGCCCGAAGAACTTCATGCATTTGAAGCCAACAGTAAAAAAGATTTAGATAAAGATGCTCTAAATTCAGAAGCAGAAACAGGTGTTACAATTAAAAAACAATTGTTTTTAGGATTAATATTTGCCGCTATTGGAGGATTAGTTTCATTTTTAATTTTCGAAAACAGCCTTGCAAAAGAGCTATATATTTTGTTCATCGGATTGATTTTTATGGGCGTTTTATTTGTAATTGCATCTCAATTACGAACTAAAAAAGTTCAGAATGGATTTACCATAATCATGACCGATTTATTGAATATGCCAAGAACAATGCAAAAATTAGCCTGGGTTCAATTTTTTTCTTGGTTTGCGCTTTTCTCCATGTGGATTTACACCACACAAGCCGTTACACAGCATATATTTGGTACAACAGACACCACTTCTAAAGTATACAATGATGCTGCTGACTGGGTTTCTGTTTTATTTACGGTTTATAACGGAGTCGCTGCGGCCGTAGCTTTTTTATTACCGGTTATTGCAAAAAAAGTAGGCGTTAGAGCAACACATTTATTGGCCTTATGCGCTGGAGGTGTTGGTTTAATTTCGATTTATTTTATTGGTGATAAACAAATGCTGATCCTGCCAATGTTAGGAGTTGGTATTGCATGGGCAAGTATTTTATCCATGCCTTATGCTATGCTTTCTGGAGCTTTGCCAGCTGCAAAAATGGGTTATTACATGGGAGTTTTCAACTTTTTTGTCGTAATACCACAAATTGTAGCCGCTACAATCTTAGGATTTGTAATTAAACAATTCTTTCACAACGAACCTATTTACGCCTTAATAATTGGAGGTGTATCGATGATATTTGCCGGATTACTTACACTTAGAGTAAATAGCAGAACTAAAATTGAAATTCATGAATAATAAAAAAGCATTCATCTTCGATCTTGACGGAGTGATCGTTGATACCGCTAAATACCACTTTTTAGCCTGGCAGAAAATTGCACAATCTCTAAATATAAATTTTACGCATGAAGACAACGAACTTTTAAAAGGCGTGAGCCGAGTTCGTTCGTTGGATATTATACTTGGATTAGGAAATGTTCAGGCTTCTCAGGAAGACAAAGACAAATGGTTAATTCAAAAAAATGAAGATTACTTATCTTATTTAGTTGACATGGACGAAAACGAGATTCTTCCTGGTGTTTTTAAAACGCTGCAACTATTAAAAGATAAAAACCAAGGAATTGCATTGGGCTCTGCCAGTAAAAATGCAAGACCAATTTTAGAAAAAACAGGGATCATCTCTTACTTCGATGTTATTGTGGACGGAAACGACGTTACCAATGCAAAACCAGATCCGGAAGTTTTCTTAAAAGCGGCTCAATTATTAAACATTGATCCAAAAAATTCAATTGTATTTGAAGATTCTGTTGCCGGAATTCAGGCAGCAAATATTGCAGAAATGGTAAGTGTGGGAATTGGTGAGGAAACAATTTTGCATGAGGCTGATTTCATTTTTAAAGATTTCACTGTAATGGATGAAAACTTTATCGAATCATTAATCACAAAATAATCAATCATAAATCAATCAATCACGAAAAACACTTTAAAAACAAATGAACCAAGATTATATAAAACCAGACAATTGGTCAATTATAGAAGAAGGATTTGGTGCCGAGAGAGTAAAATCGTCTGAAAGTCTTTTTAGTATCGGGAACGGTGCTATGGGACAACGCGCCAATTTTGAAGAAACATATTCAGCAGAAACTTTTCAGGGAAGTTACATCGCTGGGATTTATTATCCGGACAAAACAAAAGTAGGCTGGTGGAAAAACGGATATCCGAAATATTTTGCCAAAGTTTTAAATGCTCCAAACTGGATAGGAATTGACATTGAAATCAACGAAGAAAATCTTGATTTAAATAATTGTACCGAAGTTAGAAACTTCCGCAGAGAATTGAACATGAAAGAAGGTTGGTACAATCGTTCTTTTGAAGCAGTTCTAAAAAACGGAACCGAAATCGCCGTTAACGTTCGTCGTTTTCTTTCCTTAGATCTAGACGAAGCCGGAATCATTAAATACGATATTACACCTTTAAACAAAGATGCAAAAATCGTTTACAAACCTTACGTTGACGCTGGCGTAACCAATGAAGATGCCAACTGGGAAGAAAAATTCTGGGAACCGCTTGAAGTTAAAAAAGGCACAAACGAAGCTTTTGTAACCGCTCAAACGTTTAAGACGCATTTTAAAGTTACGACTTTCATGCACAATACGATTTTGGCAAATGGAGAAGATATTCATGTTTCACCATCTACAATCGATTCAACAACAGATAAAGTTCAGTATACTTACGGAACTATTATTGCAAAAGGACAAACCTCATCAATTCAAAAAATTGGTGGGTATACCGTTTCTTTAAACCACGAAAACACTTTGGCCGCAGCTGAAAAAGTAATAAAATCGGCAGTAAATTCAGGATATGATGCTTTACTTCAAAATCAAGTTGAAGCTTGGGCAAAAATCTGGGAAATGTCAGATATTACAATTGAAGGCGATGTAAAAGCACAGCAGGGAATTCGTTTCAACATCTTTCAATTAAACCAAACGTATTCAGGAAAAGACAGCCGATTAAACATTGGCCCAAAAGGTTTCACCGGAGAAAAATACGGCGGGTCAACTTATTGGGATACTGAGGCGTATTGTATTCCGTTTTACATGGCGACAAAAGATCAGCAAGTTGCGAGAAATTTATTGACTTATCGTTACAATCAATTAGACAAAGCGATTGAAAATGCCAAAGATAATTTAGGTTTCAAAAACGGAGCAGCGTTATACCCAATGGTTACCATGAACGGTGAAGAATGTCACAACGAATGGGAAATCACACACGAAGAAATCCACAGAAATGGTGCGATTGCTTTTGCGATTTACAACTATTACCGTTACACGGGCGATTACTCTTATATACCAGAAAAAGGTTTAGAAGTTTTGATTGGTATTGCACGTTTCTGGCACCAAAGAGCTTCTTTCTCAAAAGAGAAAAATCAGTATGTAATTCTTGGAGTTACAGGACCAAACGAATACGAAAACAACATCAACAATAATTTCTACACTAATTATATTGCAAAATGGTGTATTGATTTTGCTGCAGATCAAATCAATAAAGTAGCTTTAGAATATCCGGCAGATCACAAACGTGTTTTAGAAAAAGTAAACCTTACTTCGAATGAAATTCACGAATGGAAAAAAGTAGCTAACGATATGTATTTCCCAACCTCTCAAGAGTTAGGAATCTATTTGCAGCAAGACGGTTTCTTAGACAAAGATTTAGTTCCGGTAAAAGATTTAGATCGTTCACAACGTCCGATAAACCAAAAATGGTCTTGGGATCGCGTTTTACGTTCGCCTTATATCAAACAAGCCGATGTTTTGCAATGTTTCTATTTCTTCGAAGATCATTTTTCAAGAGAAGAATTACAACGTAATTTCGAATTTTATGAATCATTTACCGTTCATGAAAGTTCCCTTTCGCCTTGCGTACACTCGATTCAGGCTGCTGTTTTAGACAAAATGGATATGGCTTATACTTTCTATTTAAGAACTTCTCGTCTGGATTTGGACGATTATAATAAAGAAGTGGAAGAAGGCTGTCACATCACGTCAATGGCCGGAACATGGATGAGTATTGTAGAAGGTTTTGGCGGAATGCGAGTGAAAAATGATCAATTGCATTTTTCTCCAAAAATTCCAAAAGAATGGAAAGGTTACTCTTTTAAAATTAATTTTAGAAACCAAATTTTAAAAGTAGCTGTAAATCATAACGAAACAACATTTACTGTAGACGGCGATCAAGATTTAACAATTGTAGTTAACGGAAATCCTGTGATTGCAAGTAAATTTGTACAAATAAATTAAATTACAATACACTTAAAAACTAAAAAACATGAAAAACTTATTTTTCGCAAGTTTAATTTTGTTTGCGTTTAGCACCGTTGCAAAAGCGCAGCAATTAAAATCACCCGAAGGCAAGTTCGTAATGGAATTTTCTCTTCAAAACGACGGAACTCCAACGTACAATTTAAAATACAAAAACAAAGAAGTTGTAAAAACCAGTAAATTAGGTCTAGAACTTAAAGATGACAAAAAATCTTTACTAAATGACTTTACAGTTGTTGATACCAAAACTTCAACTTTTGATGAGACCTGGAAACCGGTTTGGGGAGAAGTAGATAACATCAGAAATCATTATAATGAATTGGCTGTAACTTTAAACCAAAAAGGAACAGACAGACAAATCGTAATTCGTTTCCGTTTATTTGATGACGGTTTAGGATTTAGATATGAATTTCCGGCACAAAAGAATCTTACTTATTTCGTAATTAAAGAAGAAAGATCACAATTTGCCATGACTGGAGATCATACTGCTTTCTGGATTCCGGGAGATTATGATACTCAGGAATATGATTATACAAAATCGAAATTATCTGAAATTAGAGGTTTATCTGAAAAAGCATATACAGCAAACGTTTCTCAAAAATCTTTTTCACCAACAGGAGTTCAGACTTCTTTGATGTTAAAAACAAACGACGGAATCTATATCAACTTACACGAAGCGGCTTTGATCAACTATTCTTGTATGCACTTGAATTTAGATGATAAAAACTTAGTTTTCGAATCTTGGTTAACGCCAGATGCAAAAGGAGATAAAGGTTATATGCAGGCACCAAGTCATTCTCCTTGGAGAACGATTATGGTAAGCGATAATGCGACAGAAATCTTAGCTTCAAAAATGACTTTAAACTTAAACGACCCATCAAAAATTGATGATACTTCTTGGATTAAACCAGTAAAATACGTTGGTGTTTGGTGGGAAATGATTACAGGAAAAAGCTCTTGGTCATATACAAACGATTTTCCAACAGTACAATTGGGAGTTTCTGATTTCTCAAAAGCAAAACCAAGCGGAACGCACGGTGCAAACAATGCTAACGTAAAAAAATACATTGATTTTGCTGCTGCAAATGGTTTCGATGCTGTTTTAGTTGAAGGTTGGAACGAAGGCTGGGAAGACTGGTTTGGACATTCAAAAGATTATGTTTTTGATTTCGTAACGCCTTATCCTGATTTTGATGTAAAAGGTTTGCACGAATACGCAAAATCTAAAGGAATCAAAATTATCATGCACCATGAAACTTCAGGTTCAGTTCGTAACTACGAGCGTCATATGGACAAAGCATATCAATTCATGAAAGACAACGGATATGATGCTGTAAAAAGCGGATATGTTGGAGATATTTTACCTCGCGGTGAAAATCACTACGATCAATGGATTGTAAACCATTATCAATATGCAATTGAAAAAGCTGCAGATTATAAAATTATGGTGAACGCTCACGAAGCAGTTCGTCCAACAGGAATTTGCAGAACATATCCTAACTTAATTGGAAACGAAGCAGCAAGAGGAACAGAATACCAAGCTTTTGGAGGTTCTAAACCAAATCACGTAACGGTTTTACCATTTACACGTTTAATTGGAGGCCCAATGGATTACACTCCGGGAATCTTCGAAATGGATATCAGCAAAATGAATCCTGATAATAAATCGCATGTAAATAGTACATTGGCGAACCAATTAGCTTTATACGTAACTATGTACAGTCCGTTACAAATGGCGGCAGATACACCGGAAAACTACAACCGTTTTCCAGATGCATTCCAGTTCATTAAAGATGTGGCTGTAGATTGGTCAGAAAGTAAATATATTGAAGCTGAGCCGGGAGATTTTATTACTGTTGCACGTAAAGCAAAAGGAACAAACAACTGGTTTATTGGAAACGTAAACGGAGAAACTCCGCGTACATCAAACATCGATTTCAGCTTCCTTGAAAAAGGGAAAAAATACACAGCAACGATTTATGCTGATGCAAAAGATGCGCATTACAAAACTAATCCGCAGGCTTATACAATTAAGAAAATTGCTGTAACAAGCAAATCAAAATTATCGCAGTTATCTGCTCCAGGCGGAGGATATGCAATAAGCGTTATTGAAACCAAATAACACCCTGAAAAGACAAGTAATCCTCCCCAAGATTGCTTGTCTTTTTTTTAATCTTTTATAGTCGTCCTGCAAGGTTTTTAAAACCTTGTAGGTCTTCTAAAAGCTTTACTTTACTCAATTCATACCTACAAGGTTTTGGAAACCTTGCAGGAAATCGAACTAAAAAGAAAAACTATGAATAACCTAAAAAATAACCATTCGATTTATAAAATAATTCTATTTGTTCTACTATTTTCTGCTTCGGCGAAAGCGCAAATCCAGAAAGTAGAACCGCCATTTTGGTACGCCGGAATGAAAAATCCGGAACTCCAGATTATGTTCTACGGAAAAAACATTGCACAATATGAAGCTTCGGTTTCAAATAATGTTGTGATTAAAAATGTAGAAAAAACAGAAAATCCAAATTACCTTTTCGTTACAATTGATACTCAAAACCTAAAAGCTTCTGAATTGGTTTTCTCTTTCAAAACCAAAAATAAAGTTGCTTTTACTCAGAAATATTCACTTAAAGAAAGAAGATCAAATTCGGCAGACCGAAAAAGTTACGATGCATCGGATTTGATTTATTTAATCATGCCAGATCGTTTTGCAAATGGAAATCCGAAAAACGATAGTAATGCTTCTTTAACTGAAAAAGGAAATCGTCAAGATCCAAGCGGACGCCACGGCGGAGATATCGAAGGGATTATCAAAAACTTAGATTATATTTCGTCTCTTGGCGCGACAACAATTTGGAGCACACCTTTATGCGAAGACAACGACAAACAGCATTCGTATCATACTTACGGACAATCTGATGTTTACAAAATAGATCCCCGTTACGGAACAAATGATGACTACGCTCGTTTATCAGCAGAAATGCACAAAAAGAACCTAAAACTGGTTATGGATTATGTTACCAATCACTGGGGAATTACGCACTGGATGATGAAAGATATTCCGACCAAAACATGGTTCAATCAATTCGAAACTTTCACACAAACACATCACCGTCGTGAAGTAATTACAGATATTCACGCTTCAAAAATAGATCAGGAAGTTTGTGTTGACGGTTGGTTTGTTCCTTCAATGCCGGATTTAAATTTAAGAAATCCTCTAGTCGCAAAATACTTAACTCAAAATGCCATTTGGTGGATTGAATTTGCGAATCTTGACGGATTTAGAGTAGACACTTATAATTATTCTGACCAAACTGCAATGGCAAATTGGGCAAAATCAATTACAAATGAATATCCGAATTTTAATATCGTGGGTGAAATCTGGATGCACAATCAGGCAAATTTAGCGTATTGGCAAAAAGACAGTAAAATTGGTGCTATAGAAAATTACAATTCTAACCTTCCAAGTGTAATGGATTTTACACTTCAAAGTCAGATAACTTCTGCTTTAAATGAAAATGAACCAAGCTGGGACAATGGATTGATCAAATTCTACAACAATTTTGCAATGGATTATTTATATCCAAATACAAATAACATTCTAGTTTTTGCCGAAAATCATGATACAGACCGTATGAACGATAAGTTCAAATATGATTTACCAAAATACAAACTGGCGATGACCTTATTGGCTACAATTCGCGGAATTCCACAAGTGTATTACGGTTCAGAAATCGGAATGGGCGGTGATAAAGGTAAAGGCGGCGATGCCGATATTCGTCAGGATTTCCCAGGCGGATGGGCTGGCGACAAAAACAATGCTTTTACAAAAGAAGGAAGAACAGCAGAACAAGCAGCTTACTTTGATTTTACTTCAAAATTATTCACTTGGAGAAAATCAAATGAAGCGGTTCACTTCGGAAAAATGACTCATTACATTCCAGAAAACAATACGTATGTATACTTTAGATATACAGATGCTAAAACGGTAATGGTAGTTTTCAATAACAATGCAAAAGAGCAAGTTGTAAAAACAAATCGTTTTAAAGAAAACATCAAAAACTTTAAATCAGGAAAAGATGTTATTTCAGGAAAAACATTCGATTTAGCTACTGAAATTACATTGGAGCCAAAATCAGCTTTGGTTTTAGAATTGGAATAATATTACACACAAAGCATATAACGTAGAGGCGCACAGCAGTGCGTCTACGCAAAGGATTTTAGCCACAGATTAATACGATTAACACAGATTTTATTCGCCACGAATTTCCCGAATTTTCACTAATTTATTTTGTATATAATAATTCGTGGAAATTTGTGCAATTCGTGGCAAACGAAAAAAAATCCTTTTAAATCCTTTAATCTGTGGCTATTTTTTTTTCAACACAATGCATCCTAAAATATTCTAAAATAATGAAAAAATACACTTTCCTTTCTCTATCTTTAGTATACTTAATAATGAGTTGTTCTGGCTCAAAATCAGTTACAATGAATAACGAAAATACTTCGAAAACACCTTTCGTTTGGGAAGGGGCAAATGTTTATTTTTTACTTACAGATCGTTTTTACAACGGAAATCCTTCAAACGATATCAACTTCAACCGAACCAAAACTCCGGGAAAATTACGCGGATTTGAAGGAGGCGACATTATCGGAATTACCAAAAAAATAGAATCAGGATATTTTGAAAAACTAGGAATAAATGCCATTTGGCTTACGCCGATTGTAGAACAAATTCATGATGGTGTTGACGAAGGAACTGGCCTTAGTTATGGTTTTCACGGTTATTGGGCAAAAGACTGGACGGCTCTCGATCCGAATTTCGGAACCAAAGAAGACTTAGCTAAACTCATAAAAAAAGCACACGAAAAAGGCATCAGAATAATTCTTGATGGCGTAATTAATCATACCGGACCTGTAACTCCAGAAGATCCCGTTTGGCCTTCTGACTGGGTAAGAACCGGCGTTGTCTGCGATTATAAATCATTTGAAAATACTACAATGTGTACTTTGGTAGAAAATCTTCCAGACGTAAAAACAGAAAGTACTCAAAATGTAGAACTTCCTCCTTTCTTAATCGAAAAATGGAAAAAAGAAGGTCGTTACGAAAAAGAAATTGCTTCATTAGATGAATTCTTTAAAAGAACAGGATATCCGAGAAGTCCGAAATATTACATCATAAAATGGCTTACGGATTATATCACAGAATTCGGAATTGACGGTTATCGCGCCGATACTGTAAAACATACCGAAGAAGGCGTTTGGGCCGATTTTAAAACACAATGTGATTATGCGTTTGAAACCTGGAAAAAACATCATCCGCTGGAAGTTTTAGATCAAAATCCGTTTTACACAATTGCGGAGGTTTACGGTTACGGAATAAGCGGCGGACAGGATTATGATTTTGGAGATAGAAAAGTAAATTATTTTCAAAATGGTTTTAACAGCATGATAAATTTTGAATTTAAGTGGAATGCTGCTCAAAATGATTATGAAGGTTTATTTTCGAAATATTCGAATGCTTTGAATAATGATTTAAAAGGATATTCGGTTTTAAACTATATATCTTCACACGATGACGGACAGCCTTTTGATGCCAATCGAGTAAAAGGTATTGAAGCCGGAACTAAACTATTGCTTTCTCCCGGGATGTCACAGGTTTATTATGGTGATGAATCGAATCGTTCTTTAGTTGTTGAAGGTACAAATGGCGATGCAACTTTACGTTCGAATATGAATTGGGACGATATCCAGAACAATTCTGAAACGCAGAAAACACTTTTACATTGGCAGAAATTAGGGCAATTTAGAAGGAATCATCCTGCTGTTGGAGCAGGCGTTCACAAACTGATTAATCCGTGGCCTTATACATTTTCCAGAATCTACACAAAAGGTGTTTATACAGACAAGGTAGTTATGGGAGTAGATTTAGCAAAAGGCAGAAAAGAGCTTCCTGTTGGCGATATTTTCCCAAACGGAACCAAATTAAAAGATACTTACTCTAATCAAAATGTTGAAGTTATTAATGGGAAAGTAATTATTGACAGTGAATTTGATATTGTTTTACTAGAACTAATTTAACTGCAAAGTTTTTAGCCACAGATTATTAAGATTAACACAGATTTGTCTGCCACAAATTCCACGAATTTCCACGAATTAATTTATCATATTTAAATTTGTGAAAAATTCGTGCAATTCGTGGCGAAAGAAAAAATCCTTTAATCTGTGGCTAACTTTTTTTATAATCCTTGCGACCTTTGCGTAAAACTTTGCGACCTTTGCGGTTAAACAAAAAACACATGCTCAAGATTGCACATCGAGGCGCCAAAGCCTACGAACCTGAAAATACTTTACAAGCTTTCCAAAAAGCCTTAGACCTAAATTCAGACGGAATTGAACTTGATGTTCACTTAAGCGCTGACGGACATATCATCGTAATTCACGACGAAACGATAGACAGAACCACTAATGGAAAAGGTCTTGTAAATAATTTTACTTTAGCTGAATTAAAATCGTTTTTGATTGATGAAAAATATCAAATCCCCACTTTAAACGAAGTTTTAGATTTGGTCGACAAAAAATGCCTGATCAATATTGAATTAAAAGGTTTAGGAACTCCCAGTAAAATTGTATCTCTTATAGAAAAATATATCTCAGAGAAAAACTGGAATTACAATCATTTTATAATTTCAAGTTTCGATTGGAATATGCTGGAGGAAACATCAAAGTTAAATCCAAAAATTGCAATTGGTGTTTTAACAGAAGAAAATCTTGATACCGCTTTGGCTTTCGCCGAAAAGATCAAAGCAAAAGCCATTAATCCTGATTTTCATTTATTAAATCCAGAAAACGTAAGCAAAATACAGGAAAAAGGATTCTTAGTTTTCCCATGGACAGTAAATAGTAAAGAAGATATTCAAAAAGTAAAAAGTTATAAAGTCGATGGAATTATCTCTGATAATCCAGACAAAATATAAAGTATAAATTTTTTAGCCACAGATTATTAAGATTAAAAGGATTTTTTCTTTCGCCACGAATTTCACGAATTTTCACGAATTAATTTATGCTTAAAGTTGTGAATTCCGAGCAAAAAATCTGTGTAAATCATTTTAATCTGTGGCAAAGAAAAAAAATTAGTGCCAATTCGTGAAATTCGTGGCAAAAAACAAAATATGATCAAAAATTTCGACATAATCATTGTTGGTGGAGGCGCTGCAGGTTTTTTTACTGCGATTAATATTGCAGAGAAAAATCCGAAACTAAAAATCGCCATTTTAGAAAGAGGAAAAGAAGTCCTTTCTAAAGTCCGCGTTTCTGGCGGCGGACGATGCAATGTTACGCACGCTTGTTTTGAACCCAACGAATTAGTAAAGTTTTATCCTCGCGGCGAAAAAGAACTTCGTGGTCCGTTTCATCAATTTTGTTCTGGAGATACAATTGAATGGTTCGAAAAACATGGCGTGGAATTAAAAATTGAAGAAGACGGAAGAATGTTTCCTGTTTCGAATTCATCCCAAACTATAATTGACTGTTTTTTAAAAACAACCGAAAAATTAGGCATAAAAGTACTTACAGGGCAAAGCGTACAATCGATTTTTAAAAAAGAAAATCACTGGAAAATTGATACCCAAAGTGACAATTTCGCTGCCGAAAAATTAGTAATGGCAACCGGAAGCAATCCAAAAATCTGGGAAATGCTTCAACAACACGGACACGCAATTGTAAGCCCCGTTCCTTCCCTATTTACTTTCAATATCAAAGATTCCCGAATCAAAGAATTACCCGGCGTTGCTGCACAAGTTACCGTAAACGTAAAGGATACCAAACTAGAATCAACAGGACCTTTATTAATTACACATTGGGGAATGAGCGGTCCAGCAATTTTGAAGCTCTCGGCTTGGGGCGCACGAATTCTGCACGATAAAAATTATCAGTTTACCATTTTTGTCAATTGGTTAAATGATGTTGATTATGAAGATGCCGAAAAAATTCTAAAAGACCTAAAACAAGAACACGCAAAAAAAGCCGTTTCTAAAAAATCTCCTTTCGACTTTCCGAACCGTTTATGGGAAAGTTTGGTTTTTGCTTCAGGAATTGAAACTGAAACCAAATGGGCAGATTTATCTAAAAATCAATTGAAGAATTTAGCTTCTCAACTCACAAAAGCAGAATTTAAAGTCAACGGAAAAAGTACTTTTAAAGAAGAATTTGTAACGGCTGGAGGAATCGATTTAAAAGAAATCAACTTTAAAACCATGGAAAGTAAAATTCATGAAAACCTATATTTTGCCGGCGAAATTGTAAATATCGACGCTATTACAGGAGGTTTTAATTTTCAAAATGCCTGGACAAGCGGGTTTATTTTAGCCAATAATATATAAATAGAATGAAATTTAAAGGAATTATTTTTGATTTAGACGGAACATTGGTAAACTCATTAGAAGATATTTCAGATGCAATGAACATTGTTCTTAAAAGTTTAAATTATCCAACTCATACTTACGATACGTATCAATATTTTATCGGCAGCGGTTTGCGAAATTTGGTCAGCAAAGCTCTTCCTATAACAAATAATTCAGACGATCAAATTGAAATATGTTTTGAATGCATGGTAAATGAATACCGAAAAAGCTGCACGCTAAAAACAAAACCATACGAAGGAATTCTGGAGTTATTAGATAATTTGACTTCACAGAATATCAAACTGGCTGTTTTCTCCAACAAAGCTGATGAACTGACTAAAAAAATAGCATCAGAAATTTTTCCGGATTATTTTGATACTGCAGTTGGTTTAAGCACCGAAACACTTAAAAAGCCAAACCCGTTTGAAGCTGTAGAAATAAGCAAAAACTGGAATTTAAAACCAGAAGAGATTCTTTTTGTAGGTGATTCTGATATTGACATGCAGACAGCAATAAATGCAAATATGTTTCCGGTAGGTGTAACTTGGGGTTACAGAACCGAAGAAGAATTGAAAATCAGCGGTGCAAAACTAGTTATTAATAATGCTTCGGAATTAATTGAAATTCTGTAAATCATGAATTCTTCATTACAAAAACAAATCATAGCAATTGCCTCTTTTTCTGAAAATGAAATGGAGGCAATTGTTTCTTGTTTTGAATATGAAAAATTTAATGCCAAAGAATTTCTTTCCGAAATGGGAAAAATCAGCAATAAAATCTTTTTCATTGTTAAAGGTCTGGCACGTGTTTATTATTTAAAAGACGGAAAAGAAATCACCACTTATTTAAGCTCTGATGAAGGTTTTATTGCTTCTTATTCCAGCTTTATAAATCAATCGGTTTCTTTTGAAAATATTCAGTGTATAGAAGACTGCGAAATCCTTTCTATCAGTTTTAAAAAAATGCAATTTCTATATAACGAAATTCCGAATTGGGAGCGTGTTGGAAGAATTCTTGCTGAACAAAATTACCTATGTATGGCAGATCGCGTTTTAAAATTGCAGATGATTCCGGCAAAAGAGAAATACCTCACTTTTCTGGAATCGGCTCCAGCCAAAATAATTCAGCGAACTCCTTTAATTTACATTGCTTCATTTCTTGGAATAACGCCAGAAACTTTAAGCAGAATTCGTCAAAGTATTTCTTAACATTTATCAAGTGAATTTAGTAACTGAATTCAAATCTTTGTCAATATAAAATTCAAGAAAATGAAATCTATTGCCAAAAACGTTTACCAAATTCCTTTGTTTCCTAGAAACGCTATTAATTGTTATATAATTGAAGATGTTTTAATTGATGCCGGAATCCGCAGTTCAAGCGGAATAATTCTAAAAGCATTAAAAGATAAAACTATTACCAAACACGTGCTTACTCACGCACATGCCGATCATCAGGGAAGCAGTAAAATAATCTGCGAAACTTTGAACATTCCACTTTTGAGCAGTGAGCCTGAAAAAACTGCTGTCGAAAATGGAAACGTAATTTTTGAATACTCAAATCCTAATCATGTTATTTCGAGATTTCAAAAACGATTTTGGGCAGGAAAAGGACATCCTGTTTCTGGAACATTAAAAGAAGGCGATCAAATTGACGGATTTATTGTTATTGAAACTCCAGGTCATTCCAGCGGACATTTGTCTTTTTTCAGGGAAAAAGACGGGGTATTAATTGTGGGCGATGTTATGACCAATATGAATTTATTGACCACAAAAGTTGGGATTAATGAACCACCGGATTTATTTACAAAAGATCAGGAAACGAATAGAAAATCTATTCAGAAACTGGCTTCGTTAAAACCAAAAATACTTTGTTTTGGACATGGTCCCGTTTTATTTAATAACGGCGAATTTGAAGTTTTCACTAAAAAGATCGAACGATATTATTAACAAGAATTTACAGATTTCACAAGTTTTCATTAAGACAATTCTAATAATTTTACTTTCACTAAATACCACTAGATGAAAGTAAAATTACTTACCACGATTTCTTTTTTCACTTACCAGCTCTCAATTTCTCAAACAGAAAAATTACTTCACGGAAAAGTTCTTGCTAATAAAACTCCTCTTAATAAAGTTGAAGTTATAAATAAAACAGCTAAAACCAGTACACGAACAAATGAGCTGGGAGAATTCTCTATTCTGGCAAAAGAACAAGACAGTTTACTTTTTTTCTCTAAAGATTATTTCTTTACACGGTTGAAACTTACATCGGAAAATTTAAAGAATAATAATCTTGTAGTTAATATGATTATTAAAGCCGAAGAGCTTAATGAAGTTGTAATTACAGCAATAAAATTCCAAAAAGTAGAGTTTGATGCCGAAAAAGTAAATGAGATAAACAATAACAAAACTGCAAACGATCTTACTCGTTATACTGGTGTAAATGATGGCAGAATAAGATATGCTGCAAAAATGAATATACCTTTAAGAGGTTCATATTCAAAAGAAAAACATGAAGTGGACGATCGTTTTAAAAAACATGCCACTGCATATTGTCCTTCAGATTTCTTTACTAAAAATTTAAAAATCAATGCTGATCAAAAAGAACTTTTTCTTGAGTTTTGTGATGCCGATCCAAAATCGAAAACTCTTTTAGAACATCCTAATGTTTTGGCTACAATGGATTTTTTGTATGCCAAAAATGAAGAATTTAAGAAATTGAAACCTTGAACCTAAAACAAAATTTTACTTATTCAACCACCAAATACTAGCATTCAAAATCGTCGCAAATGCAACCCACGCTAAATACGGGATCAACAAATAACCTGAGATTTTATTGATTTTGGTGAATTTTAAATACGTTTCATAAATCATCAGCCATAAAAGAACAATTTCAATTAAAGCCAAAAGCGGATTTTTTAATCCGAAGAATAAATAAGACCAAATCGCATTGAGCGTTAATTGAATCAAAAAGAACAGAAGTGCCGTTTTCACTTTTTCGGTTTGCTCTTTTATTTTATCCCAAACAAGTGCTGCAGCAATCGCCATAAAAATATAAAGTGTAGTCCAAACTGGCATAAAAATCCAATTCGGCGGATTAAAAACTGGTTTCGCAATTGTTGGATACCAGCTTTCTACATTCGGTCTTGTTACTACACTTGCAGAATATCCTACTGCTAAACAAATAATTAAAGCTATAATAATTTTTACGGTCTTATTCATTTTATCAAATTTTGTATCCAAAAATAATCAAAAGATATTTGGAAACCATATAAGTTATATAAGTTCATTTAGCAAAGCTTGCTTATAATTTCTTATATAACTTATATGGTGAAATATTTTAAAAACTATCTTTGCCAAAATTTATATTTCATGTTTACAGCAGCTGATTTTATTCCAAATCCATATACTTCAATAATCGAAAACGGAAACTTTGAATGGAGCGCTCCCAGCAATATTGCGTTAGTTAAATATTGGGGAAAAAAAGACAATCAAATTCCGGCTAATCCTTCGGTGAGTTTTACTTTGAATAATTGTAAAACGATTACGAAATTAGGTTTTGAAAAACGAGATACTTCGACTTCGCTCAGCGTGACAGATGGTTTTTCTTTTGATTTACTTTTTGAAGGAAAACCAAAAGAAGATTTTAAACCGAAAATTAAAAAGTTTTTAGAACGAGTTGAAGTTTATCTGCCATTTTTAAAAGACTATCATTTTACAATTGATACACAAAATACATTTCCGCATAGTTCAGGAATTGCATCTTCGGCTTCTGGGATGGCGGCTTTGGCAATGAATTTTATGAGTTTGGAGAAATTGCTGAATCCGGAAATGACTGATGAATACTTTTATCAAAAAGCTTCCTTTTTAGCACGTTTAGGTTCTGGAAGTGCGTGCCGAAGTGTAAAAGGAAATGTTGTGGTTTGGGGAAATCAGGCAAATATTGAAGGAAGTACTGATTTATTTGGTATTGAATTTCCGTATGCGATTCATGAGAATTTTAAGAATTATCAGGATACTATTTTATTAGTTGATAAAGGTGAAAAACAAGTTTCAAGCACTGTTGGACATGATTTAATGCACAATCATCCTTATGCAGATAGACGTTTTGCTCAGGCACACGAAAATCTGGATAAATTAATTACCATTTTTGAAAACGGAAATTTAGACGAATTTATTAAAGTTGTCGAAAGTGAAGCGCTGACTTTGCATGCCATGATGATGACATCGATGCCGTATTTTATTTTGATGAAACCAAACACACTGGAAATCATAAATGCCATCTGGAAATTTAGACAAGAAACCCAGATTCCGGTTTGTTTTACGCTTGATGCCGGTGCAAATGTGCATGTTCTTTATCCCGAAAACGTTAGCGAAAAAGTATTACAATTTATTCAGGACAAATTAGTTGTGTTTTGTCAGAATCGTCAGTATATTTGCGACAAAATTGGAAGTGGCGCAATAGCATTATAATTTTGCGTATCTTTATATTTTTAATACCTATTTTTAAGTCAGAACATGAATACTGCAACTATAAAACTTTACGATTTATTTAGAAAAGAACTTAATCTTGATGAGAGTAAGGCTAAGGAATTTGTTGAAGCAATTGACAGAACTATTAGCGAAGAAATTAGACAAGATAAAAACGAAATAGCGACTAAAGATTTTGTAAAGAAAGAAATTGTAGATGCAAAAAATGATATGATTAAATGGTTTGTTGGTCTGTTTTTCGCTTTGGCCATGATGATTATTGGATTATATATAAAAGGCTAAAAATCAACAGAAAATATTCTGATTAAATAAAAAAAGACATAAAATAAATCATGAAAGGACCTTTATTTTACTCAAAAATATTACTCTTTGGAGAATACGGAATCATCCGCGACTCTAAAGGACTTTCTATTCCTTATAATTTTTACAATGGTGCATTGAAAAAGTCTGAAGAGCCTTCAGCAGAAGCTATTGCATCAAACAAAAGTTTACTAAGTTTTGCAGCATATCTTGAAGTTTTGCAGACCCAACAGCCGGAATTGGTTACTTTCGATTTAGCAGCTCTTAAAAATGATGTTGATACCGGAATGTATTTCGATTCAAGTATTCCGCAAGGATATGGAGTTGGAAGCAGCGGTGCACTTGTAGCGGCTATTTATGATAAATATGCTACAAACAAAATCACGGTTTTAGAGAATTTAACTCGTGAAAAACTATTACAGTTAAAAAATATATTTTCTCAAATGGAGAGTTTTTTCCACGGAAAAAGTTCTGGTTTAGATCCTTTAAACAGTTATTTGAGTATCCCGATTTTAATTAATTCTAAAGATAATATCGAAGCTACCGGAATTCCGACTCAAAGTTTTGACGGAAAAGGTGCTGTATTTTTATTAGACTCTGGAATTGTTGGAGAAACCGCTCCAATGGTTAGCATTTTTATGGAAAACTTAAAAGATAAAGGTTTCCGTGCTATGCTTAAAAACCAATTCGTAAAATACACTGACGCTTGTGTAGAAAACTTTTTACATGGCGACATGAAATCTTTGTTTACCAACACTAAGAAGCTTTCAAAAGTTGTTTTAAACAATTTCAAACCAATGATTCCGGAACAATTTCACGGAATTTGGCAAAACGGAATTGATACAAACGATTATTACCTAAAACTTTGCGGTTCTGGAGGCGGCGGCTATATTCTTGGCTTCACTGAAGATCTTGAACGCGCAAAAGCCTCATTAAAAGATTATAAGCTAGAAGTAGTTTATCAGTTTTAACTCTTAAAAGCCGAAATTATTTGAGTCGATTTTCATAAGTATTCATCCTAAAAAGTTATTTATTATGAAAAGCATTTTAAAAATAATTAAAGCAACTTTTTTAGGAGGAATTCTGTTTTTAGCACCTTTAGTTGTACTGCTCATTATTCTTGAAAAAGGATATGGCATCATTCAAAAAGTCACACTTCCGCTTGTAAATTTTCTGCCAAGAGTACACGTTTTAGGAATTGCACTTCAGGAACTTGTTGGAACCATAATCTTAATTCTTATTTGTTTTTCAGCGGGTTTACTGGCCAGAACTGCCGGTGCCAAAAAGCTGATTCATAAATTAGAAAATGGCGTTTTAAGCTTTGTTCCCGGATATTCATTTATGAAAAACATGAATGAAAATATTATGGGACTTGAATCTAAACAAGATTTAAAAGTTATTTTAGTTCCTACAGATGCCGGCTGGCAATTTGCCTTTTTAATAGAACAAATAAATGAAAACAATTTTACCGTTTTTATTCCGGATGCACCAAATCCGTGGAGCGGTTCTGTTTGTTTTGTAGAAAAGAAAGACATTAAAGAAATTGATATGACACAAAAAGAAGCCTTGGCCTGCATTCGAAAACTAGGTTTTGGCTCTAAAGAATTGTTAAAAAACAAACTCTAAATTTCAGGTTTCAAAAATATCCTTTAACTTCCCTTAATCTAATCCAACACCACAATAATTTATGTTAAGCAGACAGCACAAACTTTTAGTAATGAAAATTGTTAGTTTGTTTTCTGTGGTACGCGGTTACAACATTCCTATTATTGTTTTAGCGCAATATTTATCAGCGATTTTTATTTTGGCTCCAGAAAAAAGAGCGTTGGATATACTGCTGGATTTTTATTTATTTTTAATTGTATTTGCTTCGGCAGTTACGATTGCTTCGGGTTATATTATCAATAATTTTTACGACAGTCAAAAAGATTTAATCAATCGACCTAACAAATCTATGTTGGATCGATTGGTGAGTCAGAAAACAAAACTGACGGTTTATTTCAGCCTGAATTTTCTGGCGGTTTTAATGGCTTCAATTGTTTCCTGGCGCGCTTTTTTATTCTTTTCGGCTTATATTTTCCTGATTTGGTTTTACTCTCATAAAATAAAGAAATATCCAATTGTTGGAAATTTAACGGCAGCATTTATGGCTGTAATTCCGTTTTTTGCGATTTTATTGTATTTCTATAATTCTATTTCTTTTGAAGAAATTGAGAATCACAGAAGTCATTTTGCAGTAATTTCGGCTCACGCCATGTTTTTGTTTTTATTGCTTTTGATTCGGGAAATGATAAAGGATTTAGAGAACTTGAAAGGGGATTTGGCCAATGATTATCACACTATTCCAATTACGTATAACGAAAAGGTTTCAAAACAAATTATTACGGTTTTGACATTTTTAACGGTAATTCCGGTTTATATCTTGGTGAATATTTATGATGTTGGTTATATGGATATTTACTTTTATGTATGCTTTCTAGTTTTACTTTTTTTTCTGCTTTATTTATGGAGATCGAATTCTAAAGAGCAATTTTTATTACTGCATAACGTATTGAAATTTTTGATTGTTTCGGGAGTTTTCTGCATTGTTTTGATTAATCCGAGCGTTTTGTGGCACGGACGTCAATTGATTTCTACATTTTAGATTGGCCGCTGATTTTACGGGTTGAACGGGTTTTCGCTGGTTATTTTATTTCTTGCCGATTTTTTTTTGTGTTGCTTTGCGCAATAACCAAATGTTTAAAAGAAGCCTATTGTTTGAATTCTAGCCCCGATTGAAGTGGAAATCCTTTTATGGCGGGGTTCGCCATAAAAGATTGAAACGGAAAGCGGGAACTAATGTCTAAAAAAAGCCAATTGTGATGCTTCAAATCATCTTAAAATTGAAAGCTATCAATCTAAGAACATTGAACTTAAGATTTATTAGCAGGAAAAAACTATCTTTGCACAAATTACAGAATTTATGAACAATAAGGAAGGCAATAATAAAAGAGGCGGATCGAGACCAAATAGCTCAAGATCAAACTCAAGCAAGCCAAAACCTCCTATGGCTAAGCGTGCGCAAGGGCCTAAAAAAGTGAAACCTGAAGTTAAGGCAGCGCAGGAAGCAGCAGCTGAAAAAATTAGAAAACAAAATCAGCCGGCTAAGAGACAAAAGGCTTCTGACGAAATTCGTTTGAACAAATATATCTCAAATTCTGGGGTTTGTTCTCGTCGTGATGCTGATATATATATTCAGTCTGGAAACGTGAAAGTAAATGGCGTTCCGGTTACTGAAATGGGGTATTTAGTAAAATTGAATGATGTTGTAAATTTTGACGGCGTTGTTTTAACTCCTGAAAAGAAAGAATATATCTTACTAAACAAGCCTAAAAACTTTACAACTGCTCTTGATGAAGGTCAGGAATATCGTAACGTTCTGGAACTAGTACGTGGTTCTACCAATGCAAAAATTGCTGCAGTAGGAAGAATGGACAAGAATACAACTGGTTTGTTATTGTTTACTAACGATACTGACATGATTCGTAAGTTTACGTTACCGAATCAGAAATCTTCTAAAATTTATCAGGTTTCTTTAGATAAAAACTTGAAATTTGAGGATTTAGAAAAAATCAGTAAAGGCTTAGTTCTTGACGGACATCGTGTGTTTGTTGAAGAGGTTAGCTATATTGAAAAAGAGGCAAAAAGTGAAGTTGGCCTTAAACTAAAATCATCTAATGTAAGAGTGGTTCGTGCTATTTTTGAACACTTTAATTATGATGTTTTACGTATTGACCGCGTTGCTTTTGCTGGCTTAACTAAGAAGAATCTTCCTAGAGGAAACTGGCGCTTTTTGACAGATCAAGAAGTTATTAATTTGAAAAATTCGTAAGAAACTAAACTTTCAAATTAAACATCAAATACATTTGAATCCTGTTTTACTTTGTAAAATGGGATTTTTTTTATTCAGAAACTAAAAAAGTTATGTCCGAAAAGTGTAAAGATTGATCTTCCGATGTTTTGATTTTTGTCTTCAACAGATTCGTAACATGAAAATCCTAAGATGATTTTGATTCCTGGCTGAATGCTGTTTAAAATGTCTCTTTTTTGTTCTTCTAACAGTAATTTTAAACTGTCTAGTAATTGGATATTATTTTTAAGATAAGAGACTACTAGTAGTGCAGAGAAGTTAAGTATTTCGCGGGCCGTTTCGCTTTTGATGCCGACTTCGTTTGAAATCATTTCAGAAATTCTGCCTTTTTTATTGGCGAAGATTTCTTTTAGCAGTGAATTTCCTTCTAAACGATAACAGTCGTCAACTGATAAAATTCTTCCTGAGGTAAAATCGACTTCCTGGTAAAATCCGGAATTATCTTCAATTAGTGAGACAACTTCTTTATAAAATCCTGATTCTTCAGCCTTATTGTAGAGACCCATTAAAACTGTACCAATCGAAACATCAATTCCCTTTATCAGGAGTGCATCATTTTCAAAATAAAACTTGTTTAGTTTTGAAACAACGTTAGAAGAAATAAAACGTCTAAGCTCAATTTGTAGGTTTGGGGTCATACTCATAACTTATTAGATAATAATTTATACTCATTCAAAATAATCGATAAAGTGGGGCTTTTTATCGTTTATCAGGATAAAAATATAAAATATTTTAACATATCCAAAAAATAAGTGAAGAATTTACACGTTAGATTGTTATGCCTTTAACAGAAAAAACGCTGTATACCAGTAAATATAACCCTTTCGTAATCAAAACAAACTGAAATATCTTCTTAAAAAAATTCCAATTTTTCTTAAAAAAAACGAAAAATAAGAAAAAAGCTAATTATTTGTTACATAATTAAAACAATATGTTTCGATATTCCCATGTGGTGTGTAGAAAAATTCCGAAATATATGATGCTGAATAAGAAATTTATAAAACTTGATGCAAGGAAACCTAAAAGTGATCCTGTTGCCGCCTTAAAGGCTCGTTTATGATTTGTTGAGTCATAAATTAATTCGCCAACTAATGCTCCTACAAATGGCCCAATTATAACTCCAAAAGGTATTGGAGCCAGGATCCCAACTATTAACCCAATGTTTGTTCCCCATACGCCGTAGGAACTTCCGCCAAACTTTTTGGTTCCTTTTGCCGGAATTATATAATCTAAAACGGTTATGATTATAGTGAGTACAAGTGTGATTCCTAAAAGCCAGTAATTATTTTCGACTGCTTTTGTTAAATTCAACAGCAGTAAGCCTACCCAGCAGCTTGTAAGACCAGGCAAAACAGGTACAAAACTGCCTAAAATACCCACAATCATACATATAAAACCTAACGTAAATAATAGTAAATCCATATATTTTTGTAATTTGCCCTTACAAACTTTTATAAAAATTAAAAATGCGCCTTTATTTGCAATTTATCCTTTTGTTGTCATTGATTTTTTCAATCAATATGACATGTGCGCAAACTAAAAAACTTTCCATCGACGATCAATTACTGCAAGACAGTATTTATAAAAGCAACAAGAAGAAGATCTTAAATTTTTCTATGAAAGAATTTGATACTCTTTTCTTTGAATTTTTTACTCGTAAAAATGATCCCGATGTTCTTTTAACAAAAACCGAATTTTACAATTATACGGTTCAAATTGCGACCTTTTCTGATCGCCTTGCAAAATTATATCCCGATCAAAAGGAAGTTGCTGCACAAAACAAAGAACATTGGCTTTCAGAAAGGTATGAAGATTATTTAGAATACAAAGAATCTCAAAAAAAATAATTGTATTTTTATACTTCAGTTTAATTTATCCAATTCAACATCAAAGCCTTGAAGCAGTTTTCATTTTTTATTTTTTTACTATTTTTTAATTCTTGTCAATATTTTGAGAAGAAGGTTCCTTCTGAAAAAGAATTACTTCAAAAGGAATTAAAATCTATAAACTGGAAAGAGGTCGACGAATATCCTACTGTTGCTGAATGCGAGACAATTAATGATAAAAAACTGCGTCAAAAGTGCTTTTTTGATGTAATGTCTCAGCTTATTCAGGAAAAACTAAACGTTGATAGTTTGTCTATTTTATATCCTGATCTTGATACTATACAAGTAAAAGTGACTGTTTTTCCTAATTCAAAAATGAAATTCGAACCTGAATTTCGAAAAGATTCTGTTGCTTATGACACTATTAGAATTGACAGTATTCTTCATGCGCGTTTAGTTGATTTTCCTAAAGTAAATCCGGCTATAAAACGCGGTCTTCCGGTAAAAACACAGTTTACGCTGCCTGTAATTATTAAAGCAAAAGAGTAGCTTTTTTTTACCATATAAGTGATATAAGTTCATTTAAAAACTTGGTGTAAACTATTTTACAAAGCGTCGGCCCTTCCATTCGTAAGAACCAAATAAGCTGTATAAAGCTACTGTTGAGCTGAAAAAAGGATACAATAAACTACTTAATAAAAGGCTTTTAATTCTGGTTTTGGTCAAAAACTGATTGGTTTTATAGAGCAGAATAAAGTCGGTTGTGAACTTTAAAAAAGCAAATAAAACGAAGAATGGATAATGCCAAATTCTTAAAAGAAATAAGAAAAACGCGATCACAAAACTTAGGTTTCCAAAGAAAACAATTATTCCTAAAAACTTTCCAAACGCACTTTTATAGGAACTTGTTTTTGCCGCCCAGCGAACTCTTTGGTAAAATAAAGATTTCCAGTTTTCGGTTGGTTTTGTAATTACGATTGCTTCTTGGGCTTTTAAATAATGAACTTCATTTGGGAATTTTTCGATTGCTTTTTGTAGCAAAAAAACATCATCTCCGCTGGCAATTTTATCATTTCCATCAAAACCATTTAAGCTTTCAAACAATGATTTTGTGTAGGCAAAATTTGCTCCGTTGCACATAAAACCTTTGCCCAAACCAAAACTGCCTATTGTTGCGCCTTGAAGACTTGTTAAATCTAACTGCTGAAAATGATGCAGAAAAGAATTTTCACATTCATACGAAACCGCACCGGCAAGCATTGAAACTTTATTTTCCTGAATATAATTATCGAAAGTCAAAAGCCAGTTTTCCGGAACAATACAATCGGCATCAGTAGTAATTACCCAATTGGTTTTTACGTGCTGCATCGCAGTTGTAATGGCGTCTTTTTTAGGAGAATTTGAATTCCTAACATTATCAACTATCGAAATTTGGAATTTGGAATTTAAAATTTGGAATTTCTCATTTGAAGAATCATCAACTAAAATTACTTCAAATAAATCTGTTGGATAATTTAAGTTTGAAAAGCTATTTAAAAGTTTTGGGAGATTTTCTTCTTCATTTCGAAATGGAACTATAATTGTAAAATTCGTCTTTGGAATTAATCCTTTTTTTTGATAGTTTTTCACTTTGAAAAAACCATGAATAAGCGAACCGATACTTATTATATAAATGGTCAATATTTCGAATAAACCGAAAATCATGCTGCGTTTTTGGTTTTAAAATTCAGCACAAAATAACTTCCCAAAACTACTGGTAAAACGACGTTTAAAAACCACATTAAGGTGCTTATAAAAACTACGATCCATTCGTTTACGCCCAGAATTCCGAAGAAATAAATGGCTACGCTTCCTTTTACTGCAAAATCTAAAAACTGAAAGGTTGGCAAAGAAGAAGCTAAAAAATAGACTGATGTAACTGCTGCCATTAAAGTTAGATAAGGCAAATCAACATCAAAAGCCAGAAATAAAAAGTAATATTGATGTGAGAAAACTAAATATCTTAAAACTCCTAAAAGAATATTTTTTTGGTGAACAGATTTTGGAATTTCATTGATTTTATGAATTAGTTTTTCAATGGAATATCCTTTGATTTTAAATTTTTTCAGAGAAAACAAAACAATCAAAATCACCATAAATCCGCCAAACAAAATGGCTACGGTTTTTGATGTAATAACATTGTATTGTGAATTGAAATACATTAATCCAAATATTCCAAAAATAACGGTTAGAATCATCTGGATTCCGTTGCAGATTAAGTTTAGGAAAACTACTTTTTTTGCTTCATTTTTTGGATAATACAATGCTTTTCCGGCATACTCTCCTACTCCGTTTGGTGTAAAAATTCCGGCTGTTAAGGCAGCTAAAACCTGTTTTGTGGCTTCATATCCCGAAATCTCATGGATTACTTTAGCAAGATTCTGCCATTTTAAAATCTCAAAATAACGATTCAAAACACTCAAAAGCAATATAAAAGAAATCCCTAAAACCGATTGATTTTTTTTAAACAAAGTAATGAACTTCTGCCAGTCGAGTTTGTCGTTATTTGCCAGCTGATCGTAAATAAAATAAAATGCGCCGCCTACAATCAAAAGTTTGACTAGAAGAACAAGGAATTGCTTAGCTTTGTGAGGAATTGAAATCATGCCGCAAAAGTAAGCAATTTGAAACTGTGGCAATGGAAATGTGACAATTTGAAAATTAGAAAATGAATTATGGAAATGGAATACGAAAAAGATTTTGATACCTTCAAAAAAGAAATAACCTGGTTTATCAAGCCAAATTCCGATGTCACATTCGTTAAACGAGATTTTAGAATTAGCGAAGAATTCAGCAGCACATTTCCTAAATTAAGTTTCTTAATAGAAAAAGCCAGGATTTCAAATATCAAAATCGATAATCAAGATTATATTCTATTTGCTTGGAACAATCAAGAAGACCATATTTGCGGTTGGTTAAATAAAATAGAAAATGAAGCTTTTGAATTAATCTATGAGCATAGATTATTATTAAAAAACATTGGAGGCATCCAAGAATCATTTAATAGTCCTGAAAATTCTTTCTGCAATAATCAAAATTTTATGTTTATAAATTCCGAATGTTTTAAAGGAATTGGAGAATATGAAGATTACTATACCTCCACTTGTGAAGAAGAAAATTTTGAAAAAATAGATTTTTCTAACTTTTTATCTTTTGCATATGAAGCAAACGGAGCGTTGACAATGTACAATTCTAGTAATAAAGAAGTTTTCTTGTTTTCTCATGATCATAGTTTCGATAATGTGAGCTTTGTTAAAAATCAGCCGGAATACACATTTCATTCTTTTAAAAATGTTACAACGTTTATTGATTATGTAGAAGAGTTGGCTAATCAATGGATAGAATACATAAAATAAATGACAAAAGAACGCATCATATTAGGAATTGACCCCGGAACCACAATTATGGGTTTTGGATTAATTAGGGTCATCAATAAAAAAATGGAATTTTTGCAGTTAAACGAATTGCAATTGTCCAAATACGACAATCATTACCAAAAACTAAAAATCATTTTTGAAAGAACTATCGAATTAATCGAAACGCATCATCCAGATGAAATCGCGATTGAAGCACCTTTCTTTGGTAAAAACGTGCAGTCGATGTTGAAGTTGGGCCGTGCACAAGGCGTTGCAATGGCCGCAGGACTTTCAAGAGATATTCCGATTACGGAATACGAACCAAAAAAGATAAAAATGGCGATTACCGGAAACGGAAATGCCAGTAAAGAACAAGTTGCCAAAATGCTGCAACAACTTTTAGGTTTAAAAGAATTACCTAAAAACCTCGATTCAACAGATGGTTTGGCGGCTGCGGTTTGTCATTTCTTTAATTCAGGAAAAATCGTTGCAGGAAAAAGTTATACTGGCTGGGATGCTTTTGTGAAACAGAACGAGGATAAAATTAGGAAATGAGAAAATTAGTCAATTAGAAAATTTCTTATAGACTAGTTTTCATTATCTAATTATCAAATTGACAGATTATCTAATTAAAAATGAGCGGCATTTACATCCATATTCCTTTTTGCAAGCAGGCTTGCCATTATTGCGACTTTCATTTTTCGACTTCAATGAAAAAGAAAGACGAAATGGTTTTGGCATTAGCCAAAGAAATTACTGTGCGCAAAAACGAATTCACAAATGAAATCGTAGAAACCATTTATTTTGGCGGCGGAACTCCTTCTGTATTATCAAATGACGAAATCAACTTTTTAATTTCAGAAGTTTATAAAAACTATAAAGTTTCAGAAAATCCGGAAATTACTCTTGAAGCCAATCCGGATGATTTATCTGCTGAACGAATTTTGGAATTATCAAAAAGTCCAATAAATAGATTAAGTATTGGGATTCAGTCTTTTTATGAAGAAGATTTGAAGATGATGAATCGCTCTCATAATTCGGCTGAAGCCAAAAAATGCTTAGAAGAAGCGACCAAATATTTTGATAATATTTCGCTCGATTTGATTTACGGAATTCCTGGAATGAGTGATGAAATGTGGAAACAGAATATCGAAACGGCTTTGAGTTTTGGTATTCCGCATATTTCGAGTTATGCTTTAACGGTTGAACCGAAAACGGCTTTGAGCAAATTAATTCAAACCGGAAAAATTGCGGAACCTCAAGACGAAGTAGCTTCGAATCATTTTATGATTTTAGTTGAAACGCTTCAAAAAAATGGATTTATCCATTACGAATTATCCAATTTTGGAAAAGAGAATTATTTCTCCAAAAACAATTCGGCTTATTGGTTAGGAAAAAAATATATCGGCATCGGACCTTCAGCTCATAGTTATGACGGCATAAAAAGAGGCTGGAATATTGCTAATAATTCGTTGTATTTAAAAGCAATTCAAAATGATGAACTTCCAATTGAAACGGAAATCCTGACTATTTCAGATCGTTATAATGAATATATCATGACGGGTTTACGAACGATTTGGGGCGTTTCTTTAGAAAGAATTGAGAATGAATTTGGTTTGGAATATTTGAATTATCTGAAAAAACAATCTCAAAAATTTTTAAACGACGAATTACTTTCAATTGAAAATAACATTCTAAAACCAACTCCAAAGGGAAAATTTTTAACGGATGGAATTGCAAGTGATCTGTTTTATTTAAATTTGGAAGACTAAAATTAGCCACGAAGGCACAAAGGCGCAAATCAATTAAACTTTGTGACTTAGCGTCTTTGCGGCATAAAACCTAAACTTGTGTTAGCCAAAATTAACAACTTCGAAATTGACTTATCAAAACCTATTGATATCTCTATCCCTTTAACAAATACAGACGAAAACCCAATTGCCTGGTATATCGAAAAACCGGTTATTGAACCAGTAGTTTTTGGCGATTGGGTTGGGAAAGTTTCTGAAGGAAAATCATCTACGAATTTTAACAATATCTTCTTCAATCCGCATGGGCATGGAACGCACACGGAATGTTTGGGACATATTACGAATGATTTTTTCAGCATTAATAAATCGCTTAAAAAGTTTTTCTTTTTTGCTAAGTTGATTACGGTTGAGCCTGAAAAAATTGGAGATGATTTTGTGATTACAAAAGAGCAAGTTCAAAAAGCGTTGAGCGCTTCGACTTCGCTCAGCGTGACAAACGAGGCTTTAATTATTAGGACAATACCAAATCAAAAAGATAAAAAATCAAGAAAATATTCGAATACAAATCCGCCTTATTTGTCTGAAGAAGCTGCGATTTTCATCCGCGAAAGCGAAATTCAGCATTTATTGATCGATTTGCCAAGTGTTGATAAAGAGCATGACGAAGGTAAATTATTAGCACATAAAGCGTTTTGGAATGTAAAAGACACGCATAATCTAAATAATGATGCAAGATTGAATGCGACAATTACCGAAATGATTTATGTTCCAGACGAAATTGAAGATGGAAATTACATACTAAACCTGCAAATCGCTTCGTTTGAAAACGATGCAAGCCCATCAAAACCTATTTTATATAAGATTTAAAAGTTTGCCACGACCCGAGCGATAGCGAACAGGCGAAGCAATTTCACAAATTTTCACGAATTAATCCTGCTTTTTTTGCCACAGATTAAAGGATTAAAAATGATTAAATCTGTGTAAATCTTTTTAATCTGTGGCAGATAAAAAAAAAGAAATTAGAGAAAATTCGTGAAATTCGTGGCAAAAAAAAATAAACTATGATTAGTGTCTCAACAGATAAAACCAAACTTGACGTTCCGTTTATACAAAACTTTTTAAAAGATATTTATTGGGCAGCGGGACGAACTATTGAAGAAGTGCAGACAACAATTGATGCTTCAATTTGTTTTGGAATTTATTTAAACGACAAGCAAATTGGCTTTGCACGTGTGATTACCGATTATGTTGTTTTTGCTTATTTAATGGATGTTTTTATAACCGAAGAACATCGAGGAAAAGGATATTCGTCGATTTTAATTGAAACGATGATGAACGAACCTCAGCTTAAAGATGTCAAAATTTGGAGATTGGCGACAAGTGACGCTCACTTTTTATACGAGAAATTTGGATTTACAAAACTGAATCATCCAGAAAAAATGATGGAAAAAATAGTATGATGAACACAATTATTAAACTCGAAGAAACAGCTTTACTTATTCTGGGAATATTTCTTTTTAACCGTTTGAATTATGAATGGTGGTGGTTTTTGGTTTTAATTTTAGCTCCAGATTTATCCATGATTGGATATGCTTTCGGGAATAAAATTGGCGCATTTCTCTATAATCTCTTTCATCATAAAGGAATTGCGCTTTTAATTTATGGTTTAGGATATTATTTAAATGTTGAAAGTGTACAATTAGCCGGAATTATTTTATTTTCACATTCGGCAATGGATCGTATTTTTGGTTACGGTTTAAAATATGAAAAGGGTTTTAAATACACACATTTAGGTGAAATTGGTAAATAATAAATGATATGAATTTAGAAACGTTTTACGAATATTGTCTTTCAAAAAAAGGCGCAAGCGAACATTTTCCTTTTGATGAAGATACTTTGGTTTTTAAAGTAGGCGGTAAAATGTTTGCTTTATCTTCTTTATCTCAATGGGAAAAAAATGAAGCTTCGGTGAATTTAAAATGTGATCCAGACCGCGCACAGGAACTCAGAGCTGAATATGATGAGATAAAACCGGGATTTCATATGAGTAAAGTGCATTGGAATACGGTTGCATTAAACGGAAATCTTCCTGATAAATTTGTCAAAGAATTGATAGATCATTCGTATGAATTGGTTTTCAAAAGTTTGACAAAGAAAATTCAGAATGAAATTATCGAATTAGAAAATTAGGCATTACATTTGCACGGTAAGAAAAAAAACTTAGCAACTTAGTTACTATATAACTTAGCAACTTATACAACCATGAAAGAACAATTTAAAAAATTTCTAAACGAAGAACAAGATCCAAAAGCGATTGAAAAAATCACTTCAAAACTCAACGATTTATTGATGAAAGGCGAAGAAGTTGGATACATCGCAGTGCAAAAAAAACCTGCAATTACTGTTTTTCCTGATAGTATTGTATTAACAAACAAACGTATCATTATCTGTAAACCTAAAAATTTAGGTCTTTCTATGGATTTTACAGATTATACTTGGGATGATATTGCAAGTACTTTTGTAAAAGAAAATATCTTAGGTTCTGAATTTTCATTTGGTACAAAAACAGATTTAGCTGTTTCTATTGATTATATTCCGAAAATCCAGGCTAGAAAAATTTATACTTACGCTAAAGAACAATTGGATTTATTGAAAAATCCAGTTTCTGCAGGAGCACCAGTTCAGGAAGTTGTTGAACCTGTTTTTGAAGAGGAAACAGAAGAGGTTGAAGAAGTTGAAACTGAAGAAGTAACCAACTTTGCTGAAATTTTACCAGCAGCGCCAGTATATACTGAAACTTTTGAACCAATTCAGCCAGCACAGCCTTCAACCGGAGATCGTAAATTAAGTGAATTATCTAAAGAAGAACTTTTTGACAAATTACAGAATTACAAAAAACTTCTTGACAATGGTTTAATCATGCAGGGAGAATATGATGCTTATAAAAAAGAGATTTTAAGTTATATGTAATTTTAAAAGTACAAAGTGCAAAGTTTTTTTGACTTTGAGCTAAATAGAAAAGCCCGAAATAGAGATTCTATTTCGGGCTTTGTATTTAACTTTGTACTTAGAAACTTTGTGCTTTGAACCTATAAAGTTGCTTTCTGTTTGTCTAAAAAGTTATGCGATTGCAGTTCTAATAACTCCTTTGCATTTTTTCGCTGTAAATCATACAAGCCTTTATCTTCGGCAATATCAGCGTATACTCTGTCATGCATTTCTGCACTTGTTTTCATTAATAATTCACGTTGGTATTTATTTTGTTCCAAAGTAGCTTTCATTGCTGTTTCGGCTTCTTCTTGTTTAAAGTCGAATTCTCCTTTTGGTGCTAATAATTTGGCAATAATTGGAGACGTTTCGATTGCTAAAAACAACAACATTATAAAAAATGACGGAAGCCACGGCAGTTTATTTAACGCATTGATACGCGCCATTAATCCGTCAAAACCTTCAATAATTGGCTGTGTCTGCGAAACTTTTTTATCTAAATCTGCTTGAAGTTGTTTGCCTGCTTTTTCTTTTTCGGCAATTTTAGCTTCGTTTGTCTTTTTCAGCGTTTCAAATTCTTTTAAAGACGCATCGTGTTTTTCGCGTTTTTCTTTATAAACCGGGCCTTTTCCTAGTTTTTTAGTTCCGGCAGTTCCTTCAGCTTCTGTAATATAAGTCGAATAAAGAGCGTTTACTTCTTTTTCTTTCTTTACGATATCTGCTTTTAAAGCTGCAATTTCAGCCTTATTTTTATCTAAATCTGTTTTGAAATAAGTTCCAATTTGCTTTTTATTGGCCAATTCCATTTCGTTTTTCTCTTTCAATAAAACGGTATTGATTTCTTTTTCGAAAATTTTAATTTCTAGAGGTTTCGAAATTACAATAGCAATAATAATTGCCAGCATAATACGCGGAGTCGCTTGCAGAAATTCATCCATAAAGCGGTCTCTTTTTTTAATTGTAGAAACGATAAATCGGTCTAAATTAAAAATCAATAAACTCCAAACAAACCCAAAAATTAAAGCCGGATAAATAGAGTCAAAAACGGTAAAAAGTGCATAAGAACTGGCTAAAAACGCCATTACAGCGGTAAAGAATACGGTGGCACCAATACCAACATATTTGGTTTGTTCGCCTTCTGAACATCCTTCTAATAAATCTCGGTCGGCACCGGAACAAAGGATAAAAAATTGTTTTAACATGATTGATGATTTTTGATTGTGATTGATACGGCAAATTTAACGCCAAATTTTCAATTACGTTCAAAATATCGATTTGTTTTTAGCTGCAAATCAATTATTTGAGACATAAATGTTAGTTAAACATTAATAAGAATAAGGAATAACTGACTAATCATAACACTATGTTAATTTTTTTAAAGGGTTTTAGTAATATTAAGAGTCTAGTTTCGCAAAGAATCAAACTAAACACACAATGAAAAAAATCAATTTATTACTAATGTTCTTATTTTTAGCCGTTTCGGGTTATGCGCAAAAAGCGATAATTTCCGGAAAAGTGCTGGATGCAGACGACAAACTTCCGCTTCCGGGAGCGATGGTCCAGATTGTTGGAGAAAACAAATACACGATTTCTGACTACAACGGCCGTTTTGAATTATTAAATATTAATGCAGGGACTTATAAAGTTGAAGTAAAATATATTGGATATACTTCTATAACTCATGAAATTACTGTTGAACAAAGCAAAAACAATGTTTTAGATTTCGCTCTTAAAACTTCTGGAACAGAGCTGAATGAAGTTGTTGTTGGAGATATCTTAAAAGGTCAGGCAAAAGCGCTGAATCAGCAAAAAAACAATAAAAATATCGGAAACGTAATTTCGTCAGACCAAATGGGGCGTTTTCCAGATGCCAATGTTGGAGACGCTTTAAAACGTGTTCCGGGTATTACAATGCAAAATGACCAGGGTGAAGCCCGTAATATTATTATTAGAGGTTTGGCTCCGTCTTTAAACTCGGTTACTTTAAATGGTGATAGAATTCCTTCTGCAGAAGGAGATAACAGAAATGTACAAATGGATTTAATTCCATCTGATATGATTTCTACTATTGAAGTAAACAAAACTTTGACTTCAGATATGGATGCTGACGCTATTGGAGGTTCTGTAAACTTGATTACAAGAGCAACTCCAAATGGAGAAAGAATTTCTGCAACGCTTGCGGGGGGGTATTTACCAATACGTGAACATGCAAGTTATACAGCAGGTTTTGTATACGGAAATCGTTTTTTCGATAATAAATTAGGAGCTGTTTTCAGCGGTTCTTATAACAATGTTGATTACGGATCTGATAACGTAGAAAACGAATGGGTAAAAGATGATTTTGGAAATGAATATTTACAAGCTTCAGAAATTAGAAAATATGATGTACAGCGTATTCGCCGCAGCGGATCAATTGCTTTAGATTATAAATTTAATGAAAACAATACCATTTTTGCTAATGCCATTTACAACTGGAGAGACGATAGAGAAAACCGTTTTAGAACGACTTATGATGATATCGAACCTATTTATAATGGTGAACAAATTACAGGTTTTGAAGGCCGTGTAAAACGTCAGACAAAAGGTGGTTTAGATAATAGCAGAAACAAAAACAGAAGATTAGAAGATCAAAGAGTGCAGAATTATTCTCTTCGCGGAGAGCATTTAATCAATTCCAGTTTAGATTTAGACTGGTCTGCAAATTATGCGAAAGCTAGAGAATATCGTCCGGGAGAGCGTTATATCGAATATCGTCAGACAGGTTTACAAATGACTGAAAATTTTTCTGATTTAAAATTCCCATTGGTTACAACAACTGGAGAAGCTTTAGATCAATTTGAATTTGATTCGGTTTCTGAAAATACAGATGAAACAAGCGAAAGTGAATTTGGTGCAAAAGTTAATATCCGTTTTCCTTTTACGATTATTCCAGCTCAAAAAGGAAGATTGAGAACGGGTCTTAGACTTCGTTTGAAAGAAAAAGAAAGAAACAATACTTTCTTTACTTACGAACCAATTAATGACGGAATGGATTTATTATCTGAAATTTCGACAACTACTTTTGATGGTAAAAATTTCAATCCGGGAACTAAATATGTACCGGGAACTTTTGCTTCGGCAAATTTCTTAGGAAATCTTGATTTAAACAATCCAGCTTTATTTGATAAAGAATCAGATCCATCAGAATTTTTAGCGGTAAACTATAATGCAAAAGAAAGTATTTATGCTGCTTACGTAAGATGGGATCAGGATTTTAACGACAAACTTTCTATGGTTTTAGGTTTCCGTATGGAAAATACACATATTGATTATACTGGAAACCGTGTTTTGGATGAAGAAGAATTAGAAAGCAAAATCAACACGACAAACTCTTACACAAATTTACTGCCAAGTATTTCTTTTCAATATAATGCTACTAAGGATTTAGTTTTAAGAGCTGCAGCAACTACCGCTTTAGCAAGACCAAACTATTATGCATTAGCACCTTATGTAAACAATATCGCTTCAGATAAAGAAATTACAGCCGGAAATCCAGATCTTGATGCAACATACTCATATAATTATGATTTCATGGCCGAGAATTATTTCAAATCTGTTGGTTTAATTTCCGGAGGTGTTTTCTACAAAAGATTAAATGATTTCATTTACAACTACAGTGATAATGAATACGACAGTGTGAAATTTGCAAATGATTTCCCTAATCAGACAAACCCAATTCCGGTGGGTGAAAACTGGTCATTTTTACAATCTCGAAATGGTGATACAGTTGATGTTTACGGATTTGAAGTCGCATTTCAACGTCAGTTAGATTTTCTTCCGGGTCAATTCTTAAAAGGTTTTGCAGTTTATTTAAACTATACGTACACAAAATCTAAAGCAAAAGGAATTGCCGATGAAGATGGAAACGAAAGAAAAGATATCAGCCTTCCGGGAACTACTCCACATATGTTTAACGGATCTTTATCTTGGGAAAACAAACGTTTTTCTGCAAGAATTTCAACCAACTTTACTTCTGATTATTTAGATGAATTAGGTTCAGAATCGTATAAAGACAGTTATTACGACAAACAGTTTTTCTTAGATGCCAATGCTGCTTTCAAGATTACGCCAAAACTTCGTCTTTTTGCCGAAGCTAATAACTTAACAAATCAGCCATTGCGTTACTACCAAGGAATTGAAACGCATACAAAACAAGTAGAATATTACCAGGCTCGTTACAATTTTGGATTGAAATTAGACTTGTAATAATCCATTTATAAATTTCTTAAATTAGACAGGACTTTACCGTTCTGTCTAATTTCATTTAAAATAAAACACCTAATGAAAAACAAATCTATACTTGCTTTTTTATTTTTGAGCCTTTCATTTACAGCTTGTAAAGACGATAAATTAGCGCAAATTCAACCAAATGCGGTAAAACCAACAACGGTTACCGAAACTTTGCCTCACGATACAGACGATCCTTCTATATGGATTAACCCAGCCGATGCAACAAAAAGTATTATTGTGGGAACGGATAAAGATACCGACGGTGGTTTGTATGCTTTTGATTTGAATGGAAAAATCCTTAAAAAATCAATTGTTTTACAACGTCCAAATAATGTTGATATCGCTTACGGATTAATCATCGACGGAAAAAAAGTAGATATTGCAGTTACTACTGAACGTGAAACCAACAAAATAAGAATTTTCAGTTTACCTGATTTAGAACCAATTGATAATGGCGGAATTCCAGTTTTTGAAGGCGAAACAGAAAGAGATCCAATGGGAGTTTCTTTATATACACGTCCAAGCGATCAGAAGATTTTTGCTATTGTAGGAAGAAAAACGGGTCCGACTGGAAGTTATTTATGGCAGTATGAACTTTCTGGAAACGGAAAATTTGCTGCTGCAAAAGTGGTTCGTAAATTTGGAACTTACAGCGGTAAAAAAGAAATTGAAGCAATTGCTGTTGACAACGAATTAGGTTTTGTTTACTATTGCGACGAACAAGTCGGCATTAGAAAACACAAAGCTGATCCGGCTTTAAATGATAATAAAGAATTGGCTTTCTTTGGTCAAAAAGATTTTAAAGCAGATCACGAAGGAATCGCGATTTACAAAAAAACAGATTCTACAGGATATATTTTAGTTTCAAACCAACAGGCAAATTCTTTTATGGTTTATCCGAGAGAAGGCGCAAAAGGAAATCCAAACAAGCACACTTTATTGGCAGAAGTTCCAACGTCAACAGTGGAATGTGATGGTGCCGATGTTACAAGCGTAAATTTAGGTCCAAAATACAAAAACGGACTTTTCGTAGCCATGAGCAATGGAATGACGTTTCATTATTATGCGTGGGATTTAATCCAGAAACGTATTGATGAATCTAAAAAATAAGTTTTCAGTCACAGTCGCAGTTTTCAGTTTTTACTGAGACTGGAAACTGCGACTGAAAACTAAATGTCAGGCTGAGCGAAGTCGAAGCCCTCGAAACGCAAAAGCTCTTCGACTTCGCTCAGAGTGACATTGCAACCGTACCGTGACTGAACACTAAAAAATCTGAACACTGAATACTAAAAAAAAGCTGTTCATAACTGAACAGCTTTTTTAATTTGAATTAAATAATTCCTCTTATTCTGTAATCGGTGCGCCTGCTAAGATTTCAGCATTTGCAAACTCTTCAAACTTGGCAAAATTAGCTTTGAATTTCTGAGCTAATTCCAGCGCTTTTTTATCGTATAAATCTTTGTCTTCCCACGTATTTCTAGGATTTAAAATTTCCTCTGGAACGTTTGGACAAGATTGTGGTTTTGCAATTCCAAATACTGCGTGATTTTTGTATTCTACATTATCCAGTTCTCCGTTTAATGCAGCTGTAATCATGGCGCGAGTATATTTTAGTTTCATACGGCTTCCTGTTCCGTATGCACCGCCAGTCCATCCTGTGTTGATTAACCAAACTTTTACATCAGCATCTTTCATTTTTTTGCTTAACATTTCAGCATATTTTGTTGGATGTAAAGGCATAAAAGGCGCTCCAAAACAAGCAGAGAAATTAGGCTGTGGTTCTGTAACTCCAGCCTCAGTTCCGGCAACTTTTGCTGTATATCCAGAAATAAAATGGTAAGCAGCCTGCCCTGGAGTTAATCTTGAAATTGGAGGCAGAATTCCGAAAGAATCTGCTGTAAGGAAAAATATATTTTTTGGGTTATGACCAATAGAACCCGGCTGAATATTGTCAATATGTGTTATTGGGTAACTTACACGAGTGTTTTGAGTGATCGAAACATCATCATAATCCACTTCTTTAGTTCCTGCTTTAAAAACCACATTTTCTAAAAGCGCACCTTTTTTGATTGCTCTGTAAATGTCCGGTTCGTTTTCTTCTGTTAAGTTGATTACTTTAGCGTAGCATCCGCCTTCAAAGTTGAAAACAGTATTTTCACCAGTCCATCCGTGTTCATCGTCTCCGATTAATTTACGTTCCGGATCTGCAGATAAAGTTGTTTTTCCTGTTCCTGATAATCCGAAGAAAATGGCTGTATCTCCGTTTTTACCAACATTAGCGCTACAATGCATTGGTAATGTATTTTCAAAAACCGGTAAAATGAAGTTTAAGGCAGAGAAAATTCCTTTTTTCATTTCTCCTGTATAACCCGTTCCGCCAATTAAAGCTACTTTTTTAGTAAAATCTAAAATAGCAAAGTTAGACTGACGTGTTCCGTCTACAGCAGGATCTGCCATAAAACTTGGAGCACAAACTACAGTCCATTCTGGAGTAAAGTTTGCCAGTTCAGCTTCTTCCGGACGCAAAAACATATTATAACAGAACAAATTTGACCAGGCTGTTTCGGTAACAACACGAACGTTTAGTCTATAATTTGGATCTGAACACACGTAAGCATCACGAACAAAAACCTCTTTGTCAGATAAAAACTTGGTTACCTTATTATATAATTTCTCAAAAGCTTCTGGTGAAAACGGAATATTTACATTTCCCCACCATACTTTATCTTCTGTAATGCTGTCTTTTACAATAAAACGATCTTGTGGAGAACGTCCTGTAAATTCACCTGTATTAATTGCCAAAGCACCTGTAGAGGCCTCAACACCTTGTCCTGACTGCACAGTTATTGCATGCAGTTCATCTGCTGATAACTGGTAACGAACCGTTGCATTTTCTATTCCTAATTCTTTTAACGAAATCGATTGCGCGAAAAGTGTGTTATTGTCCATAAATTTAATGTTGTGTTGTATGTTATTTTTTGGTGCAACAAAATATAATTTTACTTATTCTTAAACGTAAAGTCCAAGTTTGCAAATTGTTATATTTTTTATCAAAGGAGACAAAAAGTATTAAAAATTCACATAAGTAACGTTATATGTTAATTATGAGACAAAATTAAAGATTAATTTTTACACAGAATTTTTTTTTCTGGATTTTATGATTTTTTCCTCAAAATAGTAAGAAATAATACCGCCCAGCCAATAATTAATAAGAATCCGCCCAAAGGTGTTGCGAATACGATAATTTTAGAATCAAAAACTGTAAGACTTTTAGTAGCTAATAAATAAATAGATCCGCTAAAGAGAACAACACCGGCAACAACTAAATTGTAGATTGTTTTTAAGGTTTTTTCGGCGATGTCTTTTCTGGTTGAAAGAAAAAGTAAAAAAAGAGCGTGGTACATTTGGTAACGAACACCAACTTCAAAAGTGTTTAACTCTTCGACAGCCAGATATTTCTTTAGCAAATGCGCTCCAAAAGCACCAAAAATAATGGCTAACATTCCTATAAAGGCTCCAGTTAAAACTATTCTTCTTTTCATATTTTCCAGATTTTTAATTTCAAACAAAAATACTTCATCCTATTCAATATTCATTTTAGTTTTTAAAATATTTCAGCTCTTAAAATGACTTTTTTGTTCGATTTACGAATTAAATAATTATCATTTTTGAAATTATATTTGTTATATTTATAACATTTTAATATGTTTGTGTTAAATATTAGAGTTATGAGAAGCGTTTTAATAATTGGAGCCGGCAGATCAGCATCTTCGCTGATTCGTTACTTACTTGCAAAATCAGAAACCGAAAACCTGCATCTTGTTGTTGCCGATTTGTCTTTGGCTTTAGCCGAGAAAAAAACACAAAAGCATCCAAATGCAACTCCAATTGCTTTAGATATTTTTAATACCGAAGAAAGACGTGTCGCTATTGAAAAAGCTTCGATTGTAATTTCGATGCTTCCGGCACATTTACATATCGAAATCGCAAAAGATTGTCTGCAGTTTAAAAAACATCTTGTAACCGCATCTTATATAAGTGATGCGATGCAGGCTCTTGATGAAGAAGCGAAAAAGAACAACCTGATTTTCATGAACGAAATTGGTCTTGATCCGGGAATCGACCACATGAGCGCCATGAAAGTTATTGACGAAATCACATCAAAAGGCGGTAAAATGCTTTTGTTTGAATCGTTTTGCGGCGGTTTAGTCGCTCCCGAATCTGATAATAATTTATGGAATTATAAATTTACCTGGGCGCCTCGAAATGTGGTTTTGGCCGGACAAGGCGGAGCAGCAAAATTTATTCAGGAAGGCACTTATAAATATATTCCGTACAGCGCATTATTTCGCCGGACAGAATTTCTTGAAGTCGAAGGTTACGGAAAATTTGAAGCCTACTCCAACCGTGATTCGCTTAAATACAGATCAATTTACGGACTTGATGATGTCCTGACCTTATATAGAGGAACAATTAGAAGAGTTGGTTTTTCGAAAGCGTGGAATATGTTCGTGCAGCTCGGAATGACGGATGACAGTTATGTTATCGAAGATTCTGAAAACATGAGCTATCGTCAATTTATGAATTCCTTTCTTCCGTATCATCCAACAGATTCTGTTGAAATTAAGACACGTTTTATCCTTAAAATTGATCAGGACGATATTATGTGGGATAAGCTTTTAGAATTGGATTTATTTAACCCAAACAAAAAAGTAAACCTGCCAAATGCTACTCCGGCTCAAATTTTAGAAAAAATCTTAACCGACAGCTGGGCGCTTGAACCAGATGATAAAGATATGATCGTGATGTATCATAAATTTGGTTATGAATTAAACGGCGATAAAAAACAAATCGATTCAAAAATGGTTTGTATTGGCGACGATCAAACTTATACGGCGATGGCAAAAACAGTCGGACTTCCGGTTGCGATGGCAACTTTGCTGATTTTAAATGGAAAAATTACAACTCCGGGCGTTCAGCTTCCGATAAAAAAAGAAGTTTACGAACCAATATTAAAGGAATTAGAAGAGTACGGCGTTATTTTTAACGAACAAGGCGTACCTTATTTTGGATACAATCCGGATTTATTTTAATCCTGATCTCACTTTTTATTTTTAGAATTTTTTTTAGTTTATTTTTCCGCTTCCAGATTTTTCTGAAAGCGGATTTTTTTATTTTTTAGACTTAAAGGGACAGCGCTATAGGCTTCTTGACAAACGTTTAGATTTTTATAAATTCTATGATTTTATTTGCAATTTCATTTTGTCCATTTTCGCTAATCAGATAATTTCTATCATTTTCATTTGTCAAATAGCCAATTTCTACTAATAATGCAGGACATTTTGAGTTTTTAAGCACAAAGTAATTTGCATCTTTAACCTCACCTTTGGCAAGTTTTCCATTTGAGATTTTATCAACTAAATTTTCAGCCTTTTCCTTTGATTCTTCATAAAAACCATTTTGTTTTGAAACATACGCATTTACCCCATTTTCATTCAAATTTTCTGAACTATTTACATGCAAAGAAATGACCAAACTTGGGTTTATTTTGTTTATTTTCGATACTCTTTCGCTTAATTCAATAAAGCTGTCATCTTTTCTAAGCAAAATAATTTCAATTTCATCTTTACCATTTAATAGCTTTATTTTATTTGCAATATTTTCTACAATTTTCTTTTCTTGCCCGGAACCAATCTGCGCTCCAATATCTTCTCCTCCATGTCCGGCATCAATTACTATCGTTTTTTTACTGCTCAATGGCAATGGTTTAAAAGCTAATATCAAAAAGATTGTTAAAAGGCCAAAAACAGCTAAAGACTGCATCATTAGATCTTTTGTTTTTGAAGTGATTTTTGTCATCATAATAAGTCGTTTTTTTGTTGATAAAAAATTTAAATTACTAGTCAAATAAATGGGTTTGGAAATGTTGAATTTGTTGAGCAAAAGGTTCTGATATAAATAAACATCATTATGTGCTGCTATTACATTTTCATCTGCCAAAAACTCATGATTAAGCTGAATGGCTTTTTTGTAAAAAATAAAGATAGGATTGAACCAAAATAACGTTTTCAAAACTTCTATAAAAATCACATCAAGAGTATGTTTTTGCTTTACATGGGCAATTTCATGCGTAAACAATTCTTGTTCTATTAGTCCATTTTCAAAATCATTTTGATTCATGTAAATGGAATTCCAAAACGAATAAGGCAATGTTTTCTCTAAGAGTAAAACCATTCTTATGTTTTGATACACAATGATTTTAGATACTTTAGCCTTAGATGTGATTTTATAAATATTTTGAACAAACCGATAACTTAGTATTAAAGTAATTAAGCCATAAATTATCCATAATAGAGAAAGCCAGTAATTGGTTTGTTCATCTTTGTTTATATCTATCAATTCTGTTTGAATTGGAAGATGGCCTGTATTAGTCGAAAACGGAATTGCATTATTGTACACAATAGGAATATCTTGTTGAATTTCAAAAGACATAAAAGGAACCACTATTGAAAACAATAAACTGACTAATAAAAAATACCTGTTGAAGCGAAACATTTTTTCTTTTTGCAAGAGCAAAAGATATACAACCAAAAGAACGCTTAAACTAACTGTCGATTTTATTAGAAAGTCTGTCATTTTTTCTTTTTTTGAATTTCTGAATCTATTATTTTCCTAAGATCTTCTAATTCTGAAGCCGACAAATTGGTTTCGGTCGTAAAAAAAGAAGCAAATTGTGAAGCCGAATTATTAAAGAAATTGCTAATAAGTCCTTTTACATGTTTTGAGAAATAATCCGTTTTTTTAACCAAAGGATAATATTCTCTCGAATTTCCAAATTCATTATAAGCAACAAATTTTTTGTCGATCATTCGTTTTAAAAGCGTTGCTACGGTTGTTGTTGCCGGTTTTGGTTTTGGATACGCTTCCAGTAAATCTTTCATAAAAGCCTTTTCAAGCTTCCAAAGATGTTCCATTAATTGTTCTTCTGAGTTTGATAGCTGCATATTTTTAAGGTCTAAGATTCTGAGTTGCTAAGTTTCTAAGTTTTTTCTTTTAGGGTTTAAACAATTCTTTATCGTTCTACATTTATAGATTTTATTCTACAAATGTAGAGTTAAAATTTTAATATGCAAATTTATTTAGGAAAAATTTATTTTAAGTCACACAAAAACAAAGCTTTAAGGACATTTTTTTTAATTGCCTCCAGCTTTAGCTGGAGGTGTAGAAGGAACTCAAGAGAAAAGGCTTTAGCCAAATTTGTATTGTATTTAATTAAAACAAAATCCCTAATAGTTCGGCTAAAGCCAATGCTAATCTCTTTTAAAACCTCCAGCTAAAACTGGAGGCAATTCAAAAAATCTTTGTTTCTTTCCAAAAAAAAATCCGCTCATTTCTGAACGGATTCTATATCTAAAAAAATCTTAGTGTCTTAGCGCCTTCGCGGCAAAAACACCTTATTTACTCAATTCCACAAAATACTTATAAAACAACGGAATAGTTTCAATTCCTTTCAAGTAATTAAAGATTCCGAAATGTTCATTTGGCGAGTGAATTGCATCGCTGTCCAAACCAAATCCCATCAAAATCGTTTTGCTTTTTAGTTCTTTCTCAAACAAAGCCACAATTGGAATACTTCCGCCAGAACGAACCGGAATTGCCGGAACCCCAAACGTTTCTGTATACGCTTTATTGGCAGCCTGATATCCAATGCTGTCAATTGGCGTAACGTAACCTTGTCCACCGTGGTGAGGCGTCACTTTTACCGTAACTCCGGCCGGAGCAATACTTGTAAAATGTTTTGTAAAAAGTTCTGTAATTTCAACCCAATCCTGATTTGGAACCAAACGCATTGAGATTTTAGCAAAAGCTTTACTCGCAATAACCGTTTTAGCACCTTCGCCAGTGTAACCGCCCCAAATTCCGTTTACGTCTAATGTTGGACGGATGGAGTTGCGCTCGTTAGTTACATAACCTTTTTCGCCGTAAACATCTGCGATGTTTAAAGCATTCTTATATTTTTCTAAACTAAAAGGCGCTTTTGCCATTTCAGCTCTTTCTTCTGCAGATAATTCCTGAACTTTATCATAGAATTCCGGAATCGTAATATGATTGTCTTCGTCATGAAGAGAAGCGATCATTTTTGCCAAAATATTAATTGGGTTCGCCACAGCACCTCCATATAAACCAGAATGCAAATCGCGGTTTGGACCTGTAACTTCAACCTCAACATAACTCAAACCTCTTAAACCTGTCGTGATTGATGGTTGTTGGTTAGAAATCATTCCCGTATCTGAAATCAAGATAACGTCGTTTTTCAGTTTTTCCTGATTGCGTTCTACAAACCAAGCCAAACTTGCCGAACCAACTTCTTCTTCACCTTCGATCATGAATTTAACGTTACAAGGCAAATTATTAGTTTGCACCATATATTCAAGCGCTTTTACGTGCATGTACATCTGACCTTTGTCGTCACACGCTCCACGCGCGAAGATTGCGCCTTCTGGGTGAATATCTGTAGTTTTTATAACGGGTTCAAAAGGCGGTGAAGTCCATAATTCTAATGGATCTGGCGGTTGAACATCGTAGTGTCCGTAAACTAAAACTGTTGGAAGATTTGGGTCGATTATTTTTTCTCCATAAATAATTGGATAACCCGGAGTATCGCAAACTTCAACTAAATCGCAGCCTGCTTTTGATAAACTTTCTTTTACAGCCTCTGCTGTATCAATAACATCTTGTGAATATGCAGTGTCGGCACTTACCGACGGAATCTTTAATAATTCGATCAATTCATTGATAAACCGATCTTTATGTTGTTGAACGTAGGACTTAATATTTTCCATTTAAATAATTTTTATAGAAAACCAAAAGTACAAAAAAGAGAATTAATATTTTTTTTGAAATTTTTCTTTGAATATTCGAAAGTATGCTTATCTTTGCACCCACAATTACGCGGATATGGTGAAATTGGTAGACATGCCAGACTTAGGATCTGGTGCCGCAAGGCGTGTAGGTTCGAGTCCTATTATCCGCACCAACATTAAGGCTTAAATTACTGAAATTCAGTTTTTTAAGTCTTTTTTATTTTTATTCTACCCCCAATTTTACCCCTTTTTCTCTTTATTAACGTAAATTAATCTAATTTGATTTGCTTAAACTTCCAATTATATGTTGATTTCTTAAATGTATTTTATTTTTGATTGATACTATAAATAAAACTCAGAGAAAAAAAATTATAATGATTGCTTTAAATGAGAAAGATTAAGTTATCTCAATTTAAGTGGAGGGTAGAGGAAAAAATAAGGAGAGGGGGGCATTTGTAAATTTGGTGGTTACTTAGGAAGAGACATAGGGTATATTATAAATTTTGACATATATAATACTGCATATACAATTTGGCTTTATAACAGCAGCAGGAAGATGGTTATAATTGCATCTTTAGATGACAGTAGATCCGTGGCGCAGTTATACAATATTTAAACCCGTCTTTAAAACGGGCTTGCTTTACAAATCATAAGTTCAAGTTTAAAAAGATTTCAACAAAAAAATTAATTTCTTGGTAGCGGAGTATTATCCTCCGATTTTTCTCTTCGATCTTCTGGAAATGATGGTCTTTCAAGTGGCTGTGTTCTTGGTTCGTCGTCGTCTAGCATAATTGAGTATTTTTAATTATTAAAATTGTTGATATAAAGAATAAAGTAACCAATGTTAAAATTATAAAAGTTTTTGAAACATATAAATCAAATGATCGAGTATCGTTAATTTTTGTGTTTTCATCTGTTATACGTATTAACCTATCTATTAAATCATCTTCAAAAGTTATTTTTTGCCCCTCTTCAACTAAATTGTTATAATCTGAAATAGTAATTTTTTGATATTTTCGAATTGATTTTAAATAGGAAATATTAGGGTAATTAAAACCCCGTAAATAATTATTATATGATTTTACAAGAAATAATATACTCAAAGCAATGAAACAAATTGCAAGTGAAAATAGTATTCCTAATAAGATATTACATTCGAGATGTTTAAAAAATTTATCATTGGAAAAATGGATGTGCTAACTTAGCATGGAGTTCTAGTTAAGAACTAAATCTTAACTTTAGA